>CAQUWW010000047.1 GCA_948896875.1 uncultured Acetatifactor sp. | reverse complement strand
AAAAGCATATCAAAATTTTTTTCAAAAAGTTCTTGACATATCACCAGAATGCTTATTGTAGTTCTACATTTGTTCTGTGAAAGCTTATTATACGACAAAAATGCCGCAAAGCATATCGCTTTCTCTGCGGCATTTTTCATGATTGTTCTCTTATTTTACTCCATTCTTTCCTGTTGGTTCAAAATGGTGTTTTTCAATTCTTCACAGATTTGTTTTATCTTTACGCAGCTTCATAGTGAGCCCAATCCGTTTCTTCGCCGCGTCCACTGTCATCACCTGCACCTCCACGATGTCCCCAACGCTGAGCACATCCAACGGATGCTTGATGAACCGGTCCGTGATCTCTGAGATATGCACCAATCCGTCCTGATGGACGCCTATATCCACAAAGGCGCCGAAGTCTGTGATATTGCGGACCGTCCCCTTCAGAATCATACCGGGCTTCAAATCCTTCATTTCCAGCACATCGCTGCGCAGAATGGGCCTTGGCATATCGTCTCTGGGGTCTCTGGCCGGTTTCTCCAGCTCTTTCAGGATATCCGTGAGAGTAATCTCCCCGATGCCCAGCTCTTCCGCAAGCTTTTTCTTATCTTTGATTCGCTTTTCCAGTCCCGATATTCTTTCGTCGCCCATGCCGGTTTTACTGGTATTACCAGAGAGAACAGCCTTCGCCTGCTTCTCCTTTTCCCCGTTCCGCGCCGCCATATCACCGGATGCTCCTGTGCCGCCCATATCCACGCCGCCCATAGCTGCAGCCAGCGCCTTGCCCATAGCGGTATTGGTATTGGATACACGAATTGTCTTCTGCTGCCTCGACCGCATTGTCCCCGCGGAACCGGCCTTTTTCAGTTCTCCGCCCTTTTCTCCGCCTTTTCCCGCTGCCTTTGCGGAAATGTCCTGCTTCTGAGCAGGCTTTGACGCGGCATCCTTCTGGGCCTTTCTCACATCCTCCATGGTCAGACCCAATCTGTCAAGCAGCTTCATGGCCGCCTCATAGGATTCGGGATGAACGCTGGTGGCATCCAGCGGGTTATCTCCATCCTGTATCCGCATGAAGCCCGCGCATTGTTCAAATGCTTTCGGGCCAAGCTTTGCCACCTTCAACAGCTGCTTTCTGTTGGTAAAACGGCCGTTGGTCTCACGATAATCCACAATATTCTTTGCTATGGTTTTGTTGATTCCGGATATGTATTCCAGAAGAGAGGCCGACGCGGTATTCAGATCCACCCCTACCTTGTTCACACTGTCTTCCACCACACCGCTCAGCGCTTCCCCCAGCTTCTTCTGATTCATGTCATGCTGATACTGTCCGACGCCGATGGCCTTTGGCTCGATTTTTACCAGCTCGGCCAGAGGATCCTGCAGTCTCCTTGCAATGGAAGCCGCGCTTCTCTGCCCCACGTCAAAATTCGGAAACTCTTCCGTGGCCAGCTTGCTGGCGGAATACACGCTGGCTCCCGCCTCGCTGACAATGACGTATTGAATGGGACTGTTCAGCTCCTTCAGCAAGTCCACAATAATCTGCTCGGATTCCCGGGAAGCCGTACCGTTGCCCAGCGCAATCAGGTCCACATGATATTTCTGGAACAATTTCGTCAGCTCACGCTTCGCTTCATCCACCTTATTCTGGGGCTGGGTGGGATAAATGACCTTCGTGTCAAGCACCTTTCCCGTGGAATCCACCACCGCAAGCTTACAGCCCGTACGGAAGGCAGGGTCCCAGCCCAGCACTACCTTCCCCGCAATGGGCGGCTGCAGCAGAAGCTGCTCCAGATTCTTGCCGAATACGGCAATGGCGCCGTCCTCCGCTTTCTCTGTCAGCTCGTTTCGGATTTCCCGCTCAATGGCAGGCCCGATAAGTCGCTCGTAGCTGTCCTCCAGCGCCTCTCTCAGCAAAGGTGTGGTATATGGATTCTCCGAAGTGATGGTTTTCTTCTCCAGATAGCGCAGAATCCGCTCTGCAGGTGCGTTGACTTTTACAGTCAACACCTTCTCCGCCTCTCCCCGATTCAGCGCAAGTATCCTGTGGCCGGCCATTTTCTTCACAGGCTCCTGGAAATGGTAATACATCTCATACACGCTCTGGGCCTTCTCATCCTTGGCTTCGCTGATAACAGTGCCTTCTTCCACCGTAATTTCACGTATGTAGCTTCTATGGTCCGCATTGTCGGAGGTATCCTCCGCAATGATATCCTTTGCGCCCTGCAGCGCTTCCTGGGGCGTCTTCACCTGCTTCTCCGGCTCCGTATCGCCGGCTGTCACATATTTTGCGGCCTCTTCCTCCACAGGAGCCTTGGCATCCTGTTGCAGAATATACCTGGCCAGTCCTTCCAGCCCTTTCTCTCTGGCCACGCTGGCTCTGGTCTTCCTCTTGGGACGATACGGCCGATACAGGTCTTCCACCACCACCAGTGTCTGGGCCCCAAGTATCTTCTCCCGCAATTCTTCTGTCAGCTTTCCCTGCTCTTCGATACTGCTTAAGACCTGGGTCTTCTTCTCCTCCAGATTGCGCAGATAAACCAGTCTCTCATGAAGGTCTCTCAGCTGCTCATCGTTCAGAGAACCGGTTGCTTCCTTTCTGTATCGGGAAATAAATGGGATAGTACAGCCCTCGTCAATCAGCTTTACGGCCGCCTCCACCTGCCATTTTTCTACTTTCAGCTCCTCTTTGATTGTCAGATAAATGTCCATTGTATAACCTTGCCTTTCTCTTTACATCACATGTCAACAGCAATAATTATACTGGAAAAATGCGGAAACTGCAACCGAATCCTTTTCATCGCGCTGACACTTGAAACCCATCTCATCTGCTTTTAATACTTCCTTAATCCCAGAAAACGCTCATAAATCTCACATATGTTGGCCGCGTCTCTGGACTTCGGCATCTCGCAGAAAATGCGAAGCAGCGGCTCCGTACCGGAAAAGCGGGCGATAACCCAGCCGCCGTTAGTAAAATACACCTTGGAACCGTCCAGATAACTGACCCGGTCAATCTCAAAGGGAAGCTCCGGAAGCTTTTTCTCTTCCAGCAGAATATGACGAATCTCCTGCTTCTTTTCCTGATTGAAGCGATAATCTCTCTCCTCCATATCAATCAGACCGTACTCCTCTTCCACGTCGGCAACGATCCGGGAAAGCTTCTTGCCGGACACGGCGATCATTTCCACCAGCAGCATGGCCGCATAAATACCATCCTTCCCCTTGATATGCCCTCTCACGGTAAGACCGCCGGAGGACTCTCCTCCAATGACCGCATCGGTTTCATTCATCTTCGCAGAAATATATTTAAAGCCCACCGGAACCTCATAACATTTCTCACCAAAGGCCTCCGCCACCCGATCCAGCACATGTGTGGTACAGATATTGCGGACTGCCGGACCATGCCAGTTCTTATATTTTTTCAGATAGTAGTACAAAAGCACCAGAATCTCATTTGGATGGAGAAAGCGTCCCGTATCATCGATAATCCCAAGCCTGTCCGCATCTCCGTCCGTGGCGATTCCGATATCATAATGTCCGTCCGTCACACAGGTCTGGAGCATGCGCAGCGTGGCCGCGGACGGCGCCGGCAGACGGCCTCCGAACAATGTGTCATGTCGGTCGTGAATCACCTCCACCTCACAGCGGGCCGTCTGGAGAATCGTGCGCAGAGAAGTCTCGGACACCCCGTACATGGGATCCAGCACTACTCTGAGAGCACTGCCCCGGATTACTTCCATATTGATGGTTCCCATCAGATCATCCAAATACTCATTCAGGGGATAAATTTCCCGGATCAGCCCCTGTTCCTTTGCGCTGTCATATTCCAGTTCCTTCACGGGAAGCTCCACCTCGGCGGCATATTCCTCGATCTGTCCGGTCTGGATTTCATCCGCGTCTCTTCCTCCGGCGGTAAACACCTTAATTCCATTGTAAATCGCCGGATTATGGCTGGCCGTTATCATCATTCCATACGAGAAACCTCGTTTTTCCACATAATACATCACCAGCGGCGTCGGGCAGGATTTATTGATCAAATAGGACCGTACCCCTTGGGCCGCAAAGACGCAGGCCGCCCACTGCATGGCCTCCTTGGACAGGAAACGCCTGTCATAGCCCATGACGATTCCCCGCTCCGCAACGCCCTCATCCTTCATTTTCCCGCACAGGGCTCTGGCCAGAATCTGAATGTTCTGTTTCGTAAATCCGTCTCCGATGACGGCCCTCCAGCCGCCGGTTCCAAATTGAATCATGCTGATACCTCCATACTCTTCCTGCTCTTGTGTACACGTTTCGGATACTTCCTGTTTCATGATACTGTCCCCATATAGGTATGTCAAGCAGTTAAAACAAGGTAATAGTTCAGTGCCCTGTCTGAACTGTTACAAAACAAGCGGCCGGAGAAAAACATTCAGGCATAATCGGTATGGTAAAATAACCGGAGATATGATATACTGATACACAAAAATCAGGTAATCCAATGGCTGATCAGAGGAGAAAAGCATGCACATTTTAATATCCACACAGGAAGCAGACAGAAATTTAATTTTTGAAGGTGTGAAAGCCTGCTTTTCACAGGAATTTCCAGCGGAGATGCTTACATGGGAGCACTCGGGCCCGACTATTTCGACCTCGGCGTCTCAGATAGAAGAAAAGGATATAACCAGAGTATTCGAAGCACTTGTAAAAAAGTATCCCGGTCTGAAAGTGGAAGCCTCCTTTTCCTATGATGTCCGGGAAGATGACCGCAGCGCACAGTGGTGGGGCGTTACCAAAATCTATTCGGAACAGGAAAATGGCGAGACGAAAATTGTCAGCAGTTCCTCCACTTACTGGAATTAAGTCGTAACAGTTCAGTGCCCTGTCTGAACTGTTACATTAAGTCATTTCGACCTTCCCTGCTATCGAAAAAAACAGTGGAAAACATTCGATATTCTTGCTATAATAGAGTATATCTGAATTTTTGATAAGGAGCCCGCGCTATGGATAATCAAGGAAATGGCTGGAACAACTCTGGCAGAGGAAACGGCCAATGGGATCGATGGAACAGCGATTCTTCCAACAGCAGCTATTATAACCAGCCCACTCACAGACCATATGGGCAAAGCTTTGGTATCGCAGCCGGAGTATGCGGCCTGTTGTCCATGACCACATCCTGTACAATTATCCTGTCCCTGCCCCTGGGTGCGCTGGGCATTCTTTTTGCGGTCCTCTCTCACCGGAAAGGGAAAAAAATGAGCGGCACCTGTGCCACAGGCCTGGCCCTCTCCGCTGCGGGACTTACTTTCGCTGTGGCAATGATGGTTTATTCTTTTGTAATGATGCCGGTTCTCATGAAGAACGAGTCCTTCCGGAACCAGGTCGACACAATGACAGAGCAAATGTATGGTGTCAGTTTTACAGATCTTATGGAAGAATATTATGGATACTCCTACGAAGAATAGCACTTCCAAAACGGCAGCGGAAAAAGCAGAGTGTCCGCCAATTCTGATAAGATATTGAAACAGGAGGTTTGACTATGATGATATCCCCCGTAAATAATAATTTTGACCCCTATTACAGCAGCCTTTCAACAGGCTCCGGCAACGAGCGGGCGAGACAGCTTCCCGGATTTCCCGAAGGAAAAACCGAGACTGTTGACGGCAGACAGCTCCCCGGCGATCAGGAGAAATCTGAGAAAAATAAGGGAATCCAGGATCCGAAGGAAGAATGCCAGACCTGCAAGAACCGCAAATATAAGGACGGTTCCAACGAGATGGTTTCTTTTAAAAGCGCTCAGCATGTATCCCCGGAAAGGGCGGCTTCGGCTGTGCGGGCCCACGAGCAGGAGCATGTATCCAATGCCTACAAAAAGGCTGCCAAAGAGGACGGAAAAGTGGTCTCCGCTTCCGTGTCCATCCACATGGAAATCTGTCCTGAGTGCGGACGTTCCTATGTCTCCGGCGGCACCACCCATACGCAGATCAAGTATTATAACGAGGATAATCCTTATCAGCAGGATTTAAAGAGTGCGGACCGGACAAAATATCTGGGTATGAATCTCAATTATGCAGTTTAAGCAAAGCGGAGAATCTGTTTATTATGAAACAATACAAGAAAAGTTTTGAATTGAAAAACACGGCAAAGGATAAGCTGGAAGGCAAGTATGGTGTCACCATCCGCCTCTTTCTCTTAAACGCATTGATTATTGCCGTCGTACATTTGATAATTAATTCCATAGCCACAAATACCGTCGGCAGCATTTATTCAATGACCGGGTCTTCCGGCTCCGCCTCCGCAATGTCCTACTTCTTCGATTTCCTGTCGCTGGTTGCGGATGTTATCCTTGGCGTGATGAATGCGGGGGTAACTCTCTATTTTCTGAAAATAGCCTGCGGACAGCCCTTTGGAGTCAGAGATTTATTCTACGGCTACAAGACGGATTCCAGGAAGCTGCTCCTCCTCTCAGGTGCCATGCTTCTCTGCCAGACCATCTGTCTCAGCCCCTTTCAGTATCTGGCCAGGAACTATCTGACCACCCGGGAAGATAAATGGATATTTTATGCTCTGGCTGCCATGCTTGTCGGCATGTGCGTGTATATTCCGGTCTCTCTGGGAATCGCTATGTCCTTTTATCTGGCTCTCGACTTTCCCCAGAGCAGCGCGAAGGAAATCCTGGCCCAGGGCTGGAATATTATGAAAGGTCAAAGGGGAAGGCTGTTCTACCTGGAACTGAGCTTCCTCCCCCTGATGTTCTTATGTCTGTTAAGCTTTGGCATCGGCTTCTTATGGCTCATGCCTTATATGCAGATGACTTACACTTACTTCTTTCTTGATCTGATGAATCCCAAAGAAACAGCCTGATCCGCAGTTCACGTTTCAGGTCCTGAATCTCTGCAGACTTCGACGTTGTCATTGCAAAACTGACACAAAATGCCGGCATCTCCGACACTTGCGTCAGCTTCATTATCCGAAGCAGTCAATTCTCGTCCGGTTTTTCCTTCGTATTGATCCATCTCAGATAACCATTGATAAACGCATCCAGAGAGCCGTCCAGCACTGCATCTGCGTTCCCGGTCTCCACATCTGTCCGCAGATCCTTCACCAGCTTATAAGGCTGCAGTACATAGGAACGAATCTGATTGCCCCAACCGATTTCCTTGACCTCACCCCGAATATCGGAGAGCTTCTCCACATTGGCCTCCTGCTTCAGCAGGTACAGCTTCGCTTTCAGCATCTGCATGGCCTTGTCCTTATTCTGGAACTGACTGCGCTCGTTCTGACACTGTACCACCGTTCCCGTAGGAATATGTGTGATACGAATGGCCGAGGATGTCTTATTGATGTGCTGCCCGCCGGCGCCGCTGCTTCGATATGTGTCGATACGCAGATCCTTCTCGTCGATCTCCACATCCAGGTCTTCCTCGATATCCGGCATAACGTCCAATGATACAAAGGAAGTCTGCCGCTTTCCCTGGGCGTTAAACGGAGAAATCCTCACCAGCCGGTGTACTCCCTTCTCCGATTTCAGATAGCCATATGCATTGGTTCCATTGACCTGAAAAGTCACTGACTTAATGCCTGCCTCATCTCCGTCCAGAAAATCCAGTACCTCCACGCTAAAGCCCTTTCGCTCGGCCCATCGAGTATACATGCGGTAAAGCATGCTGCACCAGTCGCAGCTCTCAGTCCCTCCTGCACCGGCATTTAATTTGAGAATAGCGTCATTTTTGTCATATTCTCCTGACAGGAGCGTACTCAGACGCAATGCTTCAAATTCCTCTGTAAATTCGTCCAATTCGGCACGAATGTCAGGAATCAGAGAGGCATCATTCTCCTCGTACCCCATCTCAATCAGCGTGAGAATATCTTCATACTGTGTGGACAGCTTATTACATCCCTCCACCACATTTTTCAGTTCCTTCAATTCCTTCATCTTGAGATTAGAACGGTCCGGATCATCCCAGAAGCCCGGTGCCTCCATCTCCATCTCCAACTCTTCTATCCGCTTCTCCTTGTCAGCAGTGTTAAAGTGAATCCCTCACTTCCGCTAATGGAGTTTCGTAAGACAGAATTTCTGTCTTCATCTGATCTAATTCTACCACTTAACGTCACCTCTTTCCTTTTTTCATATAATAATATTATATCATCTTTCCAAGTAACCGCCAGAATCGCCCCCGCGATTCTGGCAGGCATGACTTAGTAACACTTAGGCACGGCACTTTCGTGCCTTAGTGTTACTTCATGCCTTTTTAGCCTTGCAAATCCTCTTTCAGATCCTTCAGCAGCTCGTCCAGCTCCTTATCCGTTTCCTCTTTGGTACCCTTCTCTTTCGCACTTTCAAGTCCTCTGATAATCTGCTTCAACCAGCTTTTAAACTGCAGATCTGTCATTCCCATATCCTGCACAACCTCCATCTTCCTTCTCCTTTACCCTGGAAACATCCTCCCGCCCAAAAGAACATCCCACATCATTCCCCATACACCTAAAGCACTTTCCAACTCTCCAGGCAACCGCCAGAATCGCCCGGAAAGCCCTTCCCGACTCTCCAAGTAACCGCCAGAATCGCCCAAAAAGCCCTCCACGACTTCCCTGGTAACCGCCAGAATCGCCCCCGCGATTCTGGCAAGCGTAACATAGAATTTCTTAGGCTATGTACTTTATAGCCTTAGAAATTCTTTACGCTTTTTCATGCCTTTCGTCCACAGCACTGCTTGTATTTCTTCCCGCTGCCGCAAGGACAGGGATCATTGGGATAAATCTTCGTATTGCTGCGCTTCGCAGGCGTCTTTGCCACACTGTCATCCTTATTGGTACCGGTTACCTTTGCCACCTGTTCCCGTTCTACCTTCTGCTCCACCTTAATATGGAACAGGAGACGCACCGTCTCTTCCTTGATATTCTGCGTCATCTCGTCAAACATATCGTAACCGCTCATCTTGTATTCCACCAAAGGATCTCTCTGGCCATAAGCCTGGAGGCCGATCCCCTGCCGGAGCTGTTCCATGTCGTCGATATGATCCATCCACTTCCGGTCGATGACCTTCAACAGGATCACCCGCTCCAGCTCTCTGATGGCTTCCGCATTGGGGAATTCCGCTTCCTTGCTCTCGTAAAGCTTCACCGCCTCTTCCTTCAACTGCTGTTTCAGACTGTTCTTCTTCGGCTTCGCCACCCTGGCAGGCGTCACAGGCGCCAAAGGAATGGTGGGAATCAGGAGCGTATTCAACTCATTGAAATTCCAGTCCTCCACCTCGGCATCATCGTTGATGCTGATGTCCACACAGCTCTCCGTGATATCGGTAATCATCTTGAAGATAAAGTCTCTCATGCTTTCTCCGTTCAATACATGGAGACGTTCCTCATAGATAATCTCCCGCTGTTCGCTCATGACACGGTCGTACTCCAGCAGGTTCTTACGCACACCGAAATGATTGTTCTCAATCTTCTTCTGGGCGGACTCTATGGCACTGGTCAGCGCCTTATGCTCGATTTCCTGTCCTTCCGGCACACCCAACGCATTGAACATATTGATGAGCCGTTCCGATCCGAACAACCGCATCAGATCGTCCTCCAGCGAAATATAGAACCGGGATTCGCCGGGATCACCCTGACGTCCGGAACGCCCCCGGAGCTGATTGTCGATACGCCTGGACTCATGCCGTTCCGTACCGATAATCTTCAGACCTCCCGCGGCCCTGGATTCCTCGTCCAGCTTGATATCCGTACCACGGCCTGCCATATTGGTGGCAATGGTTACCGCGCCGTGGATACCGGCATCCGCCACAATCTCCGCCTCCAGCTCATGGAACTTCGCATTCAGCACCTTGTGCTGAATGCCCCGCCTTGTCAACATCTTGCTCAATTCCTCGCTGGCCTCGATGGTAATGGTGCCCACCAACACCGGCTGTCCCTTGGCATGAGCCTCTTCCACAGCCTCCACAATAGCGTTCAACTTTTCCCGCCTTGTCTTGTAGACCAGATCCTGCTGATCCTTACGGATCACGGGCACATTGGTGGGAATCTCCACAACGTCCATACCGTAAATCTCCCGGAATTCCTTCTCCTCCGTGAGAGCGGTACCGGTCATACCGCACTTTTTTTCAAATAAATTAAAGAAATTCTGGAAAGTAATGGTAGCAAGCGTCTTGCTCTCCCGCTTCACCTTCACATGTTCCTTTGCCTCTATCGCCTGATGCAGTCCGTCGGAATAACGCCGTCCCGGCATGATACGACCGGTAAACTCGTCTACAATCAACACCTGATCGTCCTTCACCACATAATCCTGATCCCGGAACATCAGATTGTGGGCCCGCAGCGCCAGGATGATATTGTGCTGGATTTCCAGATTCTCCGGATCCGCATAGTTCTCAATGTGGAAAAATTCCTCCACCTTCTTCACGCCGGCCTCGGTGAGGTTGATCACCTTGTCCTTCTCATTGACAATGAAATCACCCGTCTCCTCCTGCACCACGCCCATGATGGCGTCCATTTTGGTCAGTTCCTGCATGTCTTCGCCTCTGTGCATGCGGCGCGCCAGCAGATCACACATCTCGTAAAGTGCGGTGGATTTCCCGCTTTGACCGGAAATGATCAGAGGCGTTCTGGCCTCGTCGATCAGCACCGAGTCCACCTCGTCAATGATGCAGTAATGCAGCCCCCGCAGAACCAGCTGCTCCTTGTAAATCACCATATTGTCCCGCAGATAGTCAAAGCCCAGCTCATTGTTGGTCACATACGTGATATCACACTGATACGCCTTCTGACGCTCCTCGGAAGTCATGCTGTTCAGCACCACACCTACGGAAAGTCCCAGGAACTCATGGACCTGCCCCATCCATTCGGCGTCGCGCTTTGCCAGATAATCGTTCACCGTCACCACATGGACTCCCTTGCCCTCCAGGGCATTCAGATAAGCCGGCAATGTGGAGACCAGCGTTTTTCCTTCGCCGGTACGCATCTCCGCAATCCGTCCCTGGTGGAGGATAATGCCGCCCATCACCTGCACCCGGAAATGCTCCATATCCAGCACTCTCTTTGCGGCTTCCCGCACCGTGGCATAGGCCTCGGGAAGCAGGTCATCCAGCGTGGCCCCCTCTTCCAGTCTCTTCTTGAATTCAGCGGTCTTCCCCTTCAACTCCTCGTCGGAAAGGGCCTGCATCTTCGGACGCAGATTCTCAATCTGGTCCACCTGCTGTATAATCCTTTTGATCTCCCTCTCACTGCGTGTGCCGAATACTTTATCGATTATTTTCACGATAACTTTACCTCTCTGTGCTCTGTCTGTCAGACTCTTAATTCAAATGAATTTTGAATCCTATTTTATTTTAAACTCTATTGAATCTAAAATCAAAATGCATTTCAAAGTCTATTGTACCAGATTTACACTGTGGATTCAACACAAAGCTGTCCGGGAGAGGGAGTTTTTTATGTTTTACAGCTCTCCAAACCTCAAAATATACTTTTCCGGCAGAGTTCCTTTCTTAAGACACCCCGTCCACTTGGTACCGCTCTCCATTGTCACCTCAACTGAAATATACCCTTTCTGGAATACACTGCCGGAACTATAATCCCAGACAAAGCTAAGCAGCTCTTCCAACTCTTCTATCTCCGCCGGGTCTGTGATATTTAGTACACACATTTCTGCCGAAAACGTCTCCACACCAAAGTCTACCTGAACCTGTTCCTGTATCTCATGCTCTGTACCTTCCCCGATTCCGCCGGATTCCCCGGTTTCCTTTGTCTCATTTTCATCCGGGACAGCTTGTTCGGGGACACCGTAAATCTCTCTGGCCAGCGCTATCCGTTTCTGACTGTCCATACTTTCATCGGTATAATTGCCCAATGCAAGCTCAATGGACCGAATCTTTTCAGCCTCCTCTTCCGCCGGCAGCCAGCCGTCAGAAGTCATCTGGTCCAGCACTTCCATGGTATGCTCCATAAAAGTATAGACATACAGTCTGTTGGACTCTCTTATCCTGGTTTTCCCTTCCCCATATCTGAATTCCAGCTCTATGGCCGCCACCACATTTCCATTCCCCTGTAATATCTTCCCGGCATGTTCCTCCAGATCCTGATTATATGCCCGAATAATGGAAAGGGTCATCTCCCTCAACGTTTTATCCTCTGAAAAAGAGTTCCATCCTCCTCTGCCGTTTATATCTATCAGGACACAATCTGCGGCGGAAGCCTCGTCTAACAGCCATGTCTGTTCCAGATAGGCCCGGCTGGTGACAATGGGCCAGAATACTTCCTGATCTTCTTCTGTCACCACATAATACCGATAATAACTCCTGCCATTTTTCAGTGTGACTCTTGTCATCACGCCGTCATACTCTCCATAGGACAGGTTTCTGTTTTCCTTCTCTCTGGCTACCACCCTTTCCAAATAAGCATATGCGGTCTCCGTATCCCGGATATGCATCTGCTCCAGAACCTTCTGTTCTGCTCCGGAATATCTCTGATTTGTCAGCTTCTCATCATAAATGGCAATTTCCGCAATCTCCTCCTGATCCGGCAGCCAGGTATCATACCCAAACCAATCCCAGCAAAAGGCAAAGCATACCAGCAGCCCCAGAATCACAGTGACTGCCATCTGTACTTTATGGGCGAAAAATGCCTTGAAATCCATCTGGAACACAATATCCAACACGCCGAACACCAGAATCGCCATCAGTACCCCACCGAAAATCCCCCATCCAACAGCCTGGCTGTCTGAGACAAGCAGGACAAACAGTCCCCAGCCGCACAAACCGGCCTCCACACCGATCACGCTTCTGAAGCAGGCTGCCACCCACCGGTTCCCGCTCCCCTGTCCCGCTGTCTCAGAATCTCTTGTACGATAAAGAAGCCATGCCATCGTTCCCAGCACCGCTGCCATACCGGCATTGATCAAAATGCTTTTCCCCAGTCCCGATGCCCCATCCCACCGGGCTTCTCTCACCCGCAGACTCAGAAGATACGGCGCAGATAGCAGTGGGGAAGCATGGAACGCTTTATTCCAGTCCAGTATTGTCGCCCGGAAAGTATCCATATATGCATCAAAATACGCCACTCCCAGGCCATAAAGGGAGACTGCCCCAAAGCCCAGAAAAGCGATACAGACCAGCGTATTCAACATATTCCCGGAAAGCATCACCGCTGTCAGAACCAGATGATACACCACCAGATAAACAATCAGCAGCACAAGGAGATTCACACCGATCTCCATCAACATATCTCCCAGCATTTGAGTGGTACCCAGCTGCCCCAACAGCGTGCATCCCAGAATCAACGTAGGCAGCAGACAGACCAGAAGGGGAATCAGCCATATCAGGATTCCATTCACATAACAGGCGCCGTACAGTGTATTGCGCCGTACAGGCAGGCTGTGATACGTATCCACCATATTCTTGTGAAACACATAGCGGAACCCGAATAGCCCCACAATCATCGCTCCCAGAATCGCCAGAATTCCGCCGGCCAGCGGCAGGTATACGGAGAAAAAAGAGAAAATCCATGCACTCTTCTGTTGTATCACCCACTCCTGCTGCGTCAGCAGGCCGTCTATACCGCCGTACCTGCTTATTTCATTGCTCCGCCAGATCAGCAACGCCACAGGCAATAGCAGAAAATGTCCCAGAGTCGAAAGCGCAATCATCCAGATCTTATGGCGCAGATCTTCTTTCATTACCCTAAAGAATAAGTGCTTTGACGTCATACCCCTTCACCTCCGTTTCACTGATAAAGATCTCCTCCAGAGACAATGGCAGCAATTCATAAAAGACCGGCGCAAGCTGTTCCAGAAAGGCTTCCAGCTCCATTCTCTTTCCCCTGACCGTAAAAGTGTACAACGCCCCTCTGTTCTCCATTGTCACCACCTCCAGCGTCTCCCTGATCTGCTTCAGCTGCGCTTCTTCCTTCACCACACACTGCACCTTATGTATATTCAGCTTCATTTCATCAATATCTTTTTCGAAGAGAATACCGCCCTTATGCAAAAGTCCCACGTATTCGCAGATATCCTCCAGCTCCCGCAGATTATGGGAAGCAATTACCGGCGTCAGTCCCCTCTCTTCAATCTCCCTGACAAACACGGTTTTTACAGCCTGCCGCATTACCGGGTCCAGACCGTCAAAAGTTTCATCACAGAACAGATACTTCGTGTTGGCACAGATCCCACAGATAACCGAAAGCTGCTTTTTCATTCCTTTGGAAAAGGTATTGATCTTCCTGTCGGGATCCAACCCGAATTTCTCCATCATTTCCTTCCATTTCTCCGTGTCGAAGCCGGGATAGTAGGTTCGGTACAACCGCAGCATATCCTTCGGCGTCCCGCTTTTGAAAAAATACTGATCGTCGGAAATATAGAAAATCCTGGCTTTGGCCCGGGGATTGTCATACACCGGTTCCTCGTCCACGGTAATGCTCCCCCTGTCCGGCTTCATCACCCCGCACAGCAAACGCAGCAGCGTGGACTTTCCCGCACCGTTGGTGCCGATCAGTCCGAACACATGCCCTTCTTCGATAGTAGCAGTGACATTGTCAATGGCTTTCACTTTGTCAAAATATTTGCTGATCTCCTGAAATGCAATCATTGTCCTCCCTCCCCATATAGCAGATGCAACTCTTCGGAAAGCCGGTCTTCCCCCAGTCCCGCCTCCTTCGCCTGCAAAGTAATACTTTTCCATTCCTGCAAAATCTTGCCCTGTCTGTTCTCCCGCCATTCATTCTCCGCAGTCACAAAGCTGCCTCGTCCGGATACGGTGTACAGGTAGCCGTCCTGCTCCAGCTGGGCATAGGCACGCTGTACTGTGTTCGGATTCACGGAAAGTTCCATGGCCAGGCTCCGCACGCTGGGCATCTTGGTCAGAGGTTCCAATCCGCCGCTTACAATGAGCCTTTCCAGCTTCTCCACCACCTGCTCATAGATAGGGCGTTTATCTCGATAATCTAACAGAATCATGATACCTCCCTTTCCTGAATTGTCTTATACGTCTTAAGTGTATTAATCGCATTAATACACTTATATCACAATAAAATTTCCTTGTCAAGCAGAACTGCCTTTTACTACAAAAAAAGTAATCTTGAAAAAACACTTGACATCCTCTCCCGAAAGAAGGCACAATAAGAACAGAAACATATCCGGCAGATTCCCCGGGATATCCACAGCGATTCGGCAAAGGATTTATGCAATGAAACAGATAAATGATGACATTAAACAGGGAAAATTCAGGCAGGTCTATCTGCTCTATGGAGAAGAACGATACCTGCGCAGACAGTACCGCGAAAAGCTTCGCAAGGCTCTATGCGAAGATAACGATACCATGAACACACATTTCTATGCGGGAAAGGATATCTCCGTAGGAGAAGTCATAGATCTGGCCGAAACCCTTCCCTTTTTCGGCGACCGCCGCATTATCTTTGTCACAGACAGCGGCCTGTTTAAATCCGGCGGAGAAAAAATGGCAGAATACCTGTCCTCCCCCAATGAAACTACTTTTTTCGTCTTCACAGAAAATGACGTGGACAAAAGGAGCAAACTGTATAAGGCAGTCCAGTCAAAAGGATATGTCTGTGAATTTACCATGCAGGATGATAAGACCTTAAATCGTTGGATTGCCGGTATCCTGGCCAGAGAGGGAATGCGTATCACCGAAGCGACCGCACAGCTCATTTTATCCAAAACCGGTACGGACATGGAAAATATACAGATGGAACTGGAAAAGCTGATCTGCTATTGCATGGGCCGGGATGTGGTTACTTCCGAGGATGTGGAGGCCATCTGTACCACCCGTATCGGCAATCACATTTTCGATATGATCAACGCCATCGCCGCCGGTCAACAGAAACAGGCACTGGATCTGTACTATGATTTACTGGCCCTGAAGGAGCCTCCCATGCGTATTCTGTTCTTGCTTGCAAGACAGTGCAATATGCTGCTGCAGACAAAAGAGCTGAAATCCAGAGGTTTTGACAACCGAACCATCGGCTCTAAAATCGGTGTCGCGCCTTTTATCGCGGGCAAATATGTGAGCCAGGCCGCCCGCTTCAAGTCTTCCGCGCTTCGCAATGCGGTGGTAAAATGCGTGGAGGCCGAGGAAGCTGTCAAGACTGGTAAAATCAACGATATCATGAGCGTGGAGATTCTCATTTTATCCGTATTCATCGAGTAGAAAAGCTTAAGAAAGGAAACCGTTTTCTATGTGTCGCAAATTTATTTCCTATTTATTATCAGCCATTTTGATTCTTACTTTATCTTGCGGTTGTTCTGCCCAGGAAGAAGCAAAGGAGCCTGCCCACAGTTCTCCCGGGTCGGCTGTGGAAGGAGCAGACAACAGCTCCCACAACGCAGTCACATCTTCTCAGGAAGAAGACACGCCGGACACCGTCACCTTTACAGCCCAGGATATGGAGGGAAATACCGTTTCCTCCGATGTCCTTTCAGGGACCAGACTCACCATGATCAATGTATGGGCTACCTATTGTAATCCCTGCCTGCGGGAAATGCCGGGCCTGGGCGAACTGGCCGGTGAGTATGAAGCAACAGACTTTCAGCTCATCGGCATTGTCAGCGATGTGCAGGAAGGCGCGAAAGAATCTGTGATAGAAAAGGCTGAAAGCCTGATTGAACAGACAAATGCAGCCTATCCTCATCTGCTTCTCAATGAGTCCCTTTACAATGCGCTTTTGACAGAGGTGACTGCTGTGCCTACCACCTTCTTTCTGGACAAAGAAGGCAGGATTCTGGATACGGTGGTGGGTTCCATGGCCAAAGAAGACTGGAAGGAGATAATCGATGGGCTTCTGGAAGAGTTGTAAACAGAATTTCTGGCTTTGTGGAATGTTGGCCGGCCTTCTCTTTCTGTGTATAGGTACAGCCGACGGACAGCTGGAAATCATCTGGAGAAAAGCAGTCATGATCTGTATGGAATGTATCGGCCTGGGATGAAGTGTACGAAGGCAGTGTCTCATGGGGTCTTATAGTGATTAGGAATATCTGCCGAAGCGGACAGGAGTTAGAAAATGAAAAAAATACGACTGATCGTACAGCTTTTTTTTACCAGTCTTACAAATGGTTATGTATATGGCTTTCTAAAGGGGAAAATTTATCAGGGGACTTTAAAAAAATTTTGTGTCCCGGGTCTCAACTGCTATTCCTGCCCGGGGGCCGTGGCGGCTTGCCCTATTGGCGCTCTGCAGGCTCTGTTGAATCGAGAGGGGTATCATGTTCCTTTTGTCGCTCTGGGATTTCTCTTCCTGTTCGGAAGTCTCCTGGGACGCTTCGTCTGCGGCTGGCTCTGTCCTTTTGGACTTGTACAGGATTTATTGCACAAAATTCCCCTTTTCCGCAAGAAGAAAAGGCTGCCCTTCCATCGTGTTCTGAAATATGGAAAATATCTGGTTCTGTTTCTCCTGGTGGGCGTGGGTTCCTTCTTCCTCTTCGACGGCTTTGCTAAAGTTCCCGCCTTCTGTAAATACTTATGCCCTTCCGGCACCCTCCTTGGCGCCCTGCCTCTTTTGGCTGCCAATCCTTTGCTCCGGGGACAGACCGGCGGATTGTTCTTCTGGAAGCTGGGGATCCTGCTTCTGCTTCTCCTGCTCTCCGTGAAAGTCTACCGGCCCTTCTGCCAATACCTGTGCCCCCTTGGGGCAATTTATGGCTGGTTTAATCGCTTCAGCCTTGTCCGGCTCCACTGGGAAAAGGAAAAATGCATCTCCTGTATGTCCTGTCAAAAAGCCTGCCCCGTGTCCCTTTCTCCCGAAGAAATTTCCCGTTCCCCGGAATGCATCCGCTGCGGAAAATGTGCGAAAGCCTGCCCAACGAACTGTATCCATTTTATCAGGCGCTCCTCCTGACCTTTATGGTAAAATTCTGCTTTTTTCTTTACAATCTCTTATGACAGCGGTTATAATGGACATGGAATGATAGAATTACGAAGTAAAAGAAAGGAGGACATTCCGATGGATATAAAAGAACAGATTGCCAAAGCGGTAGATAAAATCACCAAGGACAAAAATCTGCAGGAACAATTCCAAAAAGATCCTGTAAAAGCGCTGGAAAGCGTGCTGGGCATAGATTTGCCGGACGATGTGGTCAATCAGGTTGTCCAGGGCGTAAAGGCCAGATTGACGGCGGACAAGGTTTCCGATTCCGTAGATGCTTTAAAAAGCTTTTTGAAAAAGTAAAGACCGAATTCTGCCGCATTTATCAATCGTAAATGCGGCAGCTCTTTATTATGTCAGAAGCTCATACTTGTAATCTGAACATTCTCTGTCGGTTCCCCGTTTTTTATAGCTTCCCTCCGCCGCCACTGCAAATCCCAGCTTTTTCATGACTCCATTCGAAGCTGTATTTTTCTTATCCACTGTAACCGTAATCTTTTTCGCTCCATGACGGCGCGCATACTCTACCATTCCTTTGATCATTTCCGTGGCATACCCCTGCCTCCAATGGGACTTATGTACGCAATAGGCAATGTCATAGATTCCTCCGTTTTCCATGGGAATAAAGCTGCAGGTTCCAATCCTTTCTCCTGTCCCCCTGTCCTCTGCAATCAGGTAGCAGCACTCCTCATCCTCTCCCAGCACCTCGATCTCCTTCAAATAGTCAGGGTCTATATCCCCCTCTTCCAAAGCCGGATCTGCCAGATACTCTCCCATTTCCCGATCGTTCCAGATGCCGATTGCAAATCTGGCATCCTCCCGGGTAAACCCTCGCAGATACAGACGCGGTGTCTCAATTTTTTCCACTTTCATTTACGATACCTCCACTAATTTAACGTCACAGATATTTTTTTCCCAAGCGATTCTGCTATTTTGGCAAGGAAATCCAAACTGGGATTATAATTTCCGCTTTCCAGCCTGGAAATATTACTTTTCTGTGTACCTACTCTTTTAGCAAGTTCTGCTTGTGTTATATTTTGTTCTTTCCTTGCTCTTATAATCTGTTCAATTGCTTCATATCTGGGCTTCAACTTTTCATACTCTATTTTAAATTCTTCATCCTTGAGCATATCAGTTTTCATTTCTTCAAAAGATATCCCTGCTTTACTCATGATTCAGACCTCCTTTTATAATCCTCCATAAATCTAATTCAATAATTTTTATCACTTCCTTTGCTTACTACCATGTTATCATATATGATAACATATGTCAAACACATTATAACATTTCCGTCATACCTAAAAACCCACAAACAAAATCTGTCTGTGGGTTTTCTGTCTCTTTTCTGTTCTTGAATATAATATCTGCCTATCTCTTGCATAGTTCCAAACGGCCAAAATACGGCATTTTCCACTCCTTTGTAAGTTACGCGTCAGTTACCCATAACGCTTCATGAAATCGCATATAACCTATTATAAAGTATCTACACCATATCTGCCACGAATCTTTCATACCAATTCGGTACATTATGCGAAATTCTAACTGCAATTCCATTCTTATATATTGCAAATCTGCGAAATTCTATTGTATTATCATAAAATGCCGTCAAATCACACTTCGGCAGAACAGTTTTCAAATTACCAAATGTCTCAATATACCTTCTTTCTATATCCTGCTCTGCAATACCATGACCACCCTGCTCAATACGTCTGGCTACTCTTTCTTTTGCAATCTCTGCACTCTCAACCCCGATATAATGTAGTTCAATAAAATATCCTCTATTCTTTGCTTTTGTTATATTATTTATTATTGACTTTCCGCACAATGTAGTTTCCTGATTAAAAGTAATGCCTTCATCAAAATACTTAGCAATTTTCTTTACTGCAATTTTTCCGGCAGTCATAACATCAGCCATATCTCTCCAATCGCCAAACTCTCTCAATATTTCATCTGTATTCACTCTTGGCATACTCTGCAG
>CAQUWW010000046.1 GCA_948896875.1 uncultured Acetatifactor sp. | reverse complement strand
GAGTCTGCAGTGGATCAGTTCGTGAGTGAAAATGCAGGTCAGCTGTTCTCCGTACCTGGAGTCGCTGATATCCTGATCTCTGACCGGCAGCAAAATGGCGGGATGGAGAATGCCGGTCAGAACGGGAGAGGAGATGGAAGGGCGTGTATACAACTGAACTTTTCTGCCGACGCGTTGTCGCGCCGCACAGTCAGCCAGCAGATACAGGGTTTCCATATCTGATACCTGTGTGCCGGCGGCTTTGACGAAATGCAGGAAGTTTCGGTAAATAGTGATTTTCCGTGCAAAAAGCATGGATGCCACAGCCAGCCAGAGGAAAAAAATGCAGAAGATAGCGGTTCCATTCCATGGGTCACTTTCTTCCGGCCCGAAAGCGGCTTTGGGTCCGGCCATGGTGTCCGTTTCGTACACCACATCCCGATCTGTGGCAGGATCTTTTTCGATAGTGCCATCTGTTCCTGCGGAGGAACTTTTTTGGGCAGTGTCATCCGGCCCTGCGGCGGAATTGTTTCCGGAATCGTCATATGCTCCTGTGAGGATGTTCGTCCTGGCGGTAAAAAGAGGCTCCGCCTTCTCAAACAGGATATTGCTGAAGCTGTGCTCCGAGGAGAAGGGCAGTACGAACCGCAGCGCTACAACCAGCCAGATATAATATTGCCAGCGTCTGCTGAGGCGGTTGCGGTACAACGGTTTTGCCAGGAAGACAAGCAATAACAGCAGTGTGCCGGACAGGGAGAGGGACAGCAGTAGTTTTAAGGCTTCATTCATGATTGTGTACTCCTTTGCTTATCATGGCTTTTCTCGGGAGACCGGTTGAGCTCAGCCCAGTATGCCTCCACTTCCCGCAGCTCTTCAGCCGACAGAATATCCTGCCGTAACAGGGTATTCACCAGATTTTTTACATTTCCGTTGTAAACCTTCGTCAGGAAGCTGTGTGTCTGTGCGGCCTGGTATTCCTGCTCTGTCACCAGGGCGATATATTCGTTGCGTCTGCCGATCTTCCGGATTTTAAGATAATTTTTCTCAATCAGCCGGGAGAGCAGGGTGAGTACCGTATTCTTCTTCCACAGAGCGCTATCCTGCTCCAGCTGCTCGATTATTTGAGAGTAGAGTGCACAGCCTCCATTTTTCCAGATGATTTTCATGAGTACCAGTTCTGATTCCGAGATTTGTTGCGGCATATGAGGTTCTCCTTATATTAACAATTTGTAGGCATATTTATATTAACATTATGTAGGCTTAATGTCAAGGGTATTCTCCTTATTATTTTCTATCTATGAGGTGTCTGAGATAGGAATTGTCCTGAATGGACGGTTGAATATTTCTATGAATTTAAATTTGAATTTGGGGATTAGGGTCACACATCGAGAAATGAATGTGATTAATAGAATAGTACAAGTGTTGTATGAAATAAGAAAAAGTGCCAGCATCTCTTGCGAAAGAACAAATGTTCTGATATAATGCAAATAACAAAGGTGGAAAGCAAACAGCTGTGGAGAGGATCAGGTATGGGAGACAGAGTTATTTTTCATATAGATGTGAACAGCGCATTTTTATCCTGGGAGGCAGTGTATCGTCTGAAGCATGGAGAAACGCTGGATCTGCGGACCATTCCCTCCGCGGTGGGCGGGGATATGTCGAAACGGCACGGGGTTATTCTGGCGAAGTCCACGCCGGCCAAAAAGTATGATGTGCGTACCGGAGAGCCGATTGTGGACGCGCTGCGAAAGTGCCCGAATCTGACTCTGGTACAGCCCAACCGGGAATGGTACGAAGAATGCTCCCAGGCGTTTCTTGGGATTCTGTACAAATATTCCGATGTCGTGGAGCAGTACAGCATCGACGAAGCTTTCATGGATATGACCGGGACGAGACTTCTGTTCGGGGAGCCGGTAGAGGCGGCCCATACCCTGAAGAAGGAGATTTATGAGACGCTGGGGTTTACGGTGAATGTGGGCATCTCCAGCAATAAGCTTTTGGCGAAGATGGCGGGGGAGTTCGAGAAACCTGACAAGGTACATACCCTGTTTCCAGAGGAGATTCAGGAGAAAATGTGGCCCCTTCCAGTAAGGGAGCTGTTCCTTGTGGGAGGCGCGTCGGAGCAGAAGCTGAGAGGTATGGGGATCCACACCATAGGAGAGCTGGCACAGGCAGACCCGAATATGCTGAAGGCTGTTTTGAAGAAGCACGGAGAGGCCCTATGGGAATATGCCAACGGCAGGGATGTATCTCCTGTGGAGGCGATAGCGGCGGACAATAAATGTTACGGTAATTCCATTACTCTTGCCGCTGATGTGACAGAGGCTGAGGAAGCGAAGAGAGTGCTGTTGTCTCTGACGGAGACCGTTGGAAGGAGGCTGCGCAGAGACAAGGTGTGGATTGAGACAGTGTCTGTAACCATACGATTCTTCGACTTGAGTCAGCGTTCCCATCAGTGTGTGCTGGAATCCGCCACCAATATCACAGATGAGATATATCGGGCGGCCTGCAGGCTGTTTGACGAATTATGGGATGGCACGCCTATACGCCTTCTGGGGGTGCAGACCGGGAAAGTGACCAGGGATGGGGACAGCAGGCAGATGTCCCTGTTTGATTCTACCGATTATGAGAAGCTGGAAAAGCTGGACCGGGCCATGGACTGCATCCGGGAGAAGTTCGGAACTGGTGCTGTACGGCGGGCCAGTCAGCTGACAAATTAATGGGCAAGTCATGAAATTTAGAATCCACTTTCCTGAAACAGGTAAGAAATGTTGATTGAACTGGAACTGTAGTTACGGCTGTCAGGGAAGGAGGAAGATTGCTTTGACAAACAGAAAAAATAAAGGTTCCCGATGAGTACTGAAGCACTGAATTTAGTTAATGTAAAATGAATTTACGCACAGTTGACAATACTCTTGAATTAGGATATCCTGAATATGGAAGTTGAACAGGTAAGTCGCAGCGGCAGCGTGCACTGCGGCCGAAATGATTAAAATGGAGGTATGGGAAAATGGAGTTGTTAAAGGGCAAGACCGCCATGGTGACAGGCGGTACAAGAGGGATCGGTTACGCAATCGTGAAGCTGTATCTGGACAACGGCGCATCCGTGGCACTGTGCGGTTCCAGGCAGGAGACAGTGGATAAGGCTCTGGATAAATTGAAAGCGGAGAATCCGGATTACAAAGTAATCGGATTACATCCTGACCTGCAGAATCCGGAGGAGGTTGCCACGGCGGTTGCAACGGTAAAAGAGACGTTTGGAAGCCTGGACATTATGGTTAACAATGCGGGCGTGTCGGCCAGAGAAAGTCTGTATGACTACAAGCCGGAAGACTTTGCGAAGACAATGGCACTGAATGTCAATGCAGTGTTCAATTGCTCCCAGGCGGCAGCAAAAGTGATGAAGGAGCAGGGAGGCGGCGTGATTCTGAATACCAGCTCCATGGTCAGCATTTACGGACAGCCCTCCGGCGTGGCATATCCCACATCCAAATTTGCAGTGAACGGACTGACCAAATCTCTGGCCAGGGAACTGGGCAAGGATAACATCCGTGTCAATGCGGTTGCCCCGGGTGTCACCAGGACGGACATGGTGGCGGTTCTGCCTGACGAAGTGATCAAACCGCTGATTGCAACCATTCCTCTGGGACGTGTAGGAGAACCGGAGGATGTGGCCAATGCTTTCCTTTACCTGGCCAGCGATATGGCGAGCTATGTGACGGGTGTCATCCTTTCCGTGGACGGCGCGGCCAGAACCTGAGAAGGAAACGTAACAGTTCGCACAGGGCACAGAACTGCCACAGGAAAATGTACGGCTTCCCGTATCGGAACAGCTTTGTTTCGGAACGGGGGGCCGTTTTCTTTTCCAGGACCTGAGACGGCCGGATAAAAAGCCGAAGAATAGTTGTTGACGCTATACGCCGGTATAAGGTATAATCGAACATACTGATAGATCTTACGATACAGAGACAGGAAAGGAAGGCAACTATATGAGGCAGTTTTTTGGGATGAGCCAGAGGGGAGATCTGGCAGAGGCGGTTCGTGATCTGAAGAATCCCCAGTTTATCATGCTGTTGTCGAATAATACGCAGTTTGAAGCGCATGTGAAGGCACTTGAATCGCTTTATCCGAAGGTTCCAAGCATCGGATGTATAGGAATGAGCTACGATACCGGAATTGTGGAAAACGGTGTGGGTGTCATCGCATTTTTGGATGGTGTCAGTGCTACGGCAAACGTGTTGGAGCAGGTATCCTCCATGCCGGTAAAATACATTGACCGGTTGGAGAAGGACGTACATAAAGTAGGAGGTTCGGCCCGGGATACGGTATGCATTGATTTCTGCAGCGGGAACGATGCCTGTGTGCTGACCACAATTTACTCCGTGTTGAAAAAGAACGGAATACAGCTGGTGGGCGGAACCGGAGACGCGGGGAAAGTGTCTGCCAACGGCAGAGTGTACGAGGATGCGGCGGCGTATGCGCTGATTCGGAATCAGAATGGCCGGGTGAAGACCTACAAAGAAAATATTTATCACCAGTTTGGAAATTATCGTTTTATCGCTTCCAATACGGACAGAGCAAACTACATCATCGGTTCCCTGAACGGAACTTCGGCCAAGCAGGTATATAAGGATATTCTCCATGTAACCGATCAGCAGATTCTGACCCAGACCTTCAAGAATCCTTTCGGTAAGATCAACGGAGACGACACCTGCATTATCTCCATCAAAGAGGTAAGCGGTAATGCGCTGGCCTGTTTCCGGCAGGTGAATGATTCCGATGTGCTGATTCTTCTGGAACTGGGAGATTACAGAGCCATTGTGCAGGAGACCATAAGGAATATCTGCAGGGATTTCCCGAAACGGTCCGCAGTTTTTTCCGTTAACTGCCTGTTCCGTTACAAGCTGTTCAGCGAGCATAATTATATGCAAGCCTATCTGAAAGAAATGGGGGCACTGGGCTCACACGCGGGCTTTGTGGGATACGGAGAGCATTACAACAACCGCTTTGTCAATCAGTCCATGACATGTGTTGTGTTCGAATAAAATAGGAAAAAGGAACTGGAACGGAGGATATAAAATGTTATTTTCAAAAAAAGGCCGGAAAAAACCGGGACAGACATGGCATGATGAAAAGAGTCTTTATCCGATTCTGCATGTGGCGGACAGCCTTAGGGACTATCAGAAAGAGCTGGCCCGGAAGGAAGTAGAGTCTTTATCCGAACTGAGTATGGTGGGCAGCTCCTTTTCAGGTGTGCTGAGTGAGGCGGATCATTTTCAGGTGCAGTTACAGGATTTTGAGCAGTCATTTTCCAATATCAATGAAGCGGCCGGACAGTTTGTGCAGGTGCGTGAGGATATTACTCAGATGGTATCCGGGGCGCAGGACCAGGTGGAAGACCTGAAAGATACTTCGGCGAAGATACAGAATTCTTTCAGTGCTATGGAGAGTACTTTTGAACAGCTGCAGACGGCGGTAAAGGACATTCAGCGTTGTATGGGTAAAATTGTGTCCATAGCGGATGAAACCAACATTCTTGCAATCAATGCTTCCATCGAGGCGGCAAGAGCCGGCGAGCAGGGAAAAGGATTTGCGGTGGTAGCGGAAAAGGTCAGGGAACTGGCCAGGGAAATCAAGGAACTGACCGATGATGTGGACACCGGTGTGCGCCATGTGGAAAACGGTGCAATTCAGCTCAGTGACAGTATACAGGCTTCTCAGGAGGAGCTGGGCAAAGGATTTGGGATTGTCAACAGTACATCGGAATCCTTTCAGCAGATTACGGCGGCCGCGGAAGGAGCTTCATCCGTACAGACAGAGATTTCCGGTGTGATAGAGGATTCCCGGAAGGCATTGCAGGTACTGTGCCAGTTTTTTGACGGAATAAAGCTTCGTTATCAGGAAGTGATAAAGCATATCGAGCGGGCAAATAATCTGGGCACGACGAAGAGTGCCATGTTCGAAGATGTGGATAATATGATTTCCCAGATTGCGCCTGTCATCAGGGATAAGGATCCTGTGAGAGAATGAAAGTGAGTGGCTTTGAAGGCTGGAAGGAAGAGGTAGGCGGATATGGTACGTTATTTTAATACGGAAGGTGTTTGCAATCCGGAAGAACACTATATGGTTCCGCTTGTCGACAGGCTGGAGAAGATAAAAAGTCTATATGTTGACAGAAAAAAGTATTTTGTGATCAACAGAGGCAGACAGTATGGTAAAACCACAACGCTGCGGGCGCTGGCGGAGTACTTGAAAAATGAGTATATTGTGATCTTTATGGATTTTCAGGAGGCAGACTCAGGTGATTTTCAGAATGAATCTGCTTTTGCAGCTGCTTTCGCACAGATGTTTCTGGAAGTATCTGCGGATATGGGCATGGGGCGTGGAGAGGAAATGTTGCAACCCCTGGCGGACTTTGCAGCAGAGTTTAAAGCAGCCGGCCTGAGGGAGCTTTTTCAACGGTTAAGCAATCTGTGTAAAAAAAGCCCCAGACCAGTGGTGCTAATCATCGATGAGGTAGACAGTGCCGGAAACAACAGGGTATTTATAGAATTTCTGAGCCTTCTCAGAAGATATTATCTGAATCGTGACAAACGTCCCACTTTTCATTCGGTCATCCTTGCGGGAGTATATGACATTAAGAATCTGAAGCTAAAACTCCGTTCGGAGATGGAACATCAGTATAACAGTCCGTGGAATATAGCGGCAAAATTTAATTTGGATATGTGTTTTTCCGCAAATCAGATTGAGACGATGCTGTCGGGATATGAAGACGATCACCAGACAGGTATGGATGTGAAGGGGATTGCCGGGGAGATATACCAATATACCTCCGGATATCCATATCTGGTATCGGCTGTCTGCAAGATACTGGATGAGGAGCTGCCTGAGAAAAAGGGTTTTGAGGACATTGTCAGGGGGTGGACAAGGGAGGGAATCATTGAGGCAGTCAGGATTCTATTAAATGAGAATATTCCGCTCTTTGACAGCATGGTAAAGCAGCTGGAGTTGTACCCGGAACTGCGGGATGTGATAACGCAAATCCTCTATGAAGGAAGAGAAATATCATTTAACTCAGGTGCAAAACCTGTCAGTCTGGGAGTCATGTTTGGGTTCCTGAAAGAAAAAGATGGTTATGTTGCGGTGGCGAATCGTATTTTTGAAATGTATCTGCTCAGCCTGTTCATGTCTGAGGAAGCGATTCAAAGTGATATATTTAAAAAGGGATCTGAAACCCATTATTAACGGCACAGGGAATTATTACCTGGAAGCGCAGACCCGGGATGCAGGGAGGACAGATGTGGTAGTGGATTACCGAGGCGAACAGTTTGTGGTGGAGATGAAAATATGGCGGGGGAATGAATATAATGAGAGAGGCGAAAGGCAGCTTGCAGAGTATCTGGATTATTTCCGCCAGAAGAAGGGCTACATGCTCAGCTTTAACTTTAACAGGAAGAAAGAAACAGGTATGAAAACTATTACATTGGGGGACAGGATTATCGTGGAAGCAATAGTCTGAACGAGTTTATTCAGGCAGTATTCTGACTGTCTGGAAATACATGGGAATAAGATAAGGAATCAAAATAAAAAGAAAGAATCAAGACAGAGGATCTGGTGTAAAGCATGGAATCGGCCTGCGCTACACCAGATTTTTTGGGCTGGAAAATAATGTTAAATGCAAACATATGGTTGAAAAAGAACATATGTTCTGATATAATGATTCCATCAGGCAAACAAAAGGAGGTGCATGGAGTGGAGCAGAACAATCCCACTTATATTTCCATCGATCTGAAATCGTTCTACGCCTCCGTAGAGTGTGTGGAGCGGGGACTGGATCCATTGTGTACGAACCTTGCGGTGGCGGACAGCAGCCGCACTGAGAAGACCATCTGCCTTGCGGTGTCCCCTTCTCTCAAGGCCTATGGGATCCCGGGAAGGGCGAGACTGTTTCAGGTGGTTCAGAGAGTCCGGGAAGTAAATGCGGAACGTCTGCGGATGGCGCCCGGACATATATTTACCGGCTCATCCAGTGACGCGGAGGAGTTGAAGGACCATCCGGAATATTCCGTTTCCTATATTACGGCGCCGCCCAGGATGGCTCTTTACATGGAATACAGCAGAAGAGTTTACGACATTTACCTGAAATATGTGGCGCCGGAGGATATCCATGTCTATTCCATAGACGAGGTGATGATGGACGTGACCTGCTATCTGGATACTTATGGACTGACTGCCAGAGAACTGGCTAAGAAAATGATACGGGAGATTCTGGAGGAGACGGGTCTCACCGCCACAGCGGGAATCGGCACGAATCTCTATCTCAGCAAGATTGCCATGGATATCGGGGCGAAGCATGTGGAGCCGGACAAGGATGGTGTACGGATTGCGGAACTGGACGAGATGTCTTACAGAAGGCTTCTGTGGGATCATCGCCCGCTTACCGATTTCTGGCGGGTGGGCAGGGGATATGCAAGGAAGCTGGAAGAAAACGGGATGTTTACCATGGGAGATGTGGCCAGATGTTCCGTTGGGAAAGCAGGCGACTATTATAATGAAGATTTGCTGTACCGGCTGTTCGGCGTGAACGCCGAGCTTCTGATCGATCATGCCTGGGGATGGGAACCCTGTACCATGGCGGAGGTCAAGGCGTATAAGCCGGAGAACAGCAGCATGAGCTCCGGGCAGGTACTGAAATGTCCCTATGATTTCGAGAAGGGAAAGCTGATCGTGCGGGAGATGACGGACCTTCTGGTTCTGGATCTGGTGGACAAAGGGCTGGTGACGGACCAGATGGTTCTGACCATAGGCTATGACATTGAGAACCTGACCGATCCGGACATCCGGAAGCGCTATAAAGGGCCTGTGACCACCGACCATTACGGCAGAATGGTCCCGAAGCACGCTCATGGCAGTATCAACCTTGGGAGGAAGACCTCTTCCACCAGGCTGATTCTGGATGCTGTGACGGAACTGTACGACCGGATTGTGGACAGGAATCTGCTGATCAGAAGGGTGACGGTGGCGGCAGGCCGTGTGATGGAGGAGAGTCCGGCTTCGGAGGAAAATGCATTCGAGCAGCTGGACCTTTTTACGGACTATGAAGCGCTGGAGAGACAGAGGGAGAGGGAGGCGACCGAACTGGCCAGGGAGAGAAGGATGCAGGAAGCCATGCTGACCCTCAGGAAGAAATTCGGAAAAAATGCCGTTCTGAAAGGCATGAATCTGGAGGAAGGGGCCATGACACAGGAACGCAACAGACAGATTGGGGGACACAGGGCGTAGAAAAATGAAAGATAATTACGAAGATATTCTATATTTACCGCATCATGTGTCCACGACGCATCCGCATATGCCTACAGCCGACCGGGCGGCACAGTTTTCGGCCTTCGCCGCGCTGACCGGGTATGAAGAGGTCATCAGAGAAGAGGGCAGGCTGACGGAAGAAAGGATAGAGCTGGACGAAGATGCAAAAGTGCTTCTGGACGAGAAGCTGCGGATGTTGCAGGAAAGGATAGAGGAAGACCCGGAGGCAGTGATTACTTATTTCTGCCCGGATGGGAAGAAGGCCGGAGGGTCCTATGTGACAGTCAGGGGCCGGGTCAGGAAAATCGACACATATGAGCGGGTGCTGGTGATGACGGATGGCACCAGGATAGCAGTGG
Organism: uncultured Acetatifactor sp.; assembly: GCA_948896875.1. Classification (GTDB taxonomy): domain Bacteria; phylum Bacillota; class Clostridia; order Lachnospirales; family Lachnospiraceae; genus Acetatifactor. The sequence goes on along the minus strand of CAQUWW010000046.1, from coordinate 10,951 downwards.
AGAAGATCCTGCAGCTTACATGATCTGTGAACATATCCTTTCCTGAATGTTCCGGCTGGTTCTGTCAGTAGAAAGGCAGCCGTGTTGGGGCCGGTGCGGGTGTTTAAAATTGTTCCTGGTTCACAGTGAAGACAAACCTTTCCGGCATCTTTACAAAAGATAAAAATAATAGTATACTTTGAACAAATTTCGAGAACAAAACAGATTGCGGGGAAGCTGAGATGGATGGATGCAGGCCGTTTGTAATCATGATGAAAGACATCGAAGTTATGAAAGTGGATTTCGATGCCTTAAAATATGAAGTCATAAATGAGAAATATCTGCCATATCCAGTCAGAGGAAAGCTACGGGAAATGCGGTCCGCCGACAGTATCCAAACGTCCTATGACCTGACTCAGTCGGTGATAGCCGCCAGGAAAAACGAGGAGGCTATTGTCAGCTGGCTTGCGGGAAGGGTACTGCTGCTCAGCAGGGCAAACGCCAAATGGATTTATAATCTGTTTGGATTTGAACAGATCAGTACGGATGAACAGAGGGTCAGAATAGCTGTCACCTGCAGGGCTGTGTCTGTGCTGGACCCGTACTGGCTGAGATTTGAGGAGGACGGTAATCTGCCCTGGAAAGAAGTGGACGTGAGGCAGAATCCACTTAACGAGATTGTGGCGCAGGTAGCGCTGCACGGGAAAAATCTCACGTTACAGGGCTCTATGATCACGCCTGAACTGACCACCAACGGAACATATGCCAAAGCGTGGAGGAGGCATCCGGACGGGAGACTCTGGCTGTACAAGCTGGGAGAAAAGGGCAATACGGAATCCCGGATAGAGGTAATGTGCTCTAAGCTGTTAGATAAGATGAATGTGGAACATGTTCTTTACGAGGCGGGAGAGGATGAGGGAAAGTATGTCTGTATGTGCCCCTGCATGACCACGGAAACAGAGGCAATTCTGACGGGAATGGAATTTACCTCGTTCTGCAATGTGAATGGGCTGGACCCGGATACGGAGATGCTCAGAATTGACAGGGAAAGCATATACAGGATGTGGATTGTGGATTTTCTGATCAGCAACCGCGACAGACATGGACAGAACTGGGGATTTTTCTATGATACGGAGACTATGGAGATTCTGAAATGTCATCCCCTGTTTGACCACAATAATGCGTTTGATATCGAGTATATGCGGGACATGGACGCTCCCTATCAATTTGGAAAAATGACAATCCGACAGGCTGCCGTGAAGGCCATGAAAGAAGTGGATTTTCACTTTACACAGCCCATAGGGAGGGAAGATTTTATTACGGAGAGACAATATTTGAGCTTTAAAAAGAGGGCGGCGTGTCTTGGATTAAAGGTGTTCTGATAAGAATATTTGACTTATTACCATGGACAGCCTATAATTATAACCTATCCATAGGGGCCGGATAATATTGGCAAAGAGAATTTTGTCTGTGACTCAAACCGATGTTACAGGCTTAAAAGTGCAAGGTTGAAAATTTACAGTCAGAAAAGTATCAGGAAAGGAGGGAAGACATATGCCGGCAAATCAGAAAACGATATATGTATATGATGACTTTCATGGGGATACTCCAATGCTGCTCGGTCGGCTTTATGTGGATACAGTCAGGGGCGGAGAAAATTATTCCTTTGAATATGACAATGACTGGCTGACATATACACATTTCTCCCTTTCCCTTGATCCGGGTCTGCATCCATATGGTGGAAGACAATTCCCAAATGGCGGGGCTATCTTCGGAATGTTCGCCGATGCCTCTCCGGACCGCTGGGGCAGGACTTTAATGCGGAAGAGAGAACGCCTGCAGGCAGAAAAAGAAAAGCGGAAGCCCCGGAAGCTGAACGACAGCGATTTCCTTCTGGGAGTATATGATGAAACCCGTATGGGCGGAATTCGATTCAAATCAGAACAGATGAACCCGGTTCCTTATGGAGACGAGCTGTCTCTGAATGTAAATGAGGAAGATAACCGAATCTCTGTCTCTCTGGCCATCGAGACGGCCTTTCATTTCGGTATCTCTGAGAAAGCGGCGCGGGAGATGGCAAAGGAAATTCTGAAAATTGTAAGGGACAACTGGGAAAGCTTAGCTGTAAAGTACAATATTACCCGTGGCAAGATGGAAGACATGCGCCCCGCATTCAGTGCCTGTTATGAACATTTGTAGCCGCCATGGTCAGGAGTAGCGGTGTTCTGATGAGAAGGATTTATGAAAACGGCTTCCCGCTTTGACGGGATTATATTATTCATAACAATAGAAGCCTCGCGAAGCGTGGATTCAATTTTGTATTGGATTTAAAAGGGGCTTTCTGTGTGGAACTCCAGTCTGTAAATGACATAAAGCATAAGGCATACTACGGAAAAGCCGATTATAACAACGCGAAGAATTTTGTGCTGAAAGTAAACTGGACCGAATTGCAAATGCAACGGAATGTGGTCTAAAGAAAACCCCGCGTCTCCTCCCAGGAGAAGCGGGGTTTTTCAGGATAAATTATTTCTCTTTTGCGGTAAAGGTTACATTAAAAGTATCGCCGGTAGTGTCATCTTCGAAGACTTCCATGTAAGAAACAGTGAAACTTGTCTGATCATCCGGCACCACGAACAACAGAGTTGAAGTGAGGCTGTCATCCTTTGCCAACTCATATTCAACAGGCATCAGTCCGTCGATGACATCATCCTCGAAATAACAGGGGTAATCGGATTCGCTGCCCCATTTCACCATAAAGTCGGTGTCAAACATGGGCAGTGCCTCGCCGAAAGTATTCTTTACCGTAACTTCGGCGGCAAGGAAAATCCAGCCTTCATCTGTGCTGTATTCATCGAAATCCCTGCAGAGATAAGCGCTGTTTACAGTAAAATCAAAAAAGCAGCTATGCATGGTATCCCCCAGACCGCCTTCCGCGATGCCGTCTTCGTTGGGATATCCGGTATTCTTGTCGGAGCCACCGCATCCTGCCAGCGTAACTGCCAACAATGCGGTCAGTAAAAGTGTGGTGATAAGTTTTTTCATTGTTTTCTCCCTCTCTTTGGCTATGTAATATTGATAGGAGTATTCTATCACATTTGTTTCGGAGACACAATATGTGTTTTCATCTTAAGATACAGTAAAGATACAATTAGGATAATATTAGGATACCTGCCCCGGATAAGGTATAGAATGTTCTGGAACGGAACAGGAAACAGCAGCAATCCGGCTGATGCCCAGAGAAATTACGGACGCAGAAAAGCGGCCGGAAATTCTCTGCGGAAATTGGCATCAGCCGGATTGCTGCGGAACTGGAATGGAGGGAATGAAATTGAGATTAAAAAAATGGATAGCGGCAATCGTTGGTACCGTATTTCTGGCGGGAAGTCTGGCCGGATGTGGAAAGGGAGAGACCGGAGGCGGCGCAGCCGGACAAGAGGATATGTCCGAGCCGGAAAAAGGCAGATATGTGGAGGCGGAAGAAGGATTGCCGGAAGAACTAAAGGAATGGAAAATCCGCCAGATTTTTACACAGGAAGACAAAATACATCTGTTTGCCACGAAGATAGAAAATGATAAGACTGTGCTGAGAGAATTGCGGATGTGACAGAAGGGTGGATGGAGGCGCTGGAATTGCCTACTGCCAGTGACTGGCTGGATATACGTCTGCTGTCTTCGGAGAGCGGCTCCCGGTATCTTGTGGCCGGCTATACCGAGGGAGGCGAGGAAGAATACAAATCGCACCTCTGGAAAGGCGGGGAAGGAGAAGCACAGGAAATTACGCCTCAAGGATGGACGGTTCCGAATGAACAATGGGGTGGATATGGTATGATTACGGGAGCGGCACTATTGGACAACGGAACGCTGGTGGTAATCAACTCACCCAACATTGAAATCCTGAACGGAGAGGATGGAAGCCTGCTGGAGAGCGAACAGATGACGGATTACTATGATGGAATGATGACGGATGGAGAGAATGTGTATTTGTATTCCAGAAGCTCCATTGGGTCTGCCAGCATGGAAATTCAAAAGTGCAGAGATGGAAAGCTGAGCGGCGCAGAGACCATTACCTTTTCTGAAAGTGCCGCCGGAGTGGAATTCTGTGCGCTGCCTGACGGCACTCTGATTGCGGCGGGAGAAGACGGCATTTTCCGGGGAAAAGACGCTTCCGGTAATATGGAATGGGAGAAACTGATGGAGGGTGTGGAGACGGAATTTGCGCTGGCAGACGGCTGGTGCACTGGTATAACTGCCACACAGGACGGCAGAATTTACGCGGTTTTCCAATCTAGCGCAGGGGGCAACACCTTGAAGAAATATGAGTATGACCCGGAAGCTGTCACAGAGGTGAAGGAGACCCTGCGGCTTTATACGGTCTATGACAACAGCATTCTGAAACAGGCCGCAGTCGGCTACCATAAGGCCCATCCGGAGGTACTGATAACTGTGGAAGCGGCATATCCCATGTATTATTATGATGAGACAGATTACAATACGGTATATCAGAATCTGAATACCATGCTTTTAGGGGAGGATGCGCCGGATATTCTGGTGATGGATCATCTGAATATAGAATCCTATGCGGAGAAGGGACTGTTGGAGGACATTAATGATGTGTTGAAGCCCATGGAAGAGAGCGGAGAGGTGCTTTCCAATATCACGAAGAGCTATGTGAAGGAGGATGGGAGCAGATATGTGGTGCCGTTGCAATTTGCTTTTTCCATGGCATTGGGAAGAGATATTACCGCCGGTGATATGGAATCCATGGAGACTTTGGCCGCTTTCCTGTCTCAGTCGGATTACAGCTATATGGGTCCTATGACTGTAGGTGAGCTGGTAGAGAGGTTCTATCCCTATTTCTGCAGAGAAATGGTCAAAGAGAAGCAGCTGGATAAGGAGACTCTGGGGACTTACCTGGAATATCTGAAAAAAATTGCGGAAAATTGCGGGATACAGGCTTCCCGTGACGAAAATGAACGTGCTTTTAATATGTGGGAACTGGCTTCCCAGGCAAAACTGGCATTTTATGAAGCCGATGGCTTTAATGGAAGTATGGCGCCAATCGCTATGGCAGAGTATGTGAAAGGAGAATTTACAGCCTTTGAGAACAGCTTTATCCCTTCCATGCAGATGGGAATCTGTTCGAAGAGCCAATATAAAGACACAGCAAAGGACTTTTTGAAGTTTGCGCTTTCGGAAGCTGTTCAGGGAACGGATTATTACAGTGGATTTCCCATCAATACTGCCTCTCTGGAGGCGCTGGCCGGCCGTGACCGCTCTGATGCGGAAGCGGAAACGGCGATCGAGGCGGATGGAAGCTTCGTGGAGTTCACCATCAAAGACTTTTCGCCGGAAACGGCACAGAGACTGGTGGAAATCTGCAAGGGACTGAACAAGCCCACGGGAGAAGACGCCAAGATTCAGGAAGTGCTGACAGAAGCTCTGGAAGGCTATCTGAATGGGGCCCAGTCCAAAGAAGATACGGTACAGAAGGTAGAAGATGGTCTGAAAATGTATCTGGCGGAGTAATTAATACGCCCGGTTGCCATGGCCTTTCATTTCTGCTATAATGCTATCAGAAAACGCAGGAAGATGTGGAACGGATCAGAAAAATGGTTCTGAGAGGAGTCCTGCGTAATGGAAACGGAGGAATTGGCATATGGCAAAACAGGACATGGGGACCGGGAATATTCCCAAATTGATGTTGAATCTGGCAATTCCGGCGGTGGTGGCACAGCTGATCAATATGTTATACAACATCGTGGACCGAATCTATATCGGGCATATCCCTGACGCAGGGGCTTCGGCGCTGACGGGCGTGGGATTGTTTCTCCCCATTTTAATGATGATCAATGCCTTTGCCATGCTGGCAGGCTCCGGCGGCGCGCCCAGGGCGGCTATCGCCATGGGCAAAAAGGATCCGGAGGGCGCCCGGAAGATTCTGGGAAACTGTTTTACAGTACTGATGATTTTTGCGGCGGCTCTGACCATCCTTTTTTATCTGTTTGCGCCTCAGCTGCTTCGTCTGTTCGGCGCCAGTGATGTGACTTTGCCTTATGCGTTGGCCTATGCGCGGATTTATATTCTGGGAACTGTGTTTGTCATGATTGTCATGGGTTTGAATCCTTTTATTACCACCCAGGGATTTGCCAAATTCAGTATGATTACAACGGTGGTTGGTGCGGTGTGTAACATTATTCTGGATCCTATCCTGATCTTCGGCTGTCATATGGGAGTCCGGGGAGCCGCCGTGGCTACCGTAATCAGTCAGGCAGTCAGTGCGGTGTGGGTGCTTTGTTTCCTGCGCGGTCCCAGAACGCTGCTGAAACTGACTGCAGGTAACATGAAGCTGGAGTCTCAGGTCATTCTTCCCTGTCTTGCTTTGGGGATATCCACATTTGTCATGCTGAGCACGGAAAGTATTCTGAATATCAGCTTTAACAGCAGCTTATCCCGGTTTGGCGGTGATGTGGCGGTGGGAGCCATGACGATCATCTCTTCCTGCAGCCAACTTGTGACATTGCCGTTGCAGGGAATCTGCCAGGGAGGTCAGCCGATTATGAGCTTTAATTTCGGCGCGGGTAAGAAGGAGCGGGTGAAACAGGCTTTTCGGTGTCAGTTTTTGGCCTGTGCCGGCTATTCGACACTGATGTGGCTGCTTTTGCTGTTAATACCCCAGGTATTTGCAGGCATATTCAGCAGTGATTCTTCGCTGGTGGAATACACTGTCTGGGCTATGCGGATCTATATGGCGGGCATTTTCTCCACCGGTATCCAGATTGGGTGCCAGCAGACCTTCATGGCGTTGGGACAGGCAAAAATCAGCTTGCTGATGGCGTGTCTGAGGAAATTGGTACTGTTGATTCCTTTGATTTTCATTTTGCCCTATGTGTTCTCCGATCGGGTGTTCGGTGTGTTTGTGGCAGAGCCTGTCAGTGATATCATCGCGGCATCCGTCACGGCGTCCATGCTGTTCACACGGCTGAACGGCATTCTGGACAGGGGTGCCGGAGAAGAAAAAAGATAGAGATAGGTTTGGAAAAATGCTGCCTGAACGGACAGCGGCGGAACAACGGCGGAATTTGCATATTTTTGTTGACAGCGGGAGGGGAAAGTGCTATGATACTTCTTGCAGTGATTTATTGCACGCGGAAGTGTCGGAACTGGCAGACGAGCAAGACTAAGGATCTTGTGGCAGCAATGCCGTGTGGGTTCAAGTCCCATCTTCCGCAGGAAGGCCCTGTAGATTTGGTGTCTACAGGGCCATATTTTTTGTCCGATTTCAAGCTTCCTGCTTGTCAGGGCTCAGTGATATTTTGGAAGGTAATCGCCGTGTGCGGCGATCAGCTCGTCCACCATCTTCTTGATGCTGTCGATGTCCAGCTCGCTTGCGGTGTGGGGCTCCAGCATGGCCGCCTGATAGATATGCTCCAGCCTGCGGGTATGAGCCGCTTCGATGGTCAGCAGCTGCACATTGATATTTGTCATATTCATGGCGGCACACTGTACGGGCAGCGCTCCCACATGGCAGGGATGTACTCCGTGGCCGTTTACCAGGCAGGGAACTTCCACACAGGCCTCTTCGGGGAGATTGGAGATCAGATGACCGGTGTTCAGGACATTGCCGCCGATCTGGTAGGGGATGCCTGTGACGACGGATTCCATAATATGAGAAGCATATTCTTTGGAGCGCTTGTGATCCTTGACGCCGTTTTCCAGAAGCTCGGCATATTCCTTTTTCCAGGACTCAATCTGTTTAACGCAGCGGCGGGGATATTCATCCAGGGGAATATTATAACGCTCAATCAGTTCAGGATATTTACTCTTAATATAGAATGCATTGTACTCTGCGTTGTGTTCGCTGGATTCGGTGCAATAGTAGCCGAAGTGATTGATATAATCAAGGCGAACCTTATCCTTGAAATCGGGGTCTGCCATTTTGCCGGCTACCCGGCCTTTGATTTCAGGATAGAGGTCCACACCATTCTTGTCTCTGATTTCCAGCAGCCATGCCATATGATTAATTCCGGCGATCAGCTCTTTGCGGCCTTCCAGCTTATCTTCCATATCCAGTTCCGTCAACAGCCCCTGAGAACATACCTGCACACTGTGGCAGAGCCCCACTGTTTTAATGGGAGTGTGGCGCAGCATATAACCGGTCAGCATGGCCATTGGATTGGTATAATTCAAAAAGAGAGCATCCGGACATACCTCGGCCATGTCCCGGGCGAAATCTTCCATGACAGGGATGGTGCGCAGGGCCCGCATAATGCCGCCGATTCCCAGGGTGTCACCGATGGTCTGCCTGAGGCCGAACTTTTTGGGAATCTCAAAATCTGTGATGGTACAGGGATCATAGAGACCTACCTGAATGGCATTGATGACAAATGTGGCGTCACGGAGCGCTTCTTTACGCTGCTCCACGCCCAGATAACATTCAATCTTTCCAAAGCCGCCTTTTGTATTGCGCATGGCTTCCAGAATCGTTCTGCTTTCCTTCAGACGTTCTCCGTCAATATCATACAGGGCGAAGATACTGTCCTTTAGCACGTCCGAACACATACAATCGCCAATGACATTGCGGGCGAATACGGTACTGCCGGCTCCCATAAATGTGATTTTCATACTGACCTCCAATTTTGTTATTTTGTTTTGTCCCACAGATCGACTTTATTCCTGGAAAATAATGTGGAATAAATTGTTTTTATTGTAACAGAACAGGAGAAAAAAAGAATTGATTTTTGTCATAAAAATTTGTTATTATGTCAGGTAAGGAATCCTGTACTCCCGGGAGAAGAAGCCGGAATAAAATCGAAAGAAGAGGGAAAGTGAATATGCGGCATGACAGTCCGGAAATTGTGATTGATCAACATTATAAAGGATATAACCCGGTACAGTTTGGCAGTCAGAGCTGTGCCCCGGGACATGCTTTCGGACCCAGTGTGCGAACACACTGGCTGCTGCATTATGTGGTGTACGGATTCGGCATATTTGTGCGGGACAATGTCAGCTATCTGGTAAAGCCGGGGGATATTTTCGTGATTCCGCCTTATGAAGAAACCTATTACGAGGCAGACGGGAAGAATCCATGGCGGTATATTTGGATTGGTTTTACCACGGAAGAAGCTGTTCCGCCGCCATTGGAGAAAGCCATTGTTTCCTGTCCGGAAGCGGGTATTGTCTTTGAAGACATGATTCGCTGCAGAAAGATGTGTGCAAAAATCTGGGAATTGTTCAGCCTCCTGTTGGAAGAAGGAGGACCCTCCGCAGATTATGTGGAGAAGGCGCTCAATTATATGAACACAGAGTACATTAATGATATCACTGTACAGCAGATTGCGGAGAGACTGGGATTGAACCGCAGTTATTTTTCAGGACTTTTCAGCAGGCAGATGGGGGTGTCACCGCAAAAATATCTCATTCATCTGAGACTGGAAAGAGCTGCGGAATTGCTTGCAGTTTACGGAGAATCCCCTGCAACAGCCGGTTTTTCTGTGGGATATCCGGACATATACCATTTTTCCAAAATTTTCAAGCAGCATTTTGGGGTTTCTCCCAGAAAGTATCAACAGCTGTACAGCAGACACAAGTGATGAAAGAGTTCTTGCTGTTTCAGGAAAAGGCTGCTATAATGCAATTAGGATTCAGGTAGGTACAAGTGTTTTGGGAGGAAGTCTGAAAATGAACAAAAAGCGAAGAACAGATAAATCCATTCGTTTTCTGATGGTCAGTCTGGTTGGCGTCTGTATTCTTCTGGTTGGGTTATTTACCGTATTGACCATATATATGAATAAAAAGAGCACGCAGACCATTGAAGAGGTGGGCAGGCTCTATATGAATGGAATGAACGAACAGATTGTCCTGCACTATGAGACCGTTATCGGACTGCGTCTTTCTCAGGTGAGTGCCATTGCCGACACGATTGATCCTGATACCGATGACCGTGAGAAATTGCTGGGGGATCTGGAGTATAGCGCCAGAGCCCGCGGATTTACCTATCTGGCTCTCTGCTCTGCGGACGGACAGTTTGAGATGATTTACGGTGATAAAGTGGAAGTTCTGGATCCACGGCCTTTTCTGGAGAGCCTGAATAAGGGCGAGCAGAAGATAGCGGCGGCGGAGGACAGCGCCGGTAACGGCGTGGTTCTGATGGGGACAGTTTATCAATGCGGGATGGATAATGGAGGCGAAAGCATTTCATTGATAGGCGGTTTTGCATCCGATTATATCAGCAGCAGCCTGTTCCTGGATGAGGAAGATGCACTGGTAGATTCTTATGTGATCCGGAAAGATGGAAGTTACGTATTTCGGGGAGGCAGATTTCCAACCAATAATTATTTTGACAGAATATATGATACTTTTGGCATCCAGGAAAAAGCGACTGCTGAGAAATATGTGGAAGAATTGAAGGGGGCCATCGAGGCCAATGAGGATTATTCCGCCGTTCTGCGGGGAGCAAATTCAAAATATCATATGTACTGCATCAGATTGCCGTACAGTGAATGGTATCTGGTGACGAAGCTGCCTTTTGATTATCTGGACGCACTGATTTCAGATATGGGACGGGATTGGGCCGTTCGCGTCTATTTTTCCTGCGGAATTGTGCTGCTGGCATTCCTTCTGATATTTGCCCAGAGTCTTAAAATGGCGAAAAATCAGATGCGTAAGCTGGAGGCGGCCAGCGATACGGCAAACCAGGAGAGAAAGGCGGCGGAAGCGGCGCGCAGCGTGGCGGAGGAGGCACGAAGAGAGGCTGAACATGCCAATCAGGCCAAGAGTGAATTCCTCTCAAATATGAGCCATGATATCCGTACCCCCATGAATGCCATTGTGGGAATGACAACCATTGCAATCGCCAATATGGATAATGAAGAGCAGGTGCAGAACTGCCTGCGCAAGATAGCGCTGTCCAGCAAACACTTGCTGGGACTGATCAATGATGTGCTGGATATGTCTAAAATTGAGAGCGGCAAGA
>CAQUWW010000045.1 GCA_948896875.1 uncultured Acetatifactor sp. | reverse complement strand
ATCTGATGGGCTGTATGCTGAGCGCGGCTTCCTGCAACAAGTGGTGGATGGAGGATATCGTGGGGACAGGCGATTATGCCGGGGAGCAGGCCGGGATCGACAGGCTGGGCGAAAACCATGTGTACTTTCTTCCCTATCTGATGGGAGAGCGTTCTCCCCACAATAACCCGGGCGCCAGGGGAACCTTTATCGGAATGACCATGGACACCACCAGGGCGGATATGACCCAGGCGGTGCTCGAGGGAGTGGCCTTTGCGCTGCGGGATTCGCTGGAGGTGGCGAGAAGCCTGGGGATTCATCTGGAGAGAACCAAAATCTGCGGCGGCGGCGCGAAAAGCCCTCTCTGGAAAAGGATGATCGCCAACATTCTGAATCTGAAGGTGGATGTGATCGAGAGCGAGGAGGGGCCCGCCCTGGGAGGCGCCATGCTGGCGGCGGTAGCCTGCGGGGAATTTGAAAGCGTGGAAGCGGCGGCGCGGCGCATCGTCAGAATCGTGGACACGGTGGAGCCGGAGCCGGAGCTGGCGGCCAGGTACGACGCCAGGTATCAGCAGTTTAAGGAGATTTACCCCGCCTGTAAGCCGTTGTTTGAAATTCTGAAATAATCCCGGAAAAGGGTTTTGGCAGACTGGCGAAAAAAGCGCCGGATGCCCGGCAGGGCCGGACATTCTTATGGTAAGGAAATCCGCGGGAGAGCCTGCGGCGCAGAAGAAAGGAAGTGTTAAAAAACATGAAAATTTACAATGTCACGGACGAACAGTTCCGTCCCTACGGCAGGGTGGTAAGGGATATCGACTTTACTGAGATGGTCGCAGTCCTGAAGGAACAGACGCCCACCCCACGGGACGTGGTCTATGTACCCGGCCTGGAGGCGCTGGAGGCGCTCCCGGCGGCCCGGGAGCTGACCCGGAAGGTATTCGGGGAGATGCCCATTCAGGTGGGCTACTGCAACGGGCATAACTCCATGCTCAACGCGCTGGAGTATCACAGAAGCTCCGAGATCAATGTGGCGGCCACCGACGCCATTCTGCTGGTGGGCAGGGAGCAGGATATCACGGAGGATTTTACCTATGACACCGCGCTGGTGGAGGCCTTTTTGCTTCCCGCGGGGACGGCGGTGGAGATGTACGCCACCACCCTGCACTATGCACCCTGCGGCGTGGACGGGGCGGGCTTCCAGGTGGCCATCGTTCTTCCCAGGGGAACCAACTTAGATCCGCAGGAGAGGCATGAGGGCGGAGAGGACGGCCATCTGACCGCGAAGAACAAATGGCTTTTGGGACACCCGGAGGGCGGCCTGCCTCAGGGAAGTCCCATGGGACTGATCGGAAAGAATCTCTGTGTCACAGAGTGAGAACATCTGCGGAACTTAGAACATCTGCGGAACTTATAATAGGAGGATCACACAATGAACAATTTACCCAAAGTAAAAATCGGTATCGTGGCGGTGAGCCGGGACTGCTTCCCGGAGACGCTCTCCGTCAACAGAAGAAAAGCCCTTGTGGAGGCCTATCAGGCCAGGTATGACGAGGCCGACATTTATGAGTGTCCCGTCTGCATCGTGGAGAGCGAGATCCACATGGTTCAGGCGCTGGAGGATGTAAAGAAGGCCGGCTGTAACGCCCTTTGCGTGTACCTTGGAAATTTCGGCCCTGAGATTTCCGAGACGCTGCTGGCGAAGCATTTTGACGGCCCTTCCATGTTTGTGGCGGCGGCGGAGGAGACCCAGAACGATCTGGTGGGGGGCAGAGGCGACGCCTACTGCGGCATGCTCAACGCCAGCTACAATCTAAGACTTCGCAATATTAAGGCGTATATCCCCGAGTATCCGGTGGGAACCGCCGCCGAGTGCGCGGATATGATTCATGAGTTTGTGCCCATCGCAAGGGCGATCGTGGGGCTCAAGAGCCTGAAGATCATCAGCTTCGGCCCGAGACCCTTGAATTTCCTGGCCTGCAACGCGCCCATCAAGCAGCTCTATAACCTGGGGGTGGAGATCGAGGAAAATTCCGAGCTGGATCTGTTCGAGGCTTTCAATAAGCACGAGGGGGATGAGAGGATCCCTGCAAAAGTGAAGGAGATGGAGGAGGAGCTGGGAGAGGGCAACAAAAAGCCCGAGATCTTATGCAAACTCGCCCAGTATGAGCTGACCCTTCTGGACTGGATCGAGGCTCATAAGGGGTATCGTGAGTATGTGGCTATCGCCGGGAAGTGCTGGCCTGCATTCCAGACCCAGTTCGGCTTTGTGCCCTGCTATGTGAACAGCCGTCTCACTGGTATGGGAATCCCCGTATCCTGTGAAGTGGATATTTACGGCTGCCTGAGCGAGTTTATCGGCACCTGTGTCAGCGAGGACATTGTCACTCTGCTGGATATCAACAACACCGTGCCCGATGACATGTATGAGGAGTCTATCAACAATAAGTACTCTTACAACCACAATGAGACCTTCATGGGCTTCCACTGCGGCAATACCAACACGAAGAAGCTTTCTTCCTGCAGCATGAAGTATCAGATGATCATGGCCAGGACGCTTCCCGAGGAAGTGACCCAGGGTACTCTGGAAGGAGATATCATCCCCGGCGACATCACCTTCTACCGCCTGCAGTCCACAGCGGACAGCAAGCTGCGCGCTTATATCGCACAGGGCGAGGTACTTCCGGTTGCAACCAGATCCTTCGGAGGCATCGGCGTGTTCGCCATTCCGGAGATGGGACGTTTCTACCGTCATGTATTGATTGAGAAGAATTATCCTCATCACGGTGCGGTGGCCTTCGGTCATTTTGGAAAGGCTCTGTATGAAGTATTCAAGTACATTGGCGTACCCGTGGAAGATCTGAACTACAATCAGCCGAAGGGTGTGCTCTATCCGACGGAGAATCCTTTTGCTTAATCAAAGAACCGTTCGGAAATAACTGTTCAAGAGTGATTTCTGGTTTCGGCTAATTGTGAATTAAGACGGATTGTAAAACAGGAGCTGTCAGGATGCAGGACATGCATTCTGGCAGCTTTTGAATATGCAGGGGCGGGCCGTACATTAAGGAAATGTTAACAATTCCTGCGAAAAGAGTGGCAATTAAATTGCGATTGAAGTGTTTAGAAAGACTGAGAAACACAATGTAAGAAAGGAGCATTAAAAATCATGGCCAAATTATATGTAAACCCCAAGGTAAAAAAGGGACATCTCAATCCGGAACTGCAGGGACATTTTTCTGAGCATCTGGGAAGATGTATCTATGAGGGCATCTATGTGGGAGAGAATTCGGACATCCCCAATGTGAATGGAATGCGCACGGATGTGGTGGAGGCGCTGAAGGAGATTCGTGTGCCTGTGCTGCGCTGGCCGGGCGGCTGCTTTGCCGACGAGTATCACTGGAAGGACGGCATCGGCCCCAAAGAAGGCCGCAAGAAAATGATCAACACCCACTGGGGCGGCGTGGTGGAGGACAACAGCTTCGGAACCCATGAATTCATGGAGCTGTGCAGACAGGTGGGCTGCAAGACCTACATCAACGGCAATGTGGGCAGCGGCACGGTGCAGGAGATGAGCGAGTGGGTGGAATACATGACCTTTGAAGGGGTCTCCCCCATGGCAGACCTGCGCAAGGCCAACGGACATGAGGAAGCCTGGACCGTGGATTATTTCGGCGTTGGCAATGAGAACTGGGGCTGCGGTGGCAATATGCGTCCGGAATACTATGGAGATCTGTACCGCAGATACCAGACCTACATCCGGAATTATGACAGGGAGAAGCCTATCTACAAGATTGCCTGCGGCGCCAACGCCTCGGATTATCACTGGACGGACAAGGTGCTGGAGACCACCTTCGACCATGGACACGGTTTTATGAATGGTCTGTCCCTGCACTATTATACGGTGCCCGGCGACTGGAGGAAGAAGGGCTCCGCTCTGGAATTTGATGAGAAGGAATATTATCGCACATTGAAGGCTACCTTGAAGATGGAAGAGCTGATCAAAAAGCACGGCGCCATTATGGACCAGTATGACCCCGAGAAAAAGATCGGCATGATTATCGACGAGTGGGGAACCTGGTACGATGTGGAGCCCGGCACCAACCCCGGCTTCCTGTATCAGCAGAATACCATGAGAGACGCGCTGGTGGCAGGCATCAACCTGAACCTGTTCAACAAGAACTGCGACCGGGTGAAGATGGCTAATATCGCCCAGATGGTGAATGTGCTCCAGGCTGTAATTCTGACCGACGGGAAGAAGATGGTGAAGACCCCTACCTGGCACGTGTTCCACATGTATCAGGTGCATCAGGATGCAGAGCTGGTGGAGTCCTGTGTGGAGACCAGAGAAGTGGGACAGGAAGAGGAGTACAAGGTGCCCAACCTGACAGAGTCCGTGTCCAGATCTCAGGACGGAAAGCTTCACATGACGCTGACCAACCTGTCCCTGGACCAGGCGGAAGAAATCGAAAGCATTTTTGCGGACAGCCAGGTGAAGGCGGTAAAGGGGACAGTGCTGACAGGAAATATGCAGGCGCACAATACCTTTGACGAGCCCGACCAGGTACATGAGGAAGAGTTCAGTGCCGTTACGGTGAACGGGGACAGGATCAGCTTTACCGTTCCGGCCTGCAGCGTGCTGCATCTGGAGGTTGAGCTGGCGTAATTAGGAACCGTTCGGACAGAACATGCGACATACCATAACGTTGCCTGATAAAAAGCTGTGCACACAGATCCGGTATTTTGACGGTTTGTGTGCACAATGTGATTGTTACCGACTTCACATTTCTTTCCATGCTATTATTCGGTTGCAGTCTGTATACCTTCCCGGCATCTGCATATAATATCTACGTAAAATACGTGGATATTTTTGTGTTTTCTCTTGATAATACGTAAAATACGTGTTATTGTATGATTGTAAGGAGGAAACATACATGAGATTCAGAGAAGCCGACCGGATGCTAAAGGATGATGGATGGTACGTGTCAGACATAAGCGGCTCACATTACCAATACAAACACCCAACAAAGCCCGGAAAAGTAAGCGTCCCGAATCATCCCGGTGACATCCCGAAAAGTATTGTTAAATCCATACGAAATCAGGCGGGGCTGAAATAGGCCCTTGGAAAGGAGCATTGATTTATGAATTATGTATACCCGGCTGTTTTCTATGAGGAAGAAGGCAAAATATCAGTCATTTTCCCTGATCTGGGAAACCTGGCAACGTTTGGGGATAATGTGGCGGATGCTATGCGGATGGCTGGAGATGCCTGCGGCCTGTATCTGTTTACTGCCCTACGTGACGGCGAACCGCTCCCGGCTCCCAGTTCATTAAGCGAAATCAGTCCTGCTGCCATCTTGAAAGATTTTGGAATGGAATCCGCTGCGGAAAGCGCTTTTGTCAATATGGTATTGGTGGATATGACCGAATACGCAAGGCAACACAGTGATAAGGCAGTAAAAAAGACTTTAAGCATCCCCATGTGGTTGAATACTCTTTGTGAGGAAAAAAGCATCAACTTCTCAAAAGTATTGCAGGAGGCTTTGTTAACAAAGGTACAGTCGTTATGACTGGCAGTAAAAGAGGCGCAGATGTGAAAAAACGGTTGACGAAGAAGACAGGGGAGATCAGATATGAAAATTGAGCTGGTGCAGGAGATAGAGGGAAGTATACTCGATATCGGCGGTGGCGGCGAAGGAATTATGGGCCGGCTGTACGGCAGCCAGGTGACGGCCATCGACAATTGCCAGGAAGAGCTGGACGAGGCTCCCGGCGGTTATGAGAAAATGCTGATGGATGGGACGGCCCTGACATTTGAGGACAACCTTTTCTGTAACGTTACCTTTTTCTATACCCTCATGTATATGCAGGGGAAGGAGCAGGGCCAGGCCCTCCGGGAAGCGGTCAGGGTCCTGAAGCCGGGCGGCAGCCTGTATATATGGGATGCGGAAATCCTTTCCGCATATCCGGAACCGTTCTGCGCAGAGCTGGATATTTCCTTTCCCGGAGAACAGATCCACACCACATATGGTGTGGTGAAAATGGATCCGCAGGACAGAAAATCGATTGAGGAAATGTGTGTGACGGCGGGGCTTTGCCTAGTCTGTGCGAGTGAGCAGGCGGGACATTTCTATCTGCATTTTCGGAAGAAATGATGGACTGAATATCGCCAGAACAAAAAGGAGCAAATATGAAACGGAAACTTCTCATCACAGGTTTTGACCCTTTCGGAAAGGATAAAATCAATCCGTCCTGGGAGGCGGTGAAAAGGCTGCCGGACGCCATTGGCGACTGTGATCTGATAAAACTGCGGGTGCCTGTCATATTTGGGGAAGCAGCCGAAACCGTTCTACGGAAAGCGGCGGAAATCCGCCCGGAGGCCATTCTGTGCGTGGGGCAGGCCGGTGGCCGTAAGGCTATCACGCCGGAGGTGGTGGGGATTAACCTGCGAGAGGCTTCTCTGCCGGACAATGCGGGAAAATCTCCTCAGAACGAGCCGGTGATTGCCGGGGGTCCTGCCGCTTATTTTTCCACGGTTCCGGTGCGCGGAATCGTGGAGACGGTAAAAAAAGAAGGGATTTCCTGCGCCCTTTCCTATTCCGCCGGGGTATATGTGTGCAATGACCTGCTCTATACCCTCCTGCATCATTATAATGGGACGGCTACCCGTGTGGGCTTTATTCATGTGCCGTACCTGCCGGAGCAGACGCAGGAGAAGGAAGCCAGCATGGAGCTGGAAAGAATCGTGAGGGCGCTTGCCATTGCGGCGGGGGTGGTTTCCAGCGAGTGCGGGCAGGAGTGTGAAAGATGAAAAGAGAGTTGCTTGCAGCGGGAGCTCTGATTTTAGTGCGGCAGAGAAATGAGCATCAGTAAGCTGATACAAAAGTGGAGCAGTCTGTATTGTAAAAGGAAAAGGGACAAAAAACAGAGCCTGCGATAAGGGAAAAATTTCGCTTATTGCAGGCTCTGTTCTCATAATGCCCTGATTTTACACTTTACGACTCCACATCTGAATCGGCGGCAACGGCCGAGACTACGCTGGAAATCACGGAAACGATTACTGCGATGAGGATGATTAACAATCCGCCTCCTAAAACAATGAACATAATGGAACGCCTCCTTAAAATGTCTTATTTCATGGTGAAAAGACGATTACAATCGTATTAAGTCTTTCTGTCAATGAACTGATTATAGCATGTTTCATTTTAAATCTCAACCATAAAATGTGCTTTCACTTACCCATGAACCAACGGTGAGCCTGTTTTATGGGAATTTCTATAATTTTTGTCTTGATATCTTCCTCATATTTGCATATAATAAGAACAGGTAGTAATACCTGTCGGTCATCACGGCCAGAATATGATGAACGTGTATGTTTAACTTCCGGAAGCGACGGGGTGCTGTTGAGCGTAGAATATCGCTTACATGTGAGACGGGACCAGTCGCAGGACTGTCCCGTTTTTCAAGTATCTTTTTATGCTGGGAAAGGAACTGTCAGTATGAAACTTGTTACTATCCGCACTGATCTGTTAGATAAATATTCCTGTGACTGTGAAGTCCTTTCAAAATCCAAAAGACCATATGTTCTTATCATACGTTTGGCTTATAAAGGACATTTCCATAATTTCGCAGTGCCAATCCGCTCCAACATTTCCCCATCCACGCCAAAACAGCAATATTTTTCTTTGCCACCAAGGGTAGCCACCAGGCCGCACCATCATCATGGTATTCATTACATAAAAATGTTTCCGGTGACAAAACAATATCTTATTCGTTATCGTATAGAAGGTAATGTTTTCGCTTCTTTAATTCAGACTATCATTGACAGGAACTCCCAACGTATCATTTCAGAATGTCAGCAGTATCTTGATGATTACGCCGCAGGTAAACATCCAGCCTATTCTACAGACATCGATTGTCTGCTTACCCGACTTTATGAAAATCCATAATTCATAGCCGGTCTTTTATTGAAATCCAGTTGTGTCTTCCGGCGCTTTCTGGTATGATTACACATGGCAGGTTGGAGCTTCGGAGATGGAAAGGGAAGCAGGGCCGTAGACGCGCGAAAATGGAAATGGAGCAAAGTCAGCTTCACTGACCTGATACTTTGCCCGCAGGAATAAAAGGGGCAGAAAGAGGAAGTAAATGATTACAATTTCCCTGTGTATGATAGTGAAAAATGAAGAAAAGATACTGGCCAGGTGTCTGGACAGTGTGGCAATGCTTGCGGACGAGATCATCATTGTGGACACGGGGTCCACAGACGCCACGAAGGAAATTGCCGGACGATACACGGAGCATGTCTATGATTTTCAGTGGATTGACGATTTCAGCGCCGCCAGGAATTTTGCATTTTCCAAGGCCAGTATGGAATATATCTATTCTGCGGATGCAGACGAGGTACTGTCCGCGGAGAACAGGGAGAAATTCCGGCTTTTGAAGGAAACCCTGCTTCCCGAGATCGAGATTGTACAGATGAAATATGCCAATCAGCTCCAGTTTGGAACGGTCTATAATTTTGATGAGGAATATCGTCCCAAACTTTTCAAAAGGAAACGGGATTTCGTCTGGGAGGCGCCCATTCATGAGACGGTGCGGCTGACTCCTGTGATTTACGACAGTGATATTGTCATCACTCATCTGCCGGAGGAGAGCCATGCAAAGCGTGATCTGGAAAATTTTCACAGGCATTGCATTGATGGATATCGCCTGCCAAAGCGTCTCCACGGCCTCTATGCCAGGGAGCTGATGCTGACGGGAGACGAGGAGGACTTTGCACAGGCGGCAGACACATTCCTTAAGTCTGCGGCGGACAACGAGCGTGACAGCGAGGAGATGGCCCAGGCCTGCTGTATCGTGGCGAAGGCGGCCAGGCTGGCCGGGGATACGGTTACTTTTTTCAAATATACCTCCAAGGTGATTGCGGAGGAAGCGAATTCGGAGATCTGCTGTGAGATGGGCCATTTTTACGAGGAGAACGAGGACTGGGAGGAGGCCGCGATATGGTACTACAATGCGGTGTATGAGACCTCGCCCATCCTGAACCTGCAGGCCGGAGGCCGGGAGAGCCTGGAAGGACTGATTCGCTGCTATGAGCAGCTGGGATGTCCGGAACAGGTGCAGGTTTACAGGGAGGAGCTGCGCAGGCGCGGTTGAAATGTATAAGCTGATCCAGGATAAAATCGATAACGGAAAATAAGACAAAAAGAGACGGAGAGAAAAGATGAGCTGGGAAGAAAAGGTACGTAGAGTAACCCCTTATGTGGCGGGAGAACAGCCTCAAAAGAAAAATATTATCAAGTTAAATACCAACGAATGCCCTTACCCCCCTGCACCCGGGGTGGCAAAGCTGGCGGCGGAAGCGGACTGGGAGGCTCTGCGCTTATACCCGGACCCGGACACCTCTGTGCTGGTGAATGCGCTGGCGGCGTATTACGGCGTGAAGCCGTCCCAGGTGTTCGTTGGTGTGGGGTCCGACGATGTGCTGTCCATGGCCTTCATGACCTTTTTCAACGACGGTCAGCCCATATTGTTTCCGGATGTGACCTATTCCTTCTATGATGTGTGGGCGCAGCTGCACCGGATTCCCTATCAAACCTGCGTATTGGATGAGAATTGGCACATTCGTCCGGAGGATTACAGACAGCCCAACGGCGGTGTGATATTCCCAAATCCCAACGCGCCTACCGGGCTTTTGGAGAGTCTGGAGACAGTGGAGGAAATCATCCGGGCCAATCAGGATGTGGTGGTGATTGTGGACGAAGCCTATGTGGACTTTGGCGGCGTATCGGCATTACCTTTGGTGGAAAAGTATGACAATCTGCTGGTGGTGCAGACCTTTTCCAAATCCAGAGCCATGGCCGGCCTGCGCATCGGCTTCTGCATCGGCAGTGAGAAACTGATCCGATACTTAAACGATGTGAAGTTCTCTTTCAACTCCTACACCATGAATCTGCCTTCTCAGATTCTGGGAGCGGAGGCGGTGAGAGACGACGCTTATTTCAGAGAGACTACGGCGAAAATTATCGCCACAAGAGAGCGGGTGAAAGTGGAATTGAAGAAGCTGGGATTTTCCTTCCCGGATTCCAGGACTAATTTCATCTTTGCCACCCATGAGAGCATACCGGCGGAACAGATTTTCAGGGCCCTCCGGCAGGAAGACATTTATGTTAGGTATTGGAATAAGCCCAGAATATCGGAATATCTGCGGATTACCGTGGGCACGGACGAGGAGATGGACAGATTGCTGGATTTTTTGAAATCTTATGTGAACAAATAATTTTTGTGGACGAATTCCCATAAAATGGGTATAATCAGAATCGAGATTAATAAGGAAGGAATGGAGAATTTCAATGATTAAAAGTTTTTTCAAGGGAGTGGTAATCGGGATTGCAAATATTATTCCCGGCGTCAGCGGGGGCACTATGATGGTCTCCATGGGAATTTATGACAAATTGATTCACTGTATTACACATTTGTTCAGCGAGCTGAAGAAAAGTATATTGTTTCTGCTGCCCATTGCAGTGGGTATGGTGGTGGCTGTGGCAGGCAGCTCTTTCGGTCTTACGTATCTCTTTGAGCATTTTCCCATTCAGACCAATCTGCTGTTTATTGGATTGATTCTGGGTGGTCTCCCTGCTGTTTGGAAGAAAGTGAAGGGGAAGGGCGTGAAGGTGGGGCCTCTTGCCGCATGCATCTTTTTCTTCGCGTTGGTGGTGGGGATGGCCGCCATGGGTGAGACGGAAGGTCAGGCGGCGGATCTGTCTTTCAGCCTGGTCAACGCGGTGACGTTGGTGGGTGTGGGGATTATTACTTCCGCCACCATGGTAATTCCCGGTGTCAGTGGTTCCATGGTCTTGATGCTGATGGGCTTTTACTATCCGGTGCTGAATGCGGTGAAGGATTTCTTTACGGCCCTTGCCGCTTTTGACATGGATGGGATTCTCACCGGCTGCGGGATTCTGATTCCCTTTGGTATCGGTGTGGTGGCAGGAATCTTCGGCATTGCGAAGCTGGTGGAGATTATTTTTGAGAAGTTTCCGCTGTATGCCTACTGGGCTATAATCGGGCTGATTGTGTCTTCCCCTATTGCGATTCTGTTGATGGGAAGCTTCCCGGCTCTGACTGTGGTGAGCTTCCTCACGGGGGTGCTTGCGCTGGCGGCAGGGATTGCCATTGCCATGAAGCTGGGCGAGTGACGCCGACGGATGGAGCGGACTGTTCGGCAGAGTGTAATATGCTTGCCGGATCCGAGGAGCAGGACGCGGCGGGAAGCCTGATATGGTGAGAAGTGTCAGAGGACAGAAAGCGGCGAGATACAGGGCATAGTGAGAAGTGTCAGGGGACAGAAAGCGCCGAGAAGTGGCAGGAAACAGGACGTGGCAAGAAACAGGACGTGGCAGGGAACAGAGTGGAAAGGAAATAAATCAGAATAGAAGAATTGGGGGGCGGAGACGGAGATGTATCAGGATTTTGCAGGGGTTTATGACGGACTGATGGATAACGTCCCCTATGAACAGTGGGCGGAGCGCCTTGATATGCTGATTCGGAAGTACGGTGTGTCAAAGCCGGAGCGGGATGCGGAAGGCGTGTTGGATTCCGAGAAAAATCTGGTGCTGGACCTGGGCTGTGGCACGGGGACGCTGACGGAGCTTCTGTATCGGAAGGGATACGATATGATGGGCGTGGATGTCTCCGGGGACATGCTGAATATCGCCATGGAGAAGAAGGAAAAAAGTGGTTCGGAAATCCTCTATCTGCAGCAGGACATGCGGGAGCTGGAGCTGTACAGCACGGTGGGCACCGTGTTCTGCGTGTGCGATTCTCTGAATTATATTCTGGAGGAGGAAGAGCTGGCGGAAGTATTTTCTCTGGTGAATAATTATCTCTTTCCCGGCGGTGTCTTTATCTTTGATTTTAACACGGTATATAAATACCGGGAAGTCATCGGGAATACTACCATTGCGGAGAACCGGGAGGACTGCAGCTTTATCTGGGAGAATTTTTATGACCCGGAGGAGGAAATGAACGAGTACGATCTGACGGTATTTGTCAGGGAAGAGGGAGAGCATTTCCGGAGGTTTACGGAGACTCATTTTCAGCGGGGCTACACAGCGGAACAGATGACGCGCCTAGTAAGTCAGGCCGGTATGGTCGTGGTGGAGGTCCTGGATGCGGACACGGGAGAGGGTGCTACGGACCGGACCGAGAGAGTGTATATTGTGGCCAGGGAACAGGGCAAGACAGCTCTGTAGTTTGTGAGAGATATACGTGGAAAGAAGGCGGAATATGACGGATTATATAGTACGCGCCACTGCGGCGGGGGCGCAGATTCGGGCATTTGCCTGTACCACAAGGAATGTGGTGGAAAGGGCGAGACAGGCCCATAATACCAGTCCGGTGGTTACGGCGGCGCTGGGGCGTCTGCTCAGCGCCGGAGTGATGATGGGCAGTATGCTGAAGGGAGAGGAGGATCTGCTGACCCTTCAGATCAAGGGAGACGGGCCTGTAAAGGGGCTGATGGTAACTGCGGATTCCCGGGGCAGGGTGAAGGGGTATGCCAATGTGCCGGATGTGATTCTTCCTGCGAATATGCAGGGGAAACTGGATGTAGGAGGAGCAATCGGACAGGGAACGCTTCGAGTCATCAGAGATATGGGGTTAAAAGAGCCTTATATTGGGCAGACTTTACTTCAGACAGGAGAAATTGCGGAGGATCTGACTTACTATTTTGCGACTTCCGAGCAGGTGCCTTCCTCTGTGGGGCTGGGCGTATTGATGGAGCGGGGGAATACGGTGAAGCAGGCAGGAGGCTTTATCGTTCAGCTGATGCCTTTTGCGGAGGAATCCGTGATTGGCAGACTGGAGGACAATCTGAGCAGGATACCTTCGGTGACAGCCGTGCTGGACCAGGGAAATACACCGGAGCAGATGCTGGAACAACTGCTGGATGGACTGAATTGTGAGATACTGGAAACCATGCCTGCGGAATTCTATTGCAACTGTGACAAGAGTCGGATAGAGAAGATGCTGATCAGCCTGGGGAAAGAGGAAATACAGGATATGATAGAGGATGGACAGGAAATTGAA
Source organism: uncultured Acetatifactor sp. (assembly GCA_948896875.1). Taxonomy (GTDB): domain Bacteria; phylum Bacillota; class Clostridia; order Lachnospirales; family Lachnospiraceae; genus Acetatifactor. The sequence continues at coordinate 8,414 of CAQUWW010000045.1, read as the reverse complement.
GTAAACTGTCATTTTTGTAATAAAAATTATAAGTTCAGTGTGGAAGAGCTGAAAACCTTGTATCGAAAAAGCAGATAACCGGGAAACGTAGGCAGGAACTATAAAACGGCAGGCAGTGTTTGGAGAGGAATACCATGAAGCAGGGATTTATCAAGGCAGCGGCGGTGACGCCAAAGATCAGGGTGGCAGACCCTGTATATAATGGGGAAGAGATTTGCAGAAAGCTGGAGGAAGCATATGCGGCCGGTGCAAAAATTATCGTTTTTCCGGAGCTGTGCATCACCGGATATACCTGCGGGGATTTGTTCTTGCAGCAGCTGTTGCTGGAGGAGGCGTCCGCGCAGCTTATGAGGATTGCGGCGTGTACCCGGGAAAAGGATGCTCTGATTATGGTGGGGCTGCCAATGGAGCGGGACGGCAGACTTTACAATGTGGCGGCGGTACTTTGGAACGGAGAGATTCTGGGCCTGGTTCCCAAAGCCAATATTCCGTCTTATGCGGAATTTTATGAGGGGCGGCATTTTACGGAGGGCAACAGGGAGCCTGTCCCCTTTTCTTTTGCAGGAAAAACAATTCCTTTTGGAACAAACATTTTATTTGTGTGTGAAACCATGCACGGACTTACGGTGGGCTGTGAAATCTGTGAGGATCTGTGGGTGGCCAATTCACCGGGAACCAGCCATGCCATGAAAGGAGCCACTGTCATTGCCAACCTTTCCGCATCGAATGAGACCATTGGGAAGGACGAATACAGGGAGCTTCTGGTAAAATCGTCCAGCGCCCGCCTGATCTGCGGTTATATCTATACTTCCGCGGGAGAGGGGGAGTCCACCCAGGACCTGGTGTTTGGGGGACATAATCTGATAGCGGAAAACGGGACAGTGCTGACACAGGTGAAGAAATTCAGCTGTGAAACGATTTACGGCGATATCGATATAGAGAGACTTCTTTCGGACAGAAGGCGTATGGGTACCTTCGGGCAGGAACCGCAGGAGACGTATGTACAAGTGCCTTTCCGATTGAACCTGACAGAGACCAGGCTGGATCGCTCTTTCGAGTGTATGCCCTTTGTACCGGTCAAACAGGAGGAGAGGGACAGGCGCTGCGAGGAGATTCTGTCCATTCAGTCCTATGGTTTGAAGAAGAGATTCGAGCATACGGGACTTTCCAGGGCTGTTGTGGGCGTGTCAGGAGGATTGGATTCTACCCTGGCTTTGCTGGTTACTGTCAGGACCTTTGATTTGCTGGGGCTTGACCGGAAGGGGATTCTTGCGGTAACCATGCCCTGCTTCGGAACGACGGCACAAACCAGAGGAAATGCCTGTGGATTGGCGCAGACCCTGGGGGTCAGACTGCAGGAGGTGGATATCAGAGAGGCGGTGGAGGTTCACTTCCGTGATATCGGACAGGACAGCTCTAATCATGATGTGACCTATGAAAACGGACAGGCCAGAGAGCGTACCCAGGTACTTATGGACCTGGCCAACCGGGTGAACGGTCTGGTCATTGGAACGGGAGATATGTCGGAGCTGGCTTTGGGATGGGCTACTTATAATGGGGATCATATGTCCATGTACGGTGTGAATGCCGGTGTGCCCAAGACACTGGTGCGTCATCTGGTACAGTATTATGCGGATACCTGCGGTGATGAAGAATTGTCAGCTGTTCTCAGGGATGTGCTGGATACGCCGGTAAGCCCGGAATTACTGCCTCCGGTGGATGGGGTGATTTCTCAGAGGACAGAGGATCTGGTGGGCCCTTATGAGCTGCATGATTTCTTCCTGTACTATATGCTGCGTTGCGGCTTTCCGCCGGCAAAGGTATATCGGGTGGCCAGAAAAGCTTTTGCAGGCCAATATGAAGACAGTGTCATTTTGAAGTGGCTGAAGATTTTTTACAGGAGATTTTTTGCGCAACAGTTCAAACGTTCCTGTCTGCCGGACGGGCCGAAGATTGGCAGTGTGGCTTTGTCGCCGAGAGGGGATCTGCGAATGCCCTCCGACGCCTGTGTGAGTCTGTGGGCGGCCGAGCTTGCAAAACTGTGAAGGCGGATGTGATGTAACAGTTCATTGCTGACTGAACTGTTACAATGCGATTTTCCGGAAGACGAAAAGAGAATAGAAAAGATGGAGCTGCGGCAGGGGAACGTTCGGAATGTTCTCCTGCCGCAGTTTGGTAACAGACAGGTGGCTGTTCTGCTCAGCAGATTGTCCTGAGATTACTGGCTGTCAGGGACCGCAGCTTTGTCCAGGGAAGTCTGGATTGCCTGCAGCAGTACAAGGGAGGTATATTTACTGTCGGAAGTATAGGTAATGTGCTCCAGAGACTGTTGTTCTATGACCTGTTCGCAGATAGAATCAAAAGTGGGCTGGAGCAGCGGGTACATGGTGGTGACGGCATCATTCAGGTTCACCATGCGAATGGAAGTAATGGAAGCCTTATCTACGATGACTTCCACGTCGATGGACTGGCTGCCCAGAACCAGTTCCGTAGTATAGATGCCCGGTATGTATAAGGAGGCGGTTTCCGTGATATCCGGCTCCTGGCTGGGAGGATTCTCTTTGTCCGGCAGAAACATCATAATCAGCAGGACCACGAACAGAATTCCCAGTACGGCAAAGATTCCGGTATAAATCAACTCTTTCATGTGAAGTACAACTATTTTGGTTTTAGCACTCATCCATATTCCCCTTACGCTTTTATCTGGTCACTTTTTCTTTATAATAATTATGTAGGAAAGGCAGGAAATATTCGTATGTAAAAATTCGTAACAGTTCAGACAGGGCACTGAACTGTTACAAAAAATCATTGACAAGTCGGTGCTCCTGTTGTTATGATGTATGGCAGGACAAGGGCGTTCACATGAGGTGAATCAGCCCTTTTTGTGCATGCACCGGCACGCAGGCCGGGAACGGAGGTTTTGATGAAGAATACGTATACAAGGGATGATATTGTAAGGCTGGTAGAAGAGGAGGATGTGGAATTTATCCGTCTGCAGTTTACGGATATGTTTGGAAATCTGAAAAATATTGCGGTTACGGCCAATCAGCTCCATAAGGCGCTGGATAACAAATGTGTGTTCGACGGTTCTTCCATTGAAGGTTTTGTGGGAATCGAAGAATCGGATATGTATCTGCATCCGGATCTGTCCACATTGGAGATTTTTCCCTGGAGGCCCCAGCAGGGGAAAGTGGCCAGAATGATATGCGATATTTACCGGCCGGACGGCACGCCTTTTGACGGGGATCCCAGGCTGGTGCTGCGGCGGGCGATTCGGGAGGCGCAGAACATGGGGTATACCTTTGAAGTCGGACCGGAATGTGAGTTCTTTCTTTTTGATACGGATGAAAATGCCATGCCCACCACCCAGACCCATGAGCAGGCAGGTTATTTTGATCTGGGCCCCCTGGACGGAGGGGAGAATGCCCGCCGTGAGATTGTGATGACATTGGAGGATATGGGGCTGATTATGGAGGCCTCTCACCATGAAGCCGCACCGGCTCAGCATGAGATTGATTTCCGCTATGACGAAGCGCTTACCACGGCGGACAATATCATGACATTCAAGCTGGCGGTGAGAACCATTGCCAAGCGTCACGGGCTGCATGCCACCTTTATGCCGAAGCCCAAACACGGGGTGAATGGTTCCGGGATGCATATCAATATGTCCCTGCACAGAGATGGACGAAATATTTTTGAAGATCAGAGTGATCCCAACGGACTGAGCCAGGAGGCCTATTACTTTATCGGAGGCATCATGAAGCATATAAAGGGAATGGCGGCGATTACCAATCAGCTGGTGAATTCCTATAAGCGTCTGGTGCCGGGGTATGCGGCGCCGGTATACATTGCCTGGAGCACAACCAACAGAAGTCCGCTGATTCGGATACCGGCGGACAGAGGCGGCAACACCAGAATCGAGCTTAGAAGTCCGGATTCCGCGGCCAATCCTTATCTTACGCTGGCAGTGTGCCTGAAGGCGGGATTGGATGGTATCGTAAATCGGATTGAGCCTCCGAAAAGTGTGGACTGTAATATCTATACGATGACGGATGCGGAGAGGAAGGCGCTTAGGATTGAAAATCTACCGGGAACATTGATAGAAGCCGTGGAGGAGCTGAAGAAGGATTCCTTTATTCTTGGCGTGCTTGGAAAGCATGTGGCGGAGCAGTATATTGCGGCAAAAGAGAAGGAATGGCAGCGGTATCGGGCATATGTGTCCGAATGGGAAATTCAGGAGTATTTATACCGCTATTAGTGTGGGGCGTTGCTCCGGGAGACGCCGCCGGAGGTGGATAGTTGACAAATATTATTGTGGCATTGCCCAGGCCGGAGGATGCAAAGGGCATAAAAAATATATTGGTGCGGAACGGTTTTCGGGTAACCGGCGTCTGCACGACCGGCGCCCAGGTCATCAGCCAGGCTGACGGATTAAATGACGGTATTGTTATCTGCAGCTATAAGCTGATGGATATGGTTTACTCGGAACTGAGGGAGTATCTGCCGTCCGGATTTGAGATGCTTTTGATGGCTTCCGATCATCTCCTCAGCCATTGCCGGGGGGAGGGGATTGTACGGCTATCCATGCCCTTGAAGGTGCAGGATCTGATCAGCACCGCAGGAATGATGGTGGAGGAGCTGGAGCGTCGCAGAAGAAGGGCTCGTCTGAAGCCGAAGGGAAGGAGCGTGGAAGAGGAAGCGGCAATCAAAGAGGCGAAAGAGGTGCTGATGGTCAGAAACCATCTGACAGAGGAAGAAGCCCATCGATATCTGCAGAAATGCAGTATGGACAGCGGGACGAATATGGTGGAAACCGCGTTCATGGTGCTGTCTATGATGAAAGCTTGAGTCGCCGGATGCCGTGAATCGATTCCGGCAGCAATTCAGACAGGTCTCGAACTGTTCCTGATTCCGGACCGTACAGGGAAGGAAACAGGCAGAGAAATTACAAATTACAGAAAGGGTTGGGCGCGGAATGAAATTTACAAAAATGCAGGGCTGTGGCAACGATTATGTCTATGTAAACGGATTTCAGGAGCAGATTGCAGCTTCGGAGAAACCGGATCTGGCAAAAAAGATCAGCGACAGGCATTTTGGGGTGGGAAGCGACGGATTGATCTTCATCAATCCAAGCACGGAAGCGGATTTTGAGATGGAAATGTACAATGCGGACGGTTCCAGGGGAGAAATGTGTGGCAATGGAATCCGCTGTGTGGCAAAATATGTATATGACAAGGGGTTGACGGATTCGGAACATATCAGCGTGGTCAGTGCCGGGAAGGTAAAGTACCTGGATCTGACTGTGGAAAAGGATCCGGAGCGGCCAAAGGACCGGGGAACTGTGACCAGGGTGAGGGTGAACATGGGAAGTCCTATCCTGGAACCGGAGCTGATTCCGGTAAAGGCAGAGGGCCGGCAGGTTGTGAACGAGCCCATTGTGGTAGATGGAAAGGAATACCGCATGACCTGTGTGTCCATGGGGAATCCTCATGCGGTGATATTCAGACAGGGGGTGGCGGAGATGAAGCTGGAGCAGATCGGTCCTTTGTTCGAACATCATGAACGCTTTCCCGGCCGAACCAACACGGAATTTGTGGAAGTGCTGGACCGGAAAACCTGCTTTATGCGTGTCTGGGAGCGGGGAAGCGGGGAGACCTATGCCTGCGGGACCGGATGCTGCGCCGTCGTGGCGGCCTGTGTCTTAAATGATTTGACAGACAATGTGGTAACGGTTAAACTATTAGGTGGCGAACTGTTGATTGAGTGGGACAGGGAAGAAAATCTGATCTATATGACAGGGCCGGCTGTCACGGTGTTTGAGGGAAATTTATGACAGGACGGTGTAGCTTGAATAGCCATAGGACCACATATGAGAAAGTGTGGAGGGATAGAGATGTTTAAGATAAACGAGAATTATTTAAAGCTTCCTGGAAGTTATCTTTTTTCTACCATAGGGAAAAAGGTAAACGCGTATTGTGCGGCAAATCCGGAGAAAAAAGTGATCCGGCTGGGCATCGGAGATGTGACACAGCCGTTGGCTCCGGCGATTGTGGAAGCCATGCATATGGCAGTGGACGAAATGGGAAAAGCCGAGACCTTCCGGGGATATGCGCCGGATCTGGGATATGAATTCCTGCGGGAGACCATTGCGGAGAATGATTACCGTGCAAGAGGATGCGATATCAGTGCGGACGAAATTTTTGTATCCGATGGAGCAAAATGCGATTGCGGTAATATTCAGGAGATTTTCAGTCTGGAGAACCGGATTGCGGTATGTGATCCGGTGTATCCCGTGTATGTGGATTCCAATGTAATGGCGGGAAGGACAGGCACTTATGACCGGGACAGGGAGACCTGGAGCGATGTGATCTACATGCCCTGTACTGCGGAGAATGAGTTTGTGCCTGCGCTTCCAAGGGAAGGGGAGAAGCCGGATCTGATTTATCTGTGCTTCCCCAACAACCCTACGGGGGCTGTTGTCACGAAGGTGCAGCTGCAGGAATGGGTGGATTATGCCAACAGGACAGGGTCGGTCATTCTCTATGACGCTGCCTATGAAGCTTATATTACGGAGGAGGATATTCCTCACAGCATCTATGAATGTGAAGGCGCCAGAGCCTGTGCCATTGAGTTCCGCTCTTTTTCCAAGAATGCAGGATTTACCGGTGTGCGTCTGGGATTTACCGTAATACCGAAGGAACTAAAGTGCGGAGAAGTGTCTTTACACTCTCTGTGGGCCAGACGGCACGGCACAAAATATAACGGCGCTCCCTATATCATACAGCGGGCCGGAGAAGCGGTTTATTCCGAAGCCGGAAAGGCGCAGCTGAAAGCGCAGATTGCATATTATCAGAGAAATGCAGCTTATATTTTTGACGGATTGAAGGATATGGGGTATACTGTATCCGGAGGGGTCAATTCTCCTTATATCTGGCTGAAGACGCCGGGGGGAATGACCAGCTGGGAATTTTTTGACTGTCTGCTGGAGCAGGTGAATGTGGTGGGGACTCCCGGATCCGGGTTCGGCCCCAGCGGGGAAGGGTATTTCAGGCTGACTGCCTTTGGAAGCTATGAGAATACTGTGGAAGCGGTGGACAGGATGAAAACCATTCCTTTATAAGATTCGGAAAGAAGGGATGAAGCGGATGATGAAGGATAAGTCGCGCAAACTGATGTGGATATTGACTGTGATACTGCTTGCAGTGTTTCTAATGGTGCTGCAGAAAACACAGATTGAGATTCCATTCATGATGGATGACCTCTGGTATTCCACCATGCTTGCAGAGGATCGGCCCATAGAGAATTTTTCGGATATCATGAAAAGTCAGGTGTGGCATTACTATAACTGGGGCGGCAGAAGCGTGACTCATGCTATTCTGCAGCTGACGCTGTTGGCGGGAGAGCGGGCGGCGGATATCCTGAATGTCCTTGTAACGCTGCTGCTGGGAGGAATGATCTGTCTGGTGTCCGAGTATCGCAGGCTGCCTGCCTTTCTGGCCGGGCTGTCCATGGTGCTGGGGCTGAATGCCAACTGGAAAATGAGTATGTTCTGGCAGGCGGGGGCTGCGAATTATCTGTATATTACTGTTTTTATTCTGGCGTTTCTTTACTGCTATCTGCGGGAGCTTCCAGAGGAAGGGAGTCTCCTGTTCCGGAAGAAAGCAGAGGGGGACCCGGCGGGGCGGGAGACCGGGGAAGCGGAGGAGCAAAGCGCCGGCCTTAAAGCGTTGCCGGGTATTGTGTTCTGGATCATCCCGCTGGGGATTCTGGCGGGCTGGAGCAATGAGAATATGGGGCCTGCGGTGTGGGTAATCAGCTTTGTGGTGATTTTGCTTCTCTGGAAGGAAAAGGGCAGCATCAGACTTTGGATGGTATTGGGGAATCTGGCCTGTCTGGCGGGAAGCTATCTGTGTATAGCGGCGCCGGGCAATATGGTCCGCAGCGCGCAGATAGCAGAAGAGCAGTATGGAATTTTCTGGAGATTGTTTCTGAGAGGATATGCGGAGTGCAAGGCATCGCTGGAATATTTGTTTCCTGTGTTGCTGGTATTGGGATTTGTCTGGATGCTGAACTGCTGTGTCCTGAAGCAGTCCATGGGAAGGCGGAATGCATTGCTGCTTTTCTGCGCGTTGCTTTCCTGGGGAGCTATGTTCCTGTCTCCTCATTATCCGGATAGGGCTACCTTTGGGACATTGGTGTTGTGTGTCTGCGTCATTTTGTCTCTGAGCAGGAAAATCCTGCGCCGGCGTGCAGATCTTGCATGGCCCTTCTGGTGCGGCATGTTGGTATGCTGGCTGCGGGGAATGTATTTCTGCGGTGAATATCTGGCCATAGTCTGGGGATGGATTCGATAGGAAAGGATAAGTTTTAGAATGAAATTCGACAAGAGGTATTAAAGCCTCTGCCGAATTTCT
>CAQUWW010000044.1 GCA_948896875.1 uncultured Acetatifactor sp. | reverse complement strand
TGCGTCCGTACCTGCGCCGGGCTCGGTAAGACCGAATGCACCCAGCTTCTCGCCCTTTGCAAGGGGAACCAGATACTTCTGCTTCTGCTCCTCCGTACCAAAAGTCATAATCGGATCACAGCACAGAGAAGTATGTGCGGAAACGATAACGCCTGTGGTACCGCAGACTTTGGAAAGTTCCTCTACGCACATAACATAGGTCAGAGGATCACATCCCTGCCCGCCGTACTCCTTGGGAACAGGAATACCCAGAAAACCGTTCTTCGCCATCTTGCGTGCGGTCTCCCTGGGGAATTCTTCGGTTTCATCCACCTCCTGAGCAAGAGGCTTTACTTCCTTCTCGGCAAACTCTCTGAAAAGAGTGCGTGCCATTTCATGCTCTTTTCGTAACGTAAAATCCATGATTACCATTCCTCCATTATTTATTTGGTAAAATTCTCCACTTTTACAAATACATAAAACCACTGCATCAGACCTGATGCAGTGACTTACGTTTCTTTTTCAGCTAAAAGTTAACGCTCGGTCCTGGAACCCTGCATTACTTTTTGCTGTAATCATAGAAGCCCACACCGGTCTTCTTGCCCAGCTTGCCTGCGCGAACCATCTTGCGAAGCAGGGGATGAGGACGATACTTGGAATCTCCGGTCTCGTTCTGCAGTACTTCCATGATGGCAAGAACGATATCCAGACCTACCAGATCTCCCAGGGCCAGAGGTCCCATAGGATGGGATGCGCCCAGCTTCATAGCGGTGTCAATGTCTTCCACGCTGGCAATGCCTTCCGCATAAATGCCGATCGCCTCGTTGATCATGGGAATCAGAATCCTGTTCACCACAAATCCGGGAGCTTCCTTTACTTCCACAGGGGTCTTGCCGATTTCCACTGCGATGGCTTTGATCTTCTCCACCAGCTCATCGGGCGTGTTGGCACCTGCAATCACCTCAACCAGCTTCATTCTGTCTGCCGGATTGAAGAAATGCATACCAATCATAGGTCTGTCCAGTCCGGCACCGATCTCGGTGATGGAAAGGGAAGAGGTGTTGGTAGCGAAAATGCACTCTGGCTTCACAATCTCCTGCAGCTCCTTGAAGGTGGTCTTCTTGATCTGCATGTTCTCGGGAGCCACTTCGATCACCAGATCGCACTCTGTGCAGATGTCCTTCAGGCCTGTGACGATCTTTGCAGCAATGCTGTCAGCCTTCTCCTGGGTGATCTTCTCCTTGCCTACCAGGAAGTTCAGGTTCTTCAGAATCCTGGCCTTGCCGCCGTCTGCAAACTCCTGCTTGATGTCGCAGAGGCATACCTCATAACCGTCTGTCATGGCAAATGCCTGCGCAATTCCGGCACCCATGGTGCCCGCACCGATAATACCTACTTTCATTTGTCAGTCCTCCTTATTCTATATCCCTATTATTTATCACTTTTCTTGAATCCCGCCAGGAAAATCACCACTCCGCCTACCACAAGGCTGCCGGCGCCCCTGCTTAGCAGTTCCTGAAAGGCTCCTTCACCTTCTCTTTGTTCTTGTCAAGGAAGAAAGCCATACCATACTTCTGGTCTTCGGTCTCAAAGCAGTCGCCAAACAGCTTCTCTTCGATGACGATAGCCTCGTCCATGGTCACATCCAGGCCCTCGTTGATCGCTTTCTTGCAGTTGCGAACTGCGATGGGTGCATTCTTTGCGATGCCTGCCGCCATCTTCTCCGCAGCCGCCATCAGAACTTCCTGGGAGGTCTTCACCACATTGCCCTCGGCATCCTTCTCCGCGCCGTATACGGCGTTCACCAGACCGATTCTGTACGCTTCGTCAGCTTTGATATTCCGTGCGGTGTAAATCATCTGCTTTGCCATTCCGGCGCCCACCAGACGGGCCAGTCTCTGGGTTCCGCCGAAACCGGGCGTAATGCCCAGTCCTACCTCGGGCTGTCCGAACACCGCGTTCTCGGAACAGATTCTGATGTCGCAGCTCATGGAAAGCTCGCAGCCACCGCCCAGCGCAAATCCGTTCACCGCCGCGATGACGGGAATGGGCAGAGTCTCCAGCTTGCGGAACACATCGTTTCCTTTCTTGCCAAAAGCTTCTCCCTCCGCTTTGGTCAGGGTGCTCATCTCGCCGATATCCGCACCGGCCACGAAAGATTTCTGGCCTGCGCCCGTAAGAATCAGACAGCGCACAACGTTCAGATCCACCCCGTCGATGGTCTTGTCAAGCTCTTCCAGCACCGTTGAGTTCAGCGCATTCAGCGCTTTTTCACGATTGATGGTGATAATGGCGTACTCGTCTTTCTGCTCATACAATATAAATTCCATTTTTTCTTCTCCTGATTATAGTTCCGCAAAATTCCTGCTGTTTTAAGTCCCGCAGATTTCCTGCTGTTTTATTTTTCCTCAACAAAGGAAGAATGTCCCAGCCATATGAGGCATTCTTCCTTTTCTAAATCCTATGTTTCTCTTACTCTTCAATCTTCACGATGGTGGAGCAGCCCATGCCGCCGCCGATACACAGGGTAGCAAGTCCTGTCTTCGCACCCTTCGCCTGCATCTCATGAAGCAGCGTCACCAGAATACGACATCCGGAAGCGCCTACGGGATGACCCAGAGCAATGGCACCACCATTGGGATTCAGCTGTTTGTCCACATCGATTCCCAGCTCTCTGCCCACTGCAACGGACTGTGCCGCAAAGGCCTCGTTTGCCTCGATGATATCGAAGTCCTCGATCTTCATGCCGGTCTTCGCCAGAACCTTCTTCGTGGCTGCCACAGGGCCGATTCCCATCACTTCGGGACGAACGCCTGCAAGAGCGCCTGCCACAAAAGTAGCCATTGGCTTCACACCCAGCTCCTTCGCCTTCTCCTCGCTCATCACAACGATGGCTGCGGCACCGTCATTGATGCCGGAGGCGTTGCCTGCGGTCACGAATCCGTCGGGATTGATCGGACGCAGCTTTGCAAGTCCTTCAATGGTGGATCCTGCGCGGGGGCCTTCGTCAACCTTGAACTCAATGACTTCTTTCTTTTTCTTCACCATAACGGGTACGATCTCCGCATCGAATGCGCCCGACTTCTGAGCGGCCTCGGCCTTCTGCTGGCTCTTCAGTGCGAACTGATCAAGCTCCTCCCTGGTCAGGCCCCACTCACGGCAGATATTGTCCGCAGTCATAATCATATGATAATCATTGAAAGCGTCCCAGAGTGCATCCTTGATCATGGTATCCACCAGAGTACCGTTGTTCATTCTGTAACCATAACGACCCTGAGGGATTGCATAAGGAGCCATGGACATATTCTCCATACCGCCTGCCACAACGATGTCCGCATCGCCTGCCATAATCATCTGTGCCGCCTGATTCACACAGTTCAGACCGGAACCGCACACTACGTTCATGGTAACAGCAGGTACTTCGATAGGCAGTCCTGCTTTGATGGACGCCTGACGGGCCACATTCTGGCCCTGGGCTGCCTGGATAACACATCCCATGTAGACCTGGTCTACGGCTTCGGGCTTTACTCCCGCCCTGTTCAGGGCTTCCTTAATCACGATTGCACCCAGCTCCACTACGGGGGTCGTGCTCAGTGTGCCGCCCATGGTACCGATTGCGGTACGGCATGCACCGGCTAAAACTACTTTCTTTGCCATTTTCTTGTCCTCCAGAAATAATTTGTATTGATTGTTATTTTTTTGTCACATTAACTGAAACTAGTTTAACATAGTCCCTGTCTATTTGCAATCACTTTCCCATTAAAATTTGATAAACCGTAACAGTTCAGACAGGTCCTGAACTGTTACACTGCCCCTCAGCCAAGTACCTTGTCCAGGGTGTCAAGCAGATTCTCAATATCAATGGGTTTTGCTATATGACCATTCATTCCACTGGCCAGCGCCTCTTTTCTGTCCTCCTCAAAGGCATTGGCTGTCATGGCGATGATCGGTATCGAAGCCAGCGCCGGATCCTCCAGTTCCCGGATAGCCCTGGCCGCCGCATATCCGTTCATCACAGGCATCTGAACATCCATCAACACCAGCTGATAATATCCCGGGCAGGATTTCCTGAGCATATCCACGGCAATCCTTCCATTCTCCGCAACCTCCGTGGTAAAACCTGCGTCTCCCAGGATTGCCACCGCTATCTCCTGATTCAGCTCCACATCCTCCGCCAGCAGAATGCGTCCCGTATGTCGCCTTTCAGGCAGCTCTCCGGAATCTTCCTCTCCTTCTTCCGCACTGATAACGGACCGCAGACAGCTTCTCAATTCCGACAAAAACAGCGGCTTACTGCAGAAAGCCGTAACCCCGGCTTCCTTCGCCTCATCCTCGATATCGGACCAGTCGTAGGCTGTCAGCACAATCACCGGAACATCCTCTCCCATTTCCTTCCGGATTCTCCTGGTCACCTCAATCCCGTTTACATCCGGCAGCAGCCAGTCAATAATATATACGGAATAACTGTCCCCCCGCATCAAAGCCTGGTGAGTGCGCAGCACCGCTTCCTTTCCGGACAGCGTCCACTCAGCCCTCATTCCAATCTGCTGCAGCATATAGGACACACTGTCACAGGTATTAAAGTCATCGTCCACCACCAAAGCTCTGCAATTCTTCAGTTCCGCTATATCAACCGGCTCCTTCGCCTCCGTATCCAGCTTGAATGTAAAGCAGGCTCTGAATTCCGTCCCCACTCCCTGCTCGCTTTTTACTTCAATGGTGCCGTTCATCATATCCACGATATTCTTCGTGATGGCCATTCCAAGTCCGGTACCCTGAATCCCGCTGATGGTAGTATTCTCCTCCCGCTCAAAGGGTTCAAAAATATGGGCCACAAATTCCTCGCTCATGCCGATGCCGGTGTCCTTGATGCAGAATTCATAATTGGCATACCCCTCGGGTGCTCCTGCTTTTTCCGTAACCCGCATACTGACAATCCCGCCTGCACCGGTATACTTGACTGAATTGCTCAGCAAATTCAAAAGCACCTGGTTCAGCCGCAGCTTGTCACAGAAAATCTCCTCGTCCCAGACATCCACAGTATCCATGTACAGCTCCAGCTGCTTTGCATTGATGTCCGCCTGCAGAATATTGCGCAGTCCGTGCAGAATATCCGGCAGACTGCAGGGCTTCTCTTCCAGATGTATCTTGCCGCTCTCGATGCGGCTCATATCCAGCACATCATTGATCAGACTCAGCAGGTGATTCCCGGAAGTCATAATCTTCTTCAGATACTCCTCCACCTGCTCTCTGTGTTCTATGTGTGTGATAGCCAGAGCGGTAAAGCCCACTATTGCATTCATGGGTGTGCGGATGTCATGGGACATATTGGAAAGGAATATACTTTTCGCCTTGCTTGCTTTGTTTGCCTGCATCAAAGCATCCTCCAGAAGCCGCTTCTTCTCCATTTCATTGCGGATCTCATCATCCACGCTTCGGAATCCCAGGACAATTCCCCTGCTCTCATCATCCCACATCCCGGCCCGCACTGCCTTCACCTGAAAATACCTGACCCCATCCTTTCCCAATGCCCGGTAATTCACATAATACTGCAGCTTTTCTTCCAGTTCCTGTTGAATCCTCTGTGGGGAAGATGCCTGCCGCAGCATTTCCCTGTCTTCTTCGTGCACAAAATCCTGTATGTACTGTCCCATGCTGTCTTCCAGGGAAATATTCCCATCAAAGACTTCCGCAAACATCTGCTCGCTCTCGTCATCCTGAAGCAGTTTTCCCTCGCCTGTCTCCAGGTCAAAAAAGCACACCAGATTATAGTCGATACTCAGCGCCTTCACAAGCTCCATCTGGCGTCGCTCATTCTGCTTCTCCTGCTGCTTCTGAGCCGTACAGTCAAGCAGAAAGCGCTGGTAAAACAGTTCTCCATTTTCCCTGATCAGCTTGACATTCCCCATGATATGCAGAATATCGCCGTTTTTATGCCGAATCCGATACTCTACACTGACGCTGTCTCCCTCTTTTTTCAGATCCTCAATGCTTTCCTGAAGAGCGGCTCTGTCCTCCTCCACAACAGATGCCGCAATCATGTCAAAGCCCTCCTCCACCAGCTCTTCCATGCTCTCATATCCCAGAATCTGGAGCGCGGCTCTGTTGATACTGAGAATCCTGCTCCCATCCATGGTGTGACAGAGCACACCACAGTCGATGGTGGTAAAAAGAGTCTCCAGGGTACGGTTCTTCTGCACAATCTCCTGTTCATAAGCCCGTTCCTGCGTCACATCGATGGCCACACCCACCGTCCCCATCACGCTTCCGTCAATATCATACAGCGGAGACTTATAAGTGGTTAGCGTCCGCATTCCCTCTCCGGTCTTGATGACTTCTTCGGATACACAGGTTTCCCTTTTGGTCATGACCATGCGCTCCGACTCTATGCATGCGGGATCATCCTGCTCCACGTCCCATATATACGCATGTCCGCGGCCCTCCACCTGCTGCTTTGTCTTGTTGACTGTCCTGCAGAAGCTGTCATTTACCTTCTCATGAATTCCATTTTTATCCTTATACCAAATCAGATTCGGGATGTTGTTGATGGTTGCCTCAAAAAAGTGGCTGGTCTGCCAGGAATCCTTATCTCTCTTAAGTCTGTCCTGCCACCTGAGAAAACGATACCCAATCTCTTCGTCCGTCAAAGGAAAGGTCCATATGTCCTCTATTTCCGGCAGTCTGTCCGTCAAGGCTCCGATCTGTGCCTTCTCGGCCAACAAAATAAGTCCGGCCTCTTCCGGCTTACCTGAAAGGAGACTCCCTGTCGCCTTCCCGGCATCCATATCCTGTAAATTCGCCACAATAACATCCGCCCCGGATATCAACGCCTCCTCCGGAGTTCTGCTTTCGGAAAATGTATATGAAAAGTTCTCAGGCGGAACACTTTCTTTTATGATGTCGAACACTCTGCAGGTCTGACCTGTGAAATAAAAACGAACATGGCAGTGGTACATATCCCTTTCCTCCCTTTGTCCTGCGTATCATCCCCATTATCTCTATTCTAGCAAGGGAAGAAAATTGTGTCAATACGTTGAATTTTCCTTTGCCTCCACCACACAATGTCCGCTGTGCATCCCCTCTCCGTCTGCCCATACGGAAATCCGGCCTGCTTCTCCAGTCAGCTTGATCAGTACACTTGCAGCGCCATGGTACAGGTGAATCCGGTCTTCCCTCCGGCTCTCTCCTCCCATCATATCTCCGTTATCCACCGCCAGAATTTCCGCAGGACCTTCCACTCTGAACCTCACCCTGCTGCTTTCTCTGAAATACGGATTTCCCTCCGCATCCACGGCACGCACTGTGAGCAGCTTCTGATACCCTTTCAGCGGCCGGCTTTCGATTTTGAGTAATTCCTGTTTAAACTGCAGTTCCACAGCCGGCCCCGGCGTTACAACAGTATGGCTGCATACCGCCGTTCCTCCGATATATCCGGTGACCCCCACCTTACCGGGCTGCCAGGGAAGAAATCCCGTAATGACTCCGTTCCCGGACTCGGCCGGAGAGGGCACATAAAATCTCTTGCCATTCAGCCTCAACTCCACCTCTTCGCAGTTTGTGTCAATCCTGTACGGAATCAGGGTTCTCCTGAACTGTGGGAAATGCCAGTGTTCCGCATAAATAGGCGTGTCCCAGTGCTCTTTACAGCCTTCGTCCGCCAGAGAATAGTCCATGACCGAGAAATGCACCACCGGTTTTGATGTCCAATAGCTTTGATAAAAATAATACATGGGACGCACTTCATTGTTGGTATGTATCATGGATCCGCTCCAGCCAACGGCGGGATATCCCATGGATTCGCCCAGATAATCATACCCCGTCCAGATCATTCCTCCGATACAGTAATCCCGCTCCATAACGTCCAGCGCCGGAATCCGGTCCGTGAAGTTCTGCATCTGTTCATTGTGACCGCGGAAATACTGATAGCATTCCGTTCCCAGTATAAGCTTGTCAGGCATCTTCTCATGGATCAAATCATACCACTGTTCCTGATAATTACAGGAAATAATATCCACAATCTCTCCTATTCTGCAGATCCTCTCCACTCTCTCCAGGGGATCATAAATCTCCGTATCGCTCACTTCGTCCACAAATTTCTGGATATCTGTGATTTTAGACAGGTCAACCTGACTCTCCCTCTTAAAATGCGGATTCATGGCGTATGTCACAGGTCTGGTTCCGTCCAGATGCCTCACTTCATCACAGAGCATTCGCAGAAGGGAAAGCATGGATTCCTGCCCCTGATTCTCCACCTCGTTTCCCACTCCCCAGAGAATCACGGACGGCCTGTTCCTGTCGCGCATCCTGCTTCCAGTTCCGGTCAAAATACCGGCCGTAAAGGCCACCCTTCCACTTGTCAAAGCACTCTTCATACACATAGAATCCCATTTCATCACAAAGATCCATAAATTCTTCGGAAAAAGTATGGTGCGCCGGCCGAATGGCATTGCAGCCCATTTCCTTCAAAAGAGACAGCCTCTCCCGCCATATCTCCGGTCTGACAGCAATTCCCAGGCTGCCACATTCCTGATGCAGGCAGACTCCCTTCAATTTTACCGCTTCTCCGTTTACGAATAATCCTCTGTTCGGAATCATCTCCACTTCCCGCAGTCCGATTCTACAGCAGATCTGATCCGATACCCTGCCGTCCTCCACAAGCTCCAAAGTGAGACTGTATAAATTGGGATGCTCCGCAGACCATCTGCAGGGTTTCTCCACCTCAAAAGTCAGCCTGCCCTCTTCATTTTCCGCCCTGAGCACATTCTCTTCTACGGTTTCTGCTTTTCCGGCTTTCATTTCGCAGTCCGCTTCCGTTCCGAGACAGCGGAGCGTTCCCCGCACACAGGCCTGCAGTCCGGCATCTACTTTCACGATCGCTTTCCCGTCCTGAAACTGTGTATGCACAGTCACATTCCACAAATCCAGGTGCCGGACCTGTGTCTCCACCAGCTTCACACTTCGGTAAATACCGCAGCCGCTGTACCATCTGTCCGCTGGAAAAATCGTATTGTCCACCTTGACAATCAGCTCATTTTCTCCTGTTTCGAGATACGCCGATACCTCCAGGCGAAAAGTGCTGTAGCCATATCTGCGGCTTCCCGCCAGTCTTCCGTTCACCCAGATCGTACAGTTCTCGTATACACCCCCGAACACCAGCGTATAGCAACGATCCACCCTTTTCTCCTGCAGGGTAATCTTCTTCCGGTACCAGCCGATTCCCCATCTGTCATGAAAGCCCTGAGATCTGCCTCCCTCCATATCCCTGTTGAGAGGCATATCTGCCGCCCAGTCATGAGGAAGATCAATCTTCCGGAATACAAGTCCTTCCGGGATATCCGGCCTCTCCTCCGCTTCTTTCATCCCCTCGCCCGCCCTCACCGGGTCTCTCTTTACCAGGGCAAATTCCCAGTCTGTCATCAGCAACTGTTCCGTTCTCGCTTTTCCTTCCATTTATGCTGTCTCCTTTGCTTTACGCTTTTGGGCCTGTCTGCTTCATTCTACCCGCATTTATTGTAGTAGTCAATTCTTTTGTGGAAATTACCGCTCTGATTCCATGTTCCTCTGATGGCAGCTTCTCGTAGTACAATCGAGCAGAGAAATGCGCTTCTCCCCTGTGTATGAACAAAAGCCCGGACTGCTGGAAAGCCCGGGCCGTAATCAAATCTTCAATTATCTTCCTGCCTGCGATTGCCAGCGCCGTTTCTGCCGGCAGGATTCAGGAATTACACAATAACAATTTCGTATAGTCCGCCTTCGGATGAGAAAATACTTCCTCTGTCTCTCCGATCTCCAGAATCTGTCCTTCCTTCATAACCATAATCCGGTCGCACATCCGGTAGACCACATTGATGTCATGGGAGATAAAAAGGCAGGCCAGCCGCATCTCCTCCTGCAGCTTTAAAATCAATTCCATGATCTGGGCCTGGATGGTCACATCCAACGCCGATACCGGTTCGTCGGCCACGATAAAGCCGGGATTGGTAATCAGCGCCTGTGCGATGCTGACTCTCTGACGCTGTCCGCCGCTGAGCTCCGAAGGCTTTCTGTGAAAATACTGCTCTTCCATCCCCACACGCCGAAGCATATCGTAAGCCGCAGTCTCCATGTCCGCCTTCGTCATGGCCAAAGATTTGTCCAGCGCACCGGCGGCTCTCAGAGGCTCCTGCAGCAGCCATCCTATGGTTTTCGAGGGATTCAAACTGCTGTATGGATCCTGAAATACCATCTGGGGCCGGACGGAATGATGCACAATCTTTCCTTCTATATGATGGTTCATGCCCAGAATCGCTTTGGAGAGAGACGTCTTCCCGCATCCGCTCTCCCCCACCAGCCCCAGGCTTTCCCCGGGCCAGCTCTCAAAATCCGCATGATGCACCACATACTGCCGCTGGTTTCGCCGGAAAAGGACTCTCAACGAGAATTTCTTCTCTCTGTCTTTGCCGTCTTCCTCCGCTATGGCCTGATTACCGTCCTGATAGTAGACAGACAAATCCCTCACTTGCAGAACCGGCTCCGGTCGTCTTGCCGTTCCTGTGGTTTCCCCATTCCCTGCATTCCCGGTCTCCGCTTCCTGGCTCCCTGCCTCCCCGGTTTTCCTTTCCCGGTTCTCCACATCTCCGGCTTTTCTTTCCCGATCATCCGGATCTCCGGAAACACCCGGCTTCCCGACCGTCCTCCGGAATCCTTCCCGGCCGTGGACTCTGGAGGGGACGGCCTCCACAAGTCTCTTCGTATACGCCTCTTTGGGGTGGTCAAAGACTTCCTCCGCGGTGCCGATTTCCACCACACAGCCATCCTTCATCACCGCCACCCGGTGGCAGATTCGTCTGGCAAGGTGGAGATCATGGGTGATAAACAGCATGGCATTGTTCTGTTCTTTGTTGATTTTGCGCAAAAGCTCCACAATCTGATTCTGAATGGTCACGTCCAGAGCAGTGGTAGGCTCATCCGCCACAATCAGCCTAGGATGCAGGATAATGGCCATGGCAATCATGGCCCGCTGACGCATGCCGCCGGACAGCTGGTGAGGATAACTGGCATAGACCCTTTCCGCATCCTGCAGTCCCACCGCCCGGAAGGTTTCCAGCACTTTTTCCCGTATTTCTTCCCTGTCCAGCTTCGTGTGAAGCAGCAGAACCTCCTCCACCTGTCTTCCCACCTTCTGAGTTGGATTCAGACTGGTCTGAGGCTCCTGAAATACCATGGACATCTCCGAGCCCTGATATTTCCGGTAAAGCGCTTTATCACAGGACTTTCCCGCCTCCCTGAGCACCACATCGTCAAAAAGAATCCGGCCGGACGTAACACGCGCGGTATCCGCCACAAGTCCCATCAAGGTAAGAGCCGTAACGGATTTCCCGGAGCCGGACTCTCCCACAACACCCAGGATTTCCCCGTCCCGCAGGTCAAGGCTCACCTTTTTCACCACTTCCGTCTCGCCGAAGGCCACGGACAATTCGTCTATTTTAATCATTCCTGCAGGCCTCCTTTCCGCCCGAAATTCCCGGTCCAACCTATCTGCGCCGGATTCCCTCGCTGAACAGGGAAAAACCCAGCACCACCCACACAATGGTCAACCCCGGCGCCAAAGCATACCAAGGCGCGGTCTGCAGATATCCCTGGGCGTCCGAAAGCATCTTCCCAAGACTGGCATCCGGAGGCTGTACGCCGATTCCCAGATAGCTCATACCCGATTCCGCCAGAATGGCATTGTTGAAACCGATCATCACCGATACCCAGAACACAGAAAAAATGTTGGGCAGAATATGGATAAACAGAATACGAAAATTCCCCACTCCCATCATTCTGGCCCGCCGGATATAATCCGCATCCCGGAGTCGGATAAATTCGCTTCTCACAATTCTCACGAAACTGGGAACAAACACCAGCCCCAACGAAATAATCACATTCTGCATCCCGGTCCCCAGGAGACTGATAATCACCAGAGTCAGCAGGATGCTGGGAAAGCCGTTGAGCGCGTCAGTAATCCGCATGACCACTTCGTCCACCAGACCGCCGAAGTACCCCGTCAGCGCCCCCAGAAGAATCCCTGCGGCGCCGGAAAAGAACACCACCAGAGTGCTGATCAGAATGGAAGTTCCCATTCCCTGCATCACTCTGGAAAAAATATCCCGGCCGAAATTATCCGTGCCGAAAGGATGACGCAGAGAGGGCGGCGCAAATTTTTCCGCCGCGGACATGGCAGTGGTACTGTAAGGGGTCCAGAAGAATCCCAGCACCCCCAGGAACAGAGCCAGGCCCGTCATTATCACACCGGCTGTCAGATATTTATTCCATTTTCCGTTCTTTGCTTTTTTCATATCTGCTTTTGTCCGTTCCTTTCCCGGGGTTTTGCCCTTTCACGCATTCCATCCTCTACGAAATCCTGGGGTCTATCACCTTATACAGAATGTCCACCAGAAAATACACAAATATCACCACAAAAGTAATATAGAGAATCAGAATCTCCACCACCGGGAAATCTCTGGTGGAGATAGAGCTGATCAGCAGCCTCCCAATTCCGGGAAGGCTGAACACCTGCTCAATCACAATGCTTCCGGCTACAATCTCCGCCACTATCATACCCAGAAAAGTCACCACCGGCATCATGGCATTTCTCAGCACATGCCCGTACATCACCCTCTCTTTGGTACACCCCTTGCTGTAAGCGGTGCGGACATAATCCGACCCCAGCTCCGTCAGCATGGAATTGCGCAGGAATCTGGCCGTCATCGCAACCTTCGGCAGCGCAATGGATATGGCCGGAAAAATCAGATACCCCAGAAAACCCGGGAAGTTCTCCTGATAGCTCACATACCCTCCCGGCCGGAAGAACCGGAACAGAATTCCGAACAACCAGGTCACCAGAATCCCCAGGAAAAACGAGGGCACCGCCATGGATGCCTGGGTGATGACCCCCAGAGCTGCATCCAGCAGATGATTGCCGCTTTTCGCCCAAAGCACGCCCAAAGGGATGGACACCACCACAATCAGCACCAGGGAGATGGCAGCCAGCCACAGCGTAACCGGCAGTTTATCGCCTATCAGCTCCGCCACCGGCATCATTTCATTCATATTTTTGGAATAGCGGTAGCTGACTCCGAAGTCTCCCTGGAATACGCCGGCCACCCATTTCCCGTAACGGACAAGAGGCGGATCGTTAAAACCCAGTTCCTCCCGCAGCTGTTCCTCCCGCTCCGGAGTGGCCTCCGTCCCCAGGATAGATGCCACCACATCGCCGGGAATGATTTCGAAAGCCAGGAAAGCGGCAGCGGAAACAAGAAACAATGTCATAATGAGAGTACCTATTTTTTTACCAACATATTTCACGCTGCCCTTCCTCCTGACTTCCTAATGTATTTCCCATGGCCATTCGGCCTTCTCCTGCCATGTGCATTTGCATCTTATTCTATCATGTGCACAGGCCGCACATGATACTGATGGCCATTCGGCCTTCTCCTGCCATGTGCATTTGCATCTTATTCTACAATGTACACCGTGCTGATGTCCTGCACATAGACAGGATAAAACTTGTAGCCTGCAATCCGCTTGCTCAGCGCCGTCTTATCCGCCGGCGTCTGAATAAAGGCGCTTCCCGCCTCGTCGCAAAGAATCTTCTGCAGCTGCTTGTAGTACTCCGCCTTCTCGGTCAGATCAATGGCAGCCTGCGCCTTCTGATAGACTTCATCGTACTCCGCGCTTTCAAAGTTGATGAAGTTCTTGCTGGAGGAGGTCTGGAACCGGTTCATCAGATATCCCGGCGTCATGTCGCTGGTGAGACAGGTAATGGTGGCGTCAAATTCACGCCCCTTGTACACCTTTTCCAGCCATTCGCTGTTCTCCATCCCCTGGATTGTGGCGTTGATTCCCACCTGCTTTAACTGCTCCACAATGACCTCGCCGGTCTGCATGTGGAATTCATAGCCGGAGACAATGGCAATCTCCATATCAAATCCATCGGCATAGCCGGCATCTGCCAGCAGTTCTTTGGCCTTCTCCACATTGCCAGTGGTACCGTAGGTCTCATTCAGATCTGTGTAGTAATCCTTCAGGGTGGGAGGCATACAGGAGCTGATCAGCGCGCCTGTGCCGCCGCCTACAAAATCATTGATCTCTTCCTTATTCAGCGCATAGCAAATCGCCTGGCGCACCCGCACATCGTTAAGCGGTTCAACCGCATTGTTCAGATACAATGCCTGCACCATGGTAGTGGCGGAAGAGACTACCTGATAATTATCCTGCAGCACCTGTGCCTGGGAATCGGTAAGATAAGGATAAATGTCGATGGTACCGCCCTGCAGCTCCATCAGCGCCGTATCTCCGTCTCCCACAATCTTGAACTCCACCTGGTCCACATAGGGAAGTCCCTCCTGCCAGTAATCCGGATTCTTCGCCAGAACAATTCCCTCCTGAGGCTTGTAGGAAACATAAGAAAACGGCCCGGTACCCACAGGATCCGCCCCTTCTTCCTCGCCGCTGCCAGCGGGAATGATGGCTGCCACAAAGCTGTAAATCAGCTCTGTGTTGGCACTTCCTACCGTTACCTGAACCGTCTTATCATCCAGAATGTCTACGGCCGTGATTGCGCTCATGGTGGAAATTAAGGGAGTGCCATCCAACAGTCCCGCTACCCTCTCCAGAGAGTATTTCACATCCTCAGCAGTCACGGCATTGCCGTTATGGAACTTTACACCGTCCCGAAGGGTGAAGGTATATACCAATCCATCCTCGGATATTGTGTAATCACTGGCCACCGCACCAATCATGTGACCGTTTTCATCAGACTTTACCAAGCCTTCAAAAATGTTGAATAAAATCTCCTTAGTTCCTGCCGCCGTTGCTTTATGAGGGTCAAGACTGTCGATATCCTGTTGTATTCCTACAACAACGGAGCCGCCCTGCATATCGCCCGTACCTTCCTGCTCAGCCGTACTCTCCTCCGAAGTACTTTCCTGTGTGGAAGTGGATTCCTGCGAATCTGCAATGGACTCCTTAGAGGAATTATCCCCCGAAGACTCTCCTGTGCCGTCTGCGCATCCGCCCAGTACAGCCATCATCAGAAGTGCCGTAAAAAGGAAACCACAAAGTTTCTTTTTGCCATGAAAACATGTTTTCATTTTGCTCTTCTCCTCTTCGATTAATAAACCTCTCACTATTCAATTGTTTCCCTCATTTTACCACAGAATACGGTAAATGCAAGTATTTTATTCAGTACATGTACTCAACAGATGAATTATGATTTCCGTAACCTTTCCTATTTCATGGATATTGGTATATTCCTTGCAGGTATGGACCTGGTTCATGGACGTGGCCATGACAATGCCTTCTATCCCATACCGGGCAAACACATTATGATCGCTGCCTCCAAAAGTCTTTACCATCCTTGCCTCCACACCGGCCTTTTGGGCCGCTTCCCGGTACGCCGTCACCGCACGCCCTTCCAGATCTGTCTCGTATGCCAGAATGTCTTCGGATACTTCCCAGCTCAGTTCCGCGCCGGACTCTGACACCGCTTTTTCAAATACCTTTTTATATTCCTCCGAAAGGGCCTCTGCCTTTTCATGTCTCAGGCTGCGGATTTCCCCTTTTATCACGCACTCCGGGGCTACGATGTTGATCCCTTCTCCTCCGGAAATCCTGCCGATATTGGCTGTGGTCTCCTGGTCGATTCTGCCTTGTGGAACTGCCGCAATGGCCCGTGAAGCCGCAGTAATGGCATTTACGCCCTCCTCCGGACAGAAGCCTGCATGGGCAGCCTTTCCCTTTATCCTGGCGCAAAAGGACAGAATGGTGGGTGCCGCATAAGCCGCATCCCCAATCCGCCCGCTTAAGTCCAGAATATACGCCGTATCCGCTTTCAGGCTCCCACAGTCAAACGCCTTTGCTCCTCTGCCATAGAGTTCTTCTCCAGTCGTAAACAAAAGCTCTATATCCCGATGATTCTTACAATTTTCCTTCACATATTTTACCGCCTCGTAAATAGCCGTGACACCGGCCAGATCATCCGCTCCCAGAACCGTGGTCCCGTCACTGTGTACCACTCCCCCTTTCCCGAAGACAGCTTTTTTCCCGCAGGCCGGCATGACGGTATCCATATGAGCCGACAACAATACGGGCGAGCCTCCGCCCTTCACATATCCATAGAGATTCCCGGTATCGGACCCTGAGGCAACGGCACTGTCGTCTTCGGTCAGCTCTACCCCAATCCCGCCAAACAGCTCTCTGATGTGTGCCGCCATCTTCTTTTCCTTTAAGGAAGGGGAATCAATCTCCACCAGCTTCGCAAAAACGTTTTTTATATCATTATAGAATTCTTCCATGCTCTCCTCCTGATTCCTGTCGTCACATTGATTGTGAAAGTCCTGTAACTTACCCGTACATTCTTCATTCTATCACACTGACCCTTGAAAGACAATTATCCATTCTATCAGATTCACTTTTTACAGAGAGAAAGCGCAAGATGGCAAAAAGCCCACCCAAAGAAACCTGCGCGGTATGAGCAGCACAAAGCAGAGAACCGGGAGTGGCAAAAGGAATGAGGAAAGTAAAAAATCAGGGGACAGCTTAGCCGGAGAGATTGACAGAAGTCTTTGACAGGCGTATAATAACATTGATATATAACTTAGTTATATTAAGGAGAACATTATGCCGCCAAAAGTTAAGATACCACGAGAAGCTATTATTGAAAAAGCATTTGAATTGACAAAAGAATATGGTTTTGAAAAAGTAACCGCACGTTTGCTTGCCAGTGAATTAAAATGCTCTACTCAGCCGGTGTTCCATGCTTTTCGCAATATGGAAGAGCTAAAGGAAGAAGTATATAAAAAAACGCAAAACTTCTTTGAAGAAGCCATGCTGCAAAAGCCCTCTGATACAGAAACTCCGTATTTCTTAAGCATGGGGCTAAAGTATGTGGAACTGGCTCAAAATGAAAAAAATCTTTTTCGTCTTCTATGTATGTCAGATAGCGGAACAAGACTTGAAAGCCTTTACGATCTGGCCAGGCACGTTCCTGTTCCGATTGAACCGGAGGTGTTTGTGAAAACATGGATATTTACGCATGGTATAGCAACGATTGTCTCGACCAACACAACGAATATTGCGCCCGAAGAAATACGGCGGTTACTTACAGAGGCATGTGCAGGGTTCAAGTTATATCATAACGAAAATAGGGGGAGTTCGGCAAATGAAACATAAGAATATGTGTTGCGACAACCGCTATAAATATAAACTGAATATGCTTGAACCTGGGCTTATTATGATGAAACTTATTGGCACATTATTTCTATTTGCTATTGTATTTTGGGTGGCAAAGTGGCACTGGCTATCCGTCATTTTGGGGGTATTGTCAGGAATCCTATTTGCTACTTTATTAATCTTAGTAGCCATTGAAGCACATCAGGACAAGGTACTGAATGAAATTGCCATGCGGGAAAATAAGGAATTGGAGAAAAAATATGAAAACAGATAGAAATTATGTATATACAGAACGTGCTCACTTTATGTGCCCCAATATGCATTTTGGGATTATGGCAAAAGTAAAAAGCAATTATGACGAAGAACAGCTCATACAAAGCATAGGTATCTTGCAGAAAGCTCACCCATTTCTGCAAAGTTTAATTGCAGAGGAGATGGACACGGGCAGATTTTATTATCATATACAGGATTATCTAAAGATTCCTGTAATGGTAAAAGAAGAAGTTGCTTTGTGGCAACAGGATTATGAAGAAATATCCGTCCAGGGATGGAATGTCAAGAAAGAGTGTCTGTTAAAAATATTGGTTTATCCAAAAGAAAATGAGTTTCGAATCCTTTTTATTGCTCATCATCTTTTGTGTGACGGCAGAGGGCTTTTACAACTGGCAGAGGAGTTTGCAGAGCATTATGCTAATGGAGCAATGCCGCAATTTGCCCGGGAGTGTTTAATCCAAGGCTTAGACGACCTTCCCCCAAACAGCAATTTACCTTTTATCAGTAAATTGATTATAGGTGATGCAAACAGGAGGTGGAAAAAGGAAGGACAACAAGTTAAATATGAAGAGGAATATAGCGTATTTGAAAGAGCCTATCTTCAAAAACACAAAGTAAACCGGGAAATTTTCACCATTGACAATCGGGAGTTGGAAAAAATACAGACTTTGTGCAAACAGCATGGCTTTACTGTAAATGACTGGCTGATTGCAAAAATGATGTTGGAAGAGAATACAAATAAGGTGGTTATTGCCGCCGATATTCGTAATCAGGTAAAATGTTACAAACAAGGGGCAATGGGGAATTACGCTACTGCTTTTAGTGTTTCCATGAAAAAGAACAAGGAAAAATTAATTGCCCTTGCAAAGCGCGTAGCATCGCAGGTTATAAACATACGTCAACACCCACAGAAAGAAATGCTTGTGCTTGCCTGTTATATACATATGCTGCCAGAGCTGATTGACGCGGTTGCAATCTCTACATTAGGTGGGTTTAAAAGCAAAGCAGGGACATTTGTAGGAAAAAATATGTTTGGATATGGTTCTCAAAACGGTTATAGCATCACTAATTTAGGGAAAATTCAAAGTGATATCATTGCAGAAGCGGTTTTTATACCACCTGCTTCACCTGCCAATAAAAAAACATGGGGCGTTCTAACGGTAAATAATCATATGAAAATATGCGCATCAACTTTAGTTGTAGAGAGGTAATATACTAATATTTCCTATTGACTATTACCGAAGGTTATCTAAATCGTAAGGGAATCAGCATACCGTCAAAAATGATGCAAAAATGTTGAAATTTTGACGTACCTTCTATGCAATGCCGCTGTAATATAACGGAAGGAAACGGAGGTACTTACGATGAAACGAACAAAAAGACTGCTGTATCTGTTGCTTGCATTTCTAACTTTTGCCGCTTATTCACTGCCCTCTTATGCGGCCGGAGAAAGGTCGGAGGAGGAAAGCCCCGAGGAAGAGGAGGAGCTTCTGGCGCCTTATTTCATCCTTCAGAACGAGGACTGTCCCGTAGATCTCTTCCCGCTGAAATCCACGGAAGTGACGACGAATATCAACGGTGTCATCGCCGAGACTTATGTAGTACAGACTTATGCCAACGAAAGCGATACACCCATCAATGCCAAATATGTATTTCCCACTTCTACCGGCGTGACCATGCACGGCATGAAGATGGAAATCGGCAACAATGTGGTCACAGCTAAGATTAAGGAAAAGGAAGAAGCAAAAGAAGAATATGAAGAGGCAAAAAGCGAAGGAAAAAGCGCCTCTTTAGTGGAACAGAAAAGGCCAAATGTATTTACAATGGATGTAGCAAATATTATGCCGGGAGATACGGCCCGCATCGAGCTGCATTATACGGAGCTGATTTCTCCCACCGACGGCACCTATGAATTCGTTTTTCCCACTGTTGTGGGTCCCCGGTACGCAGCGCCTCCGGAGTCAGGAGAAGAAGCTGATACGCAGAGTGACGATTGGGTGTCCAGTCCCTACCTTCCCAACGGTGAGACACCTCCCGGAGAATATCTGATCAATGTCAACCTGTCCACAGGTGTTCCCATCGCCGGGATAGAAAGCAAATCTCATGAGATCAAAGTGGAACAGGAGGAGGAATCCAGAGCAAAGATTACCCTGGCAAACCCGGAAGATTACGCCGGAAACAGGGATTTCATTCTGGACTATAAGCTGACCGGAGAAGAGGTGCAGAGCGGCCTCATGCTGGCCTCCTCCGGAGAAGAGAATTATTTCATGCTGACCGTACAGCCTCCGGAACGCTTTGCCCCGGAAGATGTGCCTCCCCGTGAGTATATTTTCGTGCTGGACGTATCCGGTTCCATGATTGGCTATCCTCTGGATACCGCAAAGACGCTGATCCGAGATCTTGTTTCTAATTTAAAGGAAACGGATAAGTTCAACCTGATTCTGTTTGCCAATGAAACTTACAGGCTTTCGCCGGAATCCCTTCCGGCCACAGCAAAAAATATCAGATATGCCACAAGAATGATCGATAAAGAAACCGGCGGGGGCGGAACCTCCATGATGCCTGCGCTGGAAGAGGCGATAGCTATCCCCGAAGAGGAAGATTTCGCCCGCAGCGTCGTCATCATCACGGATGGTTATGTGTCAAATGAGGACGAGATTTTTGACCTGATCAACAGCCACATGGATACCAGCAGCTTTTTCTCCTTCGGGATCGGAAGCTCTGTCAATGACTATCTGATCAAGGGGATTGCACAATGTGGTATGGGAGAAGCCTTTGTGGTGACCAACTCTGAAGATGCCGAAACTTCCGCTTCCAGCTTCCGTACTTATATCGAGGCACCTCTTTTGACCGGAATAACCATTGATTATAAGGGGTTCGATGTGTATGATGTGGCGACTTCCACTCCCTCTATTCTCTATGCGCAGAAGCCTATTGTTCTCTTCGGGAAATGGAAGGGAGAGCCTTCCGGTACCATCACCATAGCCGGGAAAAGCGGAACGGAGGATTATACGCAGGAAATTCCCGTGGATGGTGTGGCCGTAGACGAAGATAATGAGGCTATCCGCTATCTCTGGGCCCGGACGAAGCTGGATCAGCTGGCCGGCTTCGGAAGCTTGCGGAATGATGATTCCGTCAAGGAAGAAATCACGCAAATTGGGCTGGAGTACAATATGACCACCCCTTATACCTCCTTCGTGGCTGTCATTGAAGAGGTCCGGAATCCGGAAGGAAACAGTAAGGATGTGAATCAGGCCTCTCCCTTACCTCTGGGCGTGTCCAATCTGGCTGTGGGCGGAGGGTACACCGCATATTCGGAGCCCGGGGATATCCTGCTTGTACTGGTCGCTATGGGCGTACCGCTGCTTTGCTTCCTTCGCCGCAGGAAGATCAGGTGCCGGCAGAGCTGATTTCCATGTCAGAACAGGCCTCTGAAACGGTGTCCGGATATTGCGGAGTTTGCTTTCCGGAGAGAGGGGTAAATTCGCGTTTAGTTCACTAGCGGCCTGGGATTCCTGCAAGGACCTTTATGGTCCTGAGGCCTAAGTCAAAGTTACTGCAATGGCCAACCGGGGGGTTCCGCTAAGACCAGGGATTCTGCAAGGACCGACAGGGAGTTACTGCTAAAGTCCAGGTTATTGCAAGGACTGACAGAGGGTTATTCTCTACAGCAGAGGAACGGCGGGGAAGGGGCGGGAGGTTCTTTATTCTGCAGGGATAACGCGCCGATGAACTCCACTGCAACAGAGACTAATTGACGGGCAGGAAGAGCCTGCCCGCCAAAGTCTCAGTAAGCAGTGGATTTCATCTCTGCTAAGGGCATCCCTTAGTGCGGCCATAAAGAGCCTCCCGCCCCTTCCCCGCCTGTTTTTCCGCAAGTTTTAGAAGGGAATACCGCGGACTGGTTTATAATCCCGTATAGTCGGAAGATGCTCTGATTCTGGTTATTAAGTGGATATTTTATCCATGGTACATTTATTGCTTTCAGTAGAGAAGTCTATATTTACCGACTACTTCAGATCATGGGCATTCCCTACTGAATATTGCAGTAATTGGAACTTTACAGTAATTAGGCGGGTTATGAATTAAACACGACATATGTAATGGGATTCGTTCTTCTATCATTTCGTCCATACCCGCGCCTTTCCTGTAAAACATGCTGAGAGACAGGCAGAGGAGGCCGGTGGCTCTTTCCGAAAGCACCAAGGGGTGCCCTTAGCA
>CAQUWW010000043.1:17278-22174 GCA_948896875.1 uncultured Acetatifactor sp. | reverse complement strand
GGTTCCATATTCCGCCTGTAATGCCTTTAAAACAGCCTCTGTGGCCGCGCTGCTTTCCGTCACTTTAATCGTAAAGTTGTCGGAAGAACCGTTCACTGTGGCAGAAACTACGCCCGTATTGGACAATCCGTTTTTATCAATCACAACGGTACTGCCTCCGTTCGAAGCACTGCTTCCCGGACGATTTGTACCGGTGCTGTTGGAGGTACCGGTGCTGGTGGAAGTCTTCGCCTTGTAATTGGCAATAGCCGCCACATCATTGTTTGGCATCGTAATGATGACTGCAGACAAAGTCTTATCTGTCACCACAGTACTTGCAGGGCTGACCGTCCAGCTGCTGAACTCCTGTCCCTTCGCCGGCGCGTTCGCCGTAATGATGATCTGCTCCCCGGCTGCATACGTACCGGAACCGCTTCCTCCCTGTACTGTCAGCTTATGCTTTGTCGCTTCACTGTTACTGCTGCCGGTGGATCCTCCGTTGTTGCCTCCATTCGGGTTATTCGTATTCCCCCCGTTGGGAGGATTGGTCGTATTTCCGCTGCCTGTTCCACCGGGATTATTCGTATTTCCGCCGTTGGGAGGATTGGTCGTATTTCCACTGCCTGTTCCACCATTAGGATTATCCGGGTTATTGGGGTTATCCGGATCGTCCGGATCCTGCTCCGGACTGTAACCGGCGTACACCGTCTCGTCACTGCTGATTCCTTCCGGAAGATCCAGCCATCCTGTATACTGATACCCTTCTACTTTCCACTCGTCTCCCGTAGGACCTGCAATATTGGGAGCATTCTCGCCTCCCATGACAATCATGGTCTGGAACTCTTCCCATGGACTGCGGATCGAGCCCTTCCTTGCCATATACTTCACAAGGTACTGTCCTTCCAAACGATATCTGGCAACGGCTGTAAAGTCTCCGGTCACCTTTGACAGGTCTCCCTCACAGTCCCACATCAGGAACTGACTGTCGTTCATAATAGCGGCCAGCTCTTCGATATCCTCCGCCAGTACCAGAGCGTTACCCGTATCGGCAATCTCCATCCGGTAGACTTCCTTCATACCGTCCTTCGTATCCCAGAAAGTAACCGTATGTATCACATAGCCATACATCGCGGTAAAATGATACACATCACCTTCGATCTCAAGCTTCCATTCCGTAAAGCGCTGGGGAAGTCCGTTGATCACGATGCTTTCCGGAATCTCAGGGTATTCTACCTCGGCCATGCCGGAGACTCTGTTCTCCCCGTAGATTTCCTGCTGATTTCCTTCTTCGTCCCGGTAGGTGAAACGGAGGCTGTAGCTGGTAGGGAACTCTGTCTCCTCGGTTATAAAGCCCTGGGCTTCACCCGTATTTTTAGTAGTGTTTCCATCCTTCGCATAGTACCACATTACATCTTTTGCAGGAGTTTTAAGCTCAGACATATTATAACTCCTCTGATATTCATCATTCGTCCCTCCATAAAAGGCAAAAGGCGAACATATAGTATTCTTACCTCTCACATAAAAATCAACTATATTACTTCCTGCAAATGCAAAATTCTCAATCAACTCAAGACCTTCCGGCAATGTTAATCTGGTAAGCTTTTCTGTCCCTGCAAATGCACCCTCGGGAATCTTAGTGATATTCGTGTCAGATAAATCTATCGTCCACACCGGACTGTTCCGGAAAGCCTCCTTCTCAATATTTGTGATTCCGGATCCGAGCTCCGCCGTAGTGATATCTCTCTGGTTCGAAGCCCTCCCCTCCAGGCACTCTATCACATTGTATGCATTTCCATTCTCATCCAAACCAAGGATAATAGACTTATCACTACATACATATTTCGTACTGTCCTGGAAATTGACATACCCCAACGAGGTACAGCCCAAAAAGGGGACCTTCCCCATGGATGCAACATCTGCCATGGAAACATCATTCAGGTTCTTACATCCTTCAAAAGCATAATCTTCCAAAACAACCGGACTGCTGTTCGTATCTCTGTTCAGCTTCACGCTGGTCAGGTGTTCAAGACCTGCAAAAGTTCCTCCCTTCTCATTGGGAGTGCCGTCCTCATTACGAGCGTTCTCTATGGTTGCCAGGCTGTATGCAGTAACAGTCATATCGATTGGCACATTAGTACCTGCCGCAACGTCCTCATTCGCCTTTTCCTTTTTCTTAAATAGCCCCGGTGAAACTGCCTGGATTCCCTCCGGAATCACAACATTCAGTGCAGAATTCAGGAAATCAATCTGCTGCTCTGTCATTCCTGATGTATTCCCATTGGTCTTATACAAATCAACCATATCACTTGCAGCTTTTTTTTCAGCATCGGTCATATAGGAATAATCGGTTCCAAAGCCATCCGCCAAATCCTGCAAGGAAGGAAAATCTTTCAATACATTCATTCCCTTAACGCCAGTGTTGGGATTCACTGCATTGGGATCATACTCTATTTTTAAATTTTCAGGACTTCCGCTATAATAAATAATATAGCTTTCCTTTTGAGTCGCGGTATTGTATCTTCCGGCACTGCTCATAGCATAATTAAAAGGAGCAGATGTAGCTGATATGGGTCCTACAAAATGCAATTTCACCTTAGGCATATTATTGGAATCCGTCATATTATCCTTAGTTGTACAAGTTCCACTATGATTTCCAAAAAAGTCCTGCGTCTTAAACGCTTCTGGTTCAATTACAATATCTCCGGAAGCAAACACCACATTTTCCAGATTATGGCATCCTTTAAATGCATCACTCTTAATTGTCGTAACCGTAGCAGGTATGGTTACTTTTTTCAATTCGCACCAATCCTGGAAAACCCGGGCGTTGATCGTAGCCACATACTGCCGTCCTATTGTATTCGGAATATCCAATTCGGTTACCCCGTCCGTGGCAACATGCTTTTCCAGCTCATTGTTGGAATTAACTACAAAGGTATTCTTTTCATCTGTTTTCTCTTCCTTAACCGTAAGCTCATAATGATCCTGCGGTATATAAGAGCCTCCCGGTGTGTCCGGAGTGGCCCCTGTATATGTGAGGTAACTAAACGCAAAGCACTCTTTCCATGCCAGCTTATGCACCTGCGAATCCCACGCCATATCTTCCGTGAAAACCTCTTTCCCGGCACTATAATTTCCCAGGCCCTCAAAGAAGAATGCCTCGGTCACCATCTTCTTAAAATCCTCATATTTCAGAATATCGTCTACAGGGAAGGTGATATTCCTATTTCTGGTTGAGATCCATTGCAGGCTTCTGCACCCTTCAAAGGAAGACATATAAACCGGGCTGTCACAGTTATTTGGAAATGTCAGAGACTGAAGAGACTGACAATCCTTAAATACACCCTGCCCCAGTTTTTTCAATGCACTGGCGTTCTTATTACTGCACAGGTCAATCTCTGTCATAGCCATACATCCCGCAAAAGCCTGATCGCCAATATGCGTCACACCGCCGGGCAGTGTGAAGCTGCCGAGAACCTGGCAATTTCGGAAGGCATATGCTCCCAGTACCTTCAGATTACAATCCACATTAAAATCAGCCGTAGTCAGATCACGACAATTTTCGAACGCCCCGTCTCCCACATATTGCAGGCCATTTTCAAGCTTTATTTCCACAAGGCCGGAATTATAGAATGCATAATCACCGACTCCTTTGAATTCATTACTTACAATCAACTTCTTAACGTTATTCTGATTGGCAAAAATTCCATGCTCCTTGCCTACATCGGTCCCATCTACCTGACCACCATAAATCCATATATTATTTCCATCAGTTTTGATATATTGATTGCCAATGTATTTGATCAAGACATTTTTAATACGCAGTAAATCCTTTTCACCCCCAACCGTTTTATACACCGGTTCAGGTGGAGGAGAAGCTGTATTACCTTCAGTTGTATCCCAGTACAGTTCTTCGTCCGGAATCTGTGACCAGGTACCGTAAGTTTCAATAAAACAAGGCAAATAATTACCTACCTCCGAAGTTACCACCAAAGAAGTCACCTTTTGTGTATCCGGATCCGTAACGCGGCTTTCCTCCTTGACATAGTCAGTCTTATTCTTCGTCCTATACTCCTGCAAAATTTCATCCACGTTTAAACCGACATCAGCAGCAGCTGTATGTGTAAAACTTTTTCTTTCTCTATAGAACAGGAAATTACCCTGTTGTCCTACTGCAGCATAGTTGTAGCCACTTGCATCGTTGATACGATACTGCCCATATGCGTCCACTTTTTTTGTAAAATCCAGCGTCCCGTCTTTCAGGAATCCACTGTCATATCCTACTATCACGGCACAGTAATCACTTCCTTCGGGCAGATACACAAACTGAACTGTTCTGTCTGCGGAAGTATATATCTTCGCGGTTCCGTCAGTTGGCATCTGAGGTATAGTATAAGGGTTCTCCGTTTTGACGGTAACGGAAGTATCTGCCGCATAGCTGTGGGTCGAAATTCCATCCTCCCCTTCCGCCCGCAGGTTATCCACAGGAATCGCCGCTATTATAAGCGCAGATATCAGGAATAATGTTCCCAATGTCTTGCGTATCGTTCTTTTCAGCCTTCTTGCCTTTTTCTTAACCGCCTTGCTCATTTCCACTACTCCTTTGCGATCTTTCTACTTAGTATGTATCGTCACTTTTACCACTTTCAATTAGCCTTTTGGATTCAATTCCTGTTGTTTCTCATCTGACCGTTACTTTCTATTTTACTACATCTTGAATTTATTGCAAGTCTTTTTCCCACATATTGACTTTTTGGTACTCGTATAGTGAAATATATTATATTAGTGAAACTTCATAAAGTCAATCACTGCCTATTTCTCCTCCGGCACCTTTTTCGCCACCACCACGAACCGCCCGTCCGTCTCCTGGTAATCGCAGGTGGAGAGGGTCAGCAGCTGGTCTCCGTACGCCGCGGTCAC
>CAQUWW010000043.1:0-17268 GCA_948896875.1 uncultured Acetatifactor sp. | reverse complement strand
GACAACGCCGACATCTCCTGCATGGCGGAATCAAACTCCTGCTCACCGTTGGCCTCGATGAACTGGTAATACTTAAACACAATTTCCGTCTCCTTGTAGACCTTAGAGCGGAATACATACATGATCTGATAGGTTCCTTTCTCATAGATCGTGTCAAAGCTGATGTAGGGATGTTCCTCATAAAAGGTTTCATCCTTATACTTATCCAGCTGTCCGAACATCTTCCCATTGCGCATGTGATGGCCGTACAGAATATAATTTGTGCTGGGCTTTATGACATCACAGTCCTTATCCATGAAGATGGTGCCGTTTTTATCGTACTCCTGGTTCATATTGTGGTCCAGGTAGTATTCATTGTCCACCGTCTGCATGACCGGATAGTCGATGGCCGTCCCATCAATTTTTACCCAGCCGATCAGCTTTCTGTTCTTCAACAACAGATTTTTATACTCCTCCAGCACTTCTTTTTCTTCCGCTTTCCCGTCCAAAGTAAACTGAGGTCCTCCGGAAGAAGCGGATGGCGCCGTGGAGGAGGAAACCGCCGCCATTTCCTTCATTTCGCTTAATCTCTGGTAATCACTTTCCGTCCGATATGTATAATAGGAATAAACACCGAAATATCCCAGACAGCACACTGCCACCACACTGCAAAGCGCAATCGTCAGCTTCCGGCGTTTCTCCAGCCTGCGCAGCTCCTCCTGCACAATCGCATCCGCTATACTGTCTTTTTTGTCAGAGTTATGCCGCCCTTTTCCCCCATTCTGCATTTTCTGCCCGACTCCCGCTCTATTGGGTTCCGGCTTCTCCTCTTTCCGGGTCCGTCCTGCCTTTCGGTATCCTGCGGCAATGTCCATCTGCTTTAGCTGTTCTTCCACTTCGTCCAGAAAATCCCTGCCCAGAAGCGTCCGAAAGTGATACTTGCCTTCCCGAAGCCTGGTCCGCAGCTCTTCAAGGGCTTTTCTATTCTGAAAGTCCGTCTCTTTTCTAAGCTTATCTATGATTTCCTTATCTTTAACGGCGCAGGCGTAGTCACTTTCCGTCCTGAACTGCCTGCCCTCCAGTATATAAATCTTCTGTGCCATACTCATTCCCTTATCAAACTTGAATGTCTCTCTTTATTTTACTATATCCTGGGATTATTTCAAGACTTTTTCCAAAGGAAACGCATCCAAAAAATAGCATCTGTCCGCAGGAAACATTGACATGCCGCCCCGCATACAATAAACCATAAATAAACCTTTGGAGGCAAAAAAAATGAGTGATTTGACTGCTACAAACTGTGGCTGCAATGATTCCTGCGGATGTGCAAACTCCCAGAACAACAATGGATGCGGGAGCTGGATCTGGATTATCCTGCTGCTCTTCTGCTGTGGCGGTAACAGCGGATGCGGCAACAACAACTGTGGCTGCGGATGCGGCAACAGCCTGTTTGGCGGCAACGGCGGCGGATGCGAATGGATCATCTGGATCCTGCTGCTCTCCTGCTTCTGCGGCAATGGCAGCTTCTTCGGCGGCGGATGCGGCAATAACTGCGGTTGTGGCTGTGGCTGCAATTAATCGCTGAACTGGATGGTCTTCCATCCAGCCACAGGCTCCCGGAGGACTTGGTTCCCGCCGGGAGCCTGTTTCACGATAGCTTTCCCGTCAGGCGGATCGTAAGCAGCCATGCACACATAACTCCTGACTTGTCTACATAGAATAGAAGGAGAACTATTCTTTCCGGAAAGGAGTGTGTGCCATGGATGAACAGAATTCAAAAGCAATTACCACATTTGATTCCCTCTTTACCAATAACCGGATTCAAATGTTGAAAATACTTCTCCCCTGGCTCGCTCCCGGACAGCAAGGCGGTTTTGCCGTATACATAAAGCTTCTGGAATTACAGTATACCCTCTCCTTTCTGCATCGACGGCCAGACACACGCCTTATGGGAAATGGGAGACAACTGTCAGCCGATTTTTTCCAGGGAGACAATGCGGATACTCTGGCGCTCCTGGATGAACTGCTCCCTTTCAGCAGCAATGAGGAACGAAGCAAAATTGAAAACATGAAAAACATGATCCTGAATTTCAAAAAGATGCAGGAAATGATGGATATGGTAAAAATGATGCAGGAACTTTTCCCCGAGGGAATGGGGACAGACAATCCCATGGATATGTTCTCCGGTATGTCTGATTCCGGACTTTCTTCCCTGTTCCAAATGTTTGGGGGAGACAAAACGGATTGAAATTCCGGCTTTATGAACGAAAGCAATTACCAATATTCAGAAAGGAGACCTTTATGGAAAATGATACCAGACCTGTCTGGATGACAGATCCACTTGTAAAAGATATTCCGGAAAAAAAGCTGAAATTCGTGGAAGACCTTTTCGCAAAAGGACATGGCAAAAGCCAAAAGGAGATGATGGCCTTTGCTCTGCCCATGCTGAAAAAGGCCAAACAGGAAAATCTGACTTTTACTCCGTCGGAAATGAATGCCGCCATTGCGGCTATCCGCAAATACAGCAGCCTGGAAGAGCTCCAGAAGATTGACAAAATACTGGAGAAAAGCCGCAAGGCCGGTTCCTCTCCAAATCCCCAGGAAGAATCCTCTTCGTAAATTTCCCACGGAAGAATTTTTTCTGTAAGGTGTTAAAAAGGCCGGTATCAGGTCGGTGGGCCCGCGTTCCTATTGGCCCTTGACTTGATACCGACTGTAACACGACTATTTTGCCACAATATTCACGATTCTGCCGGGAACATAAATTTCCTTTACGATGGTTCCCGTCAGCCTGTCTCCCAGTGCCTCTTTGGCCATGGCGATCACCGTGTCCTTCTCCGCATCCTTCGGTACGGAGATGGTTACCCGGATCTTGCCGTTCACCTGCACGCCTACTTCCACCATGCTCTCAACCGTCTTCGCTTCCTCGTAGGAAGGCCATTCGGCCTGGTAAATTCTGCCCTCAAAGCCTGCTGTCTGCCACAGCTCCTCCGTAATATGAGGGGCCACCGGATTCAGCAAAGTCAGAAGCGTTCTGTATTCTCCCCTTGTGACAGCATTCTTCTTATAGAATTCATTGATCAGAGACATCATGGCAGCGATTGCCGTATTAAACTTCAGGTTCTCAAAATCACCGGATACTTTCTTGATGGTCTGATGCATTTTGGTCTCCAGATCCGCGCTGTAACCATCTTCCTCCACCAGCATATCCTGCAGCTTCCACACTCTCTCCAGGCGGCAGCCCTTTACACCATCCTCGCTCCAGGCCGCGCTCAGATCAAAGGCACCGATGAACATCTCATAGGTCCGCAGAGTATCCGCGCCATAGTCTCTGACGATATCATCCGGGTTCACCACATTTCCTCTGGACTTGGACATCTTCTCTCCATTGGACCCCAGAATCATACCATGGCTGGTTCTCTTCTGATAAGGTTCCGGACAGGGCACCTGTTTCTGGTCATAGAGGAATCTGTGCCAGAACCGGGAATACAGTAAATGCAGGGTGGTATGCTCCATTCCACCGTTATACCAGTCCACCGGCATCCAGTATTCCAATGCTTCTTTGCTTGCAAGTGCCTCCTTGTTCTTCGGATCCGTATAACGGAGGAAATACCAGGAGGAACCGGCCCACTGAGGCATGGTGTCCGTCTCCCGCTTCGCAGGACCTCCGCAGCAGGGACAGGTGGTGTTCACCCACTCGGTCATGGCTGCCAGCGGGGACTCCCCATTATCCGTAGGCTCATAGGACTCCACCTCCGGAAGCATCAGCGGAAGTTCGCTTTCGTCCAGGGGAACAAAACCACATTTCTCACATTTTACAATAGGAATCGGCTCCCCCCAGTAACGCTGTCTGGAGAACACCCAGTCCCGGAGCTTGAAGTTGGTCTTGCTCTGGCCCAGTCCTTTTTCTTCCAGCCAGGCAATGATCTTCTCCTTCGCATCCGCCACGGACAACCCGTTCAGGAAGTCGGAATTCACCAGCGTTCCTGTCTCCACATCCGTATATACGGCTTCCTGTACACTCACCGGGCTTCCCGCCACTACCTCAATGATAGGCAGGTTGAATTTCTTCGCGAAGTCCCAGTCTCTGTCATCATGGGCAGGCACTGCCATAATGGCGCCTGTTCCATAGGTCATCAGCACATAATCGGATATCCAGATGGGAATCTCCTTGCCATTCACCGGATTAGTTGCCGTAAGGCCTTCTATCTGCACTCCTGTCTTCTCTTTGGCCAGCTCCGTACGCTCAAAATCAGACTTCTTCGCCGCCTGCTCCCTGTATGCGGTCAGCGCCTCATAATTTCCGATCTCATCCTTATACTTTTCAATCAGAGGATGCTCCGGAGACACTACCATATAGGTGGCGCCAAAAAGGGTATCCGGCCTGGTAGTGTAAATGCGGAGCTTTTCCTCTTTCCCCGTGATGGTGAAATCAACCTCCGCTCCCTGGGACTTCCCGATCCAGTTCCTCTGGGATACCTTCACTCTCTCAATATAATCCACGGTATCAAGGCCCTGCAGCAGCTTATCCGCATATTCCGTAATTTTCAGCATCCACTGGCTCTTCACCTTGCGGACTACCTCGGAGCCGCACCGCTCGCAGACACCATTGACCACCTCTTCGTTGGCCAGTCCCACCTTACAGGAGGTACACCAGTTGATGGGCATCTCTGTCTTGTAAGCAAGCCCTGCCTTGAAAAGCTTCAGGAAAATCCATTGCGTCCATTTGTAATATTCCGGATCTGTGGTATTGACCTCTCTCTCCCAGTCAAAGGAATAGCCCAGCGCATGAAGCTGCCCTTTGAAGCGCTCCACATTGTTCTTCGTCACAATTTTCGGATGGATGTGATTCTTGATTGCATAATTCTCCGTTGGAAGTCCGAATGCATCCCATCCCATGGGATACAGCACGTTGTAGCCCTGCATTCTGCGCTTTCTGGCCACAATGTCCAGAGCGGTATAGGGTCTGGGATGTCCCACATGCAGTCCCTGCCCCGATGGATAGGGGAATTCTACCAGCGCATAGTATTTGGGTTTGGAATAATCATCGGATGTCTGAAACGCATGCTCTTCATCCCAGACGGTCTGCCACTTTTGCTCCACCTCATGATGGTTGTACGGTTTTGCCATAATTTACCTCCTGATTTTAGTTCCGCAAGTGTTCGTTCAATGCCATATCACAGGCATAATTTGTGGCCGCAAGAGAGCGTCCCCAAATCATGCCGGCATTGAACGGCCACTTGCTGATTTAGTCGCTGCGCGACGGCACTAAAGGGTAAAGTCACTTTGTGACTTTACCTTCCCAACACAAAAAGCCCTTTCGTTTAGAGACGAAAGGGCCTGATTCCGTGGTACCACTCTAATTCACAGCCCGGCTTTCACCGGAGCCATGCACTTTTCAATCGATAACGGGATCAACCGCTCTACCCTACCCACGCCGAACTGCGCTTCAGGCGAGAACTCCAAGGCCAGTTGGGGAAATCTCGCTGCCGCCTCGCACCCGCCGACGGCTCTCTGAAAGTCTGAAATCCTTAATACTCCTCTTCCACGTCAATGACAAGTATAAAACTGACCTTAATTGTATCCCGTATTCCCGCTTCTGTCAAGTTAAAATTCATCAAGAAACAGATTAAATTTACTCTAAAATTTAATCCTCTCCCGAATTCTCCGCCACCTTGGCTGCTCTTGCGGCGATCTCCTTCTCCTGTACATCGGAAGGAGCCTGCTCATAGCGAATAAATTCATAGCAGTATTCTCCTCTGCCGCCTGTCATGGAACGCAGATCCGTACAATATCCGTAGAGAGAGCTCTGGGGAATCTCCGCCTCGATAACCTGCTTGCCGCCGGCCAGAGGGTTCATACCCAGCACACGTCCCCGTCTCTTGTTCAAATCTCCCATGACATCGCCCGTATACGCGTCGGGAACCGTCACCTTGAGAGAGGCGATGGGCTCTAACAGTACGGGATGGGCTTCCATAAAGCCTTTCTTGAAAGCCTGAATCGTAGCCATCTTGAAGGCCTGTTCGGAAGAATCTACCGGATGATAGGATCCGTCATACCGCACAGCCTTCACACCCACAACAGGATAAGCCGCCATAGGTCCCTTCAACACAGATTCCTGCAGACCTTTATCCACTGCGGGATAGTAGTTCTTGGGTACGGTACCGCCCACTACTTCCTGGGTAAATTCATAGGCCTCCTCCAGATTCTCGGAAGGACTGAAACGCATCTTCACATGTCCATACTGTCCATGGCCGCCGGACTGCTTTCTGTATTTGTATTCCACATCAGACTGCTTGCGGATCGTCTCCTTATAGGCAACCTTCGGCTTGTCAAGCTCCACGTCCACCTTATACTCGTTCAGGAGACGGCTGACGACGATATCCAGATGCTGATCGCCCATACCGTAAAGCAATGTCTGTCTGTTCTCGGCATCGTTTACCACCTTCAGGGTCAGATCCTCGTTGGTCATCTTCTGCAATGCCTGGGAAATCTTATCCACATCTCCTTTATTCTTGGGCTTATACCGCATACAGGTGTAAGGCGTGGATACTTCCACTTTGCCGAATTTGATCGGGGCTGCTTTCGTGGCCAGTGTGTTCCCTGTCTTCGCATCGCTCAGCTTCGCCAGCGCGCCGATGTCTCCTGCGTGGAGCTCAGGCACTTCCATGGGTTTATTGCCCTGCAGGACATAGAGCTTGCCGATCTTCTCTTCCACCTCGGTATCCACATTGTACAGCAGATCATCTGTCTTCAACACGCCGGAATTCACTTTGATCAGCGAGTATTTACCAATAAAGGGATCCACAATCGTCTTCCAGATCACAGCAGATTTCGCTTTGGAGAAATCGTAATCTGCGTTGTAAATCTCATTGGTCTTCATATTGATGCCCGCAATCTTGCGGTTCTCGGGGCTTGGCATATACTTCACGATATCGTCCAGCAGCGTGTAGATGCCCTGGCACAGCGTGTTGGAACCCATGGTCATCGGCACAATGGTACCGTCACATACATTGGTTCTCAATGCCGCTCTGATTTCCGCGTCAGAGAACGTCTCTCCGCCGAAGTAACGCTCCATCATCTCTTCGCTGGTCTCCGCCACCGACTCCATCAGCGTATCGCGGCACAGCTCCAGGTTGGCTTTATTGTACTCCGGAACCTCACAATCTACCACTTCCTTGCCCTGCCAGCGATGGCCGGTCTCGGAAACCACATTTACATACCCTACAAACTTCTCATCTTCCCGGATAGGCAGATTAAACGGTGCCATCTTCTTGCCATACAGGTTGGTCATATCTTCCACTACCTGGCGGAAAGATGCGTTATCCACGTCCATATTGGAAACAT
This sequence comes from uncultured Acetatifactor sp., assembly GCA_948896875.1. Taxonomy (GTDB): domain Bacteria; phylum Bacillota; class Clostridia; order Lachnospirales; family Lachnospiraceae; genus Acetatifactor. The sequence continues at coordinate 9,942 of CAQUWW010000043.1, read as the reverse complement.
AGATAAATCTGGGAATCTTGTATTTCTCACACAACTCCCATGCCTTCTGGGTGCCCACTTCAATACCGGACTTACCGTTCACCACGATAATCGCCGCACCGGCAGCGCTTACAGCTTCCTCCGCCTCGCCGACAAAATCAAAATAGCCCGGGGTATCAATCACATTGATCTTGTACCCCTCCCATTCGATGGGAATCACAGACGCATTGATGGAAAATTTACGCTTCTGTTCCTCTTTGCCATAGTCACTCAGGGTATTACCGTCAGGCACCTTACCCATTCGGGATGTAATTCCGGACAGATACGCAAATGCTTCCGCCAGACTGGTCTTGCCGCTTCCGCCGTGCCCCAGCAGCACCACATTGCGAATCTTGTCAGTTGTGTAAACTTTCATTTGACTTTCCTCCAATTTTTATGTAATTTGGGTGTTTTGACATGATAATGACAAATGATTCAATTCCCATGTGTTTATTTTACTAGAATGTGTTCTTTTTTACAAGCTATTCTTATTAATTATTGAAATAACTTGCAATAAAGTCTGTGATTCCAACTTTTTTATTGCTTTTCCCACGTTAAAGTGGTATTGTGTAGCAGTAGCCAAACCTTGAATTCTGAAGAAATGAGGTATACTCCATGTCACATCTCACCTGCGGCTTCATCGGACTGGGCCTGATCGGCGGTTCCATCGCCAGAGCGTTGAAGGAAAATATTCCCGATGTTAAAATCATCGCTACCGATATCAACGAGAAGACATTGCTGCTTGCACAAAAAGAAGCCGTTGCGGACAGCATCTCCTCCGCCATCGACGAAACCTTTGCCGAATGCGACTATATTTTCCTGTGCGCACCTGTCAAAAGAAATGACGGAAATCTTGCCGCCGTAAAGAAGGTTATGAAACCGGGATGTCTCCTCACAGATGTGGGCAGTGTCAAAACCGGGATCCACAGAGCTGTCCGGGAAGCCGGTCTGAAGGACTGCTTTATCGGCGGCCATCCCATGGCAGGCAGCGAACGGGTGGGTTTTGCCAATTCCAAAGCCGCCCTTCTGGAGAATGCATACTATATTCTGACGCCCACTGCTTCTGTCTCCGAAGCACAGGTGGCTTCCTATCGGGATCTGGTGGCCGCAATGCGTGCCATTCCTCTGGTTCTGGACTATAAAAGGCACGACTATGTGACAGCCGCCATCAGCCACCTGCCTCATGTCGTTGCCGCGGCTCTTGTCAATCTGGTACATGACAGCGATTCCGAAGACGGCATCATGAAAATGGTGGCGGCAGGAGGATTTAAGGATATCACAAGAATCGCCTCCTCCCAGGCCGTTATGTGGCAGCAGATTTGTCTGTCCAACCATGCCAACATTTCTTCTCTGCTGTCCGATTATATAACTGTGCTGACTTCCTTCAAAGAGGAACTGGACGAAAAAAATGAGTCTGCCCTGTACGACCGGTTTGAAAACGCCCGCCTTTATCGAGACTCCTTTATCAATGCCTCCAGCGGCCCCATCAAGCGTTCCCACAGCATCAGCGTGGAAATTGCGGACAAATCCGGCTCCCTTGCCCATATTACCACACTTCTGGCGAAATATAATCTCAGCATCAAAAACATCGGAATCACCCACAACCGGGAAGCCGATGACGGTGTGTTGAAGGTGGAGTTCCATGACGAGCCCTCCATGACAAAAGCCGCCGAAATTCTGCGGAAAGAAGGCTACGATGTAAGTATACGTTTCTAAACTCCCATATTTTTCCGCCTTTTTATTTTTCTTCCGCGCCACCTCCGGCAGATCGCCGCCACACAGATGCAGAAAAGCATTCCGCACACGCCGCCGCAGGTATCCAGCAGCACATCGGCAAAGCTGGCATACCTTCCCGGCACAAAATACTGGTGAAATTCATCGGCCGCAGCTGAGAGGAACACCCAGCCTGTGGTCAGAAGCACCAGAAATCTTCCCCGCCTCAGCCACTGGCTCCACAGAGAATACACCAGCACTCCCATGTAGGCATATTCTGCGAAATGGGCCAGCTTCCGAATGGGATGCTCAAAATATTCCGCCAGTTCGGCTCTCTTTGGGTCACTCCAATGTGCGCCCGACACGCTGTTTATAAAGTTGATCAGTTTCTCTGTAATCATCCGGCTCAAAGATCCTGATTCCTCGCTGTCCTGCGCGGAGAACTGAAAAATCATGCAGTACAGCATAAGCAGCAGAATCAATATAACGCCTGTGAAAAGGGACTTCCGCAGAAGTCCCCTCTTACTCTTATTCTCCATTGACTGTCTGGTAAACCTCGATCCTTGCGGAATCCATCTCCGGCATACCGATAAAGATTGCTCCGTATCCATATCCGCCTGCCTTCAGCTCAATCCTTACGATCTGTAAAAATGCATGGATTACTTCCTTCGTCCAGATGGTCAGATACGCCTCGTATACCTCTCCAATCTGCAGAGCCTCCTCGCATTCAAAACCGATACCGTTCTTGGAAACATCCATAATATGAATCGTTGCTTCATTTCCACTGTTGCCGTCCAGTCTCTTAATCACAAGCCTGGAGGACATATCCGTTCTTTTATTTTTCCTTCTATCCTGCATACCTCTACCTCTCTTTGACGGTGAGATGCTCCCACCCGAATAGATTAAGTATATCATCTCTTCCCATACATCTCAAGATAATTTTGAGTGTTTTGTGTCAAATTATAAGCATAGCATCCCCAAAGCTGAAAAAGCGATACCTCTCCCTGACCGCCTCCTCATAGGCGTTCAGCACATGTTCCCGGCCGGCCAGCGCGGATACCAGCATCACAAGCGTGGATTCCGGCAGGTGAAAATTGGTAATCAGCGCATCCAGCACCCGGAACTGATAACCCGGATAAATGAAAATGTCCGTATTCCCGCTTCCGGCCCGGACAATGCCCTTTTCGTCCGCGGCGCTCTCAATCGTGCGGCAGCTGGTGGTTCCCACGCAGACAATACGGCCGCCCTCCGCTTTGGTCCGGTTTATGAGAGAAGCCGTCTCCTCTGACACCTCATAATACTCCGAATGCATATGGTGATTCAGCACATTTTCCTCTTTTACCGGTCGAAAGGTTCCCAGTCCCACATGAAGCGTCACATAGGCAGTCCGGATGCCTTTTGCCTCTATCTGCTCCAGCAGTTCCTCCGTAAAGTGAAGTCCCGCCGTGGGCGCTGCCGCAGAGCCTTCCTGTCTGGCATAGACGGTCTGGTACCGGTTTTTATCCTGGAGCTTATGGGTGATATAAGGAGGAAGGGGCATCTCTCCCAGCCGGTCCAGAACCTCCTCGAAGATCCCATCGAAGGTAAATCGAATCAGCCGGTTGCCTTCTTCCACCACCTCCAGGACTTCTGCCTGCAGGATACCGTCTCCAAAGGAAAGTCTGGCGCCCGGACGGCATTTTTTCCCCGGCTTCACCAGCGTTTCCCACACATCTGCCTCTCGCCGTTTCAACAGGAGGACTTCCACATGAGCGCCGGTATCTTCCCGCACTCCCAGCAGCCTTGCGGGAATCACTTTGGTATTGTTCAGCACCAGGCAGTCTCCCGGCTGCAGAAATTCCGTAATCTCCCGGAATACATGATGGGACACTGCCCCGGTATGCTTATCCAGCACCAGAAGCCTGGAGGAAGAACGGTCCTCCAGCGGGTCCTGGGCAATCAGCTCCGGGGGCAGTTCATAATAAAAGTCTGATTTGGGCAGTACGCCGTCCATTACATTGACGCTCCTTCCGCAAACGCCATATAGCCGCGATAGGTCTCGTATACATCAGCCTTGCTGGTAGCCTCCCATGGAGCATGCATATTCAGAACCGCAACACCGCTGTCAATTACGTTCATGCCATACAGAGCCAGAATATAGGCGATGGTTCCGCCGCCGCCCACATCTACCTTGCCCAGCTCCGCCGTCTGGTAGATAATGCCCTTCTCTTCCAGGACTTTACGCAGATGTGCCACATATTCGGCGTTGGCATCGTTAGAACCGGACTTGCCTCTGGAACCGGTAAATTTGTTGAACACCATGCCTTTCCCCAGAAAAGCGGCATTTTTCTTCTCGAAACAGGAAGCATAGGAAGGATCGTACCCTGCGCTGACATCGGAGGACAGCATGCAGCTGCGGGCAAGACATCTGCGCACGTTCAGCTCACTGTACTCGCCGGTCAGATTCATCAGCTCCGCCACCGCATTTTCAAAGAAACGGGACTGCATACCGGTAGCACCCACGGAACCAATTTCTTCCTTATCCACCAGAATGCAGCACACGGTTCTGTTCGTATCCTTTACGTCCAGCATAGCCCGCATGGAGGTATAGGCGCAGACTCTGTCGTCCTGTCCATAGGCAAGAATCATGCTGCGGTCGAATCCGGCCTCTCTTGCCTTTCCGGCAGGAACAATTTCCAGCTCCGCCGAAAGAAAATCCTCTTCCTCGATGTCATAGGTCTCTTTCAGAATATCCAGGATTCCTGCCTTTACGGCCTCCTTTGCCTTTTCTTTTTTCTCGTCCTCTTCTTTTTCCTTCTCATCGGCCTTGATCACAATGGGTCTGCTTCCCACGATCAGATCCAGGGCCTCTCCTTCGATTACTTTGGAAGCCTTCTTCTCCAGCTGTTCTCCTGCCAGATGAATCAGCAGATCGGACACGAAGAAAACGGGATCATCCTCGCTCTCTCCCACATTCAGCTCCACGGTGGTGCCGTCCTTTTTCACGATCACACCGTGAATCGCCAGCGGCAGCGCAACCCACTGATATTTCTTCACGCCGCCGTAATAGTGGGTATCCAGATAGGCAAATCCGCTGTCTTCGTAGAAAGGATTCTGCTTTACATCCAGTCTGGGGCTGTCAATATGAGCGCCCAATATATTGAGTCCCTCTGTCATGGGCTTTTCCCCTATCTGGAACATTGCAATAGACTTGTTCATACAGACACTGTAAATCTTATCGCCTTTCTTCGGCTGAGCCCCTTCCTCTATCAATTTTTCCAGCTCTCTATAGCCCTCGGCTTCGATGGTATTCACAATGGTGTCGATACACTCCCGCTCCGTCTTGCCGTGATCCAGGAAATTTCTGTATTCTTGGTTAATCTCCTCCATCTTTTTCAACTGCTCTTCGTCATAATTTTCCCAAGTGATTTTTCTCTCCATCTTCATTTTCCTTTCTTAAATTTAGTCCCGCAGATATTTTTATTTTACTGTCTGAGTTCGATTCCCATCTGCTCCAGGCCGTGTAAGATTTTCTTCATGGCGGCGGTCACATCATTGTCCTCCAGCGTCCGGTCTTTCGCGCGGAAGGTGATGGAATAAGCCATGGATTTGAATCCCTGCTTAATCTGTGCGCCCTCATAAATGTCAAAGAGCTGATAGGACTCCAGAAGCTTCCCGCCTCTCTGTTCAATCAGTGCCTCAATGTCACCGGCCAGCACTTCTTTGGGTACCACCATACTGATATCACGGCTCACAGCAGGGTACTTTGCAATTCCTTCATACTTCCTGTCAAAGGTAGTGAAAGGAATGACATTGGGCATATCCAGCACGGCTATATAAGCCCTGGCGCCGATTCCGTAATTGTCAAGCACCTCGGGATGGACCTCGCCCAGATATCCCAGCACGGTCCCTTCATATTGAATCAATGCCTGACGGCCGGGATGCAGGAAGGGCTTTCCCGCTTTGGGATCATAGACCGGTTTCTTCTTCATACCGACACTTGTGAAGAATTCTTCTATTACCCCCTTCATGGTGTAGAAGTCACCCTCCCCATAGAAGCCGAGGGTAAATTGCACTCTCTCATCCGGCAGTTCCGTCAAGGGCAATGCCTTGGGCAGGTAGATATTTCCCAGCTCATAGAGCCGGACATTTTTGTTTCGTCTGTTATAGTTCGTAGCCAGACTGGTCAGCATCCCGTTCAGAGAGATGGTCCGCATAATGGAGAAGTCCTCTCCCAGCGGATTGGAAATGGTCACAGCCTGTCGAAGCTCGCTGTCAGCAGGCAGCAACAGTTTATCAAATACCTTCGGACTTTCAAAGGAATAGCTCATTCCCTGGGAGAAGCCGCAGTACTCGGCAATGTCTTCCGCTTTCTGCCGGATGCGCAGATCATAGGAAAGCTTGCCTGCGGTGGCTTCTCCCGCGGGAAGAGTGGTAGGGATCTTGTCATATCCGTAAAATCTTGCCACTTCTTCCGCAATGTCCGCATCACAGTTCAAATCCTGGCGGAAATAAGGTATCACCAGATTCGTCTTCCCAGCCTCATCCCTGACTGTCTCGATCTCCAGGCGGTCAAACATTTCTTTCATCTCGGCTTCCGTCACTTTCGTCCCCAGAAGATTGTTGTATTTTTCCGGTTTGAAAGGAAGCACCTTTCTATCGGATGCAGGTACGGCCACATCCACCATACCGCTCACCACCTCGCCGCAGCCCAGTTCTTCGATAAGCTGGCATGCCCGGTTGATGGCATCCTCCGCGTTATGCATCTCCAGGCCTTTTTCAAATTTGCCGGAAGAATCTGTACGCAGCCCGATTCTTTTGGCGGACTTTCTGATATTGGGTCCGTTGAAAATGGCTGCTTCGAACAATACTGTCTGCACATGATCGGTAATCTTGCTGTTCTCACCGCCCATGATGCCGCCGATTGCAATTTCCTTCTCCGCGTCGCAAATCATCAGCACGTCTCTGTCCAGCTTGCGCATCTGTCCATCCAGTGTCTGGAATTCGTCTCCGTCCTTCGCCCGCCGCACAATGATTTTGTGTCCTGCCACAGTATCCAGGTCAAAAGCATGCATGGGCTGTCCGTACTCTTCCATCACATAGTTGGTGATATCCACCAGATTATTGATGGGACGGATGCCGCTGGCCGCAAGTCTACGCTGCATCCATTCCGGAGAAGGGCCTATCTTGATATTTTTGCAGACTCTGGCGCAATATCTGGGGCAAAGATCCGGATCCTTTACTTCCACTTTGATATAGTCGTGCACGTCTTCGCCGTTTCCTGTCTCTTTTACCACGGGAGGTACAAAAGGCTTTCTGAAGGTTGCCGCAGCCTCTCTCGCTATGCCCAGTACACTGTAGCAGTCCACACGATTGCTGGTAATCTCATATTCGAACACTGTGTCATGCAGACCCAAAAGCGCAACGGCATCCTCCCCCGGCTTTGCATCCTCTTTCAAAATATAAATTCCCTCTTCCGGTGCTTCCGGATACATATTTCTGTCGGATCCCAGTTCCTCAATGGAGCACATCATACCATCTGAGGGCACGCCTCTGAGTTTCCCGGCCTTAATCGAAATACCGTCCTCCGGAAGCGGTCCTCCGTCGTGACCGCCTGCCACTTTGCCGCCGTCCAGCACCACAGGTACCTTGTCTCCCACCTTTACATTGTGGGCTCCCGTCACAATCTGAATGGTGTCTGTGCCTATATTGACCTGACACACAATCAGTTTATCCGCATCGGGATGTGCTTCTATGGAAAGGATCTCTGCCACCACAATTTTTTCCAGATTCTTATCTCTTCTCTCGAAGCCTTCCACCTTCGTGCCGGACAGAGTCATCGCATCGCAGTACTCCTGGTCCGTACATTCCAGTTCGGGCACATATGCTTTAATCCATGACAATGCTGTATTCATATACTATTTATTCCTTTCTTTATTCCAGTTCCGCAGTCTTCGTCCAGATTCCCTTCCCCCTCTTTAAAATTGTCTGAGGAAGCGGATGTCGTTTTCGTATAGCAGACGCATGTCGTCAATCTCATATTTTAGCAAAGCAATGCGTTCCAGTCCCACACCGAAGGCGAAGCCTGTGTATTCCTCCGGATCGATGCCGCTCATCTCCAATACGTGAGGGTGAACCATTCCACAGCCCAGGATCTCAATCCATCCGCTGCCCTTGCAGAAACGGCAGCCTTTGCCTCCGCATTTGAAGCAGGTTACATCCATCTCGGCACTGGGTTCCGTAAAAGGGAAATGATGGGGCCTGAATTTTACTTTTGTCTCCTCACCGAACAATGCTCTGGCAAATTCCGCCAGGGTTCCTTTCAGATCTGCAAATGTAATATGCCTGTCAATCACCAATCCTTCGATCTGATGGAAGCAGGGTGAGTGGGTGGCATCCACTTCGTCGGAACGGAATACTCTGCCCGGTGCAATCATCCGGATCGGCAGCTTTCCTTTTTCCATCTCATGTACCTGTACGCCGGAAGTCTGCGTCCGAAGAAGGATTTCTCCCGCTCCAATGCCATTGACCACATAGAAAGTGTCCTGCTCATCCTTTGCCGGATGGTCCGCCGGAATATTCAGTGCTTCAAAATTATAATAGTCCTTTTCCACCTCCGGGCCTTCCACCACATCATAACCCATTCCCACAAAAATTCTTTCTACCTCTTCCAGGGCGATGCTGTTGGGATGTCTGTGTCCCAGCTCACTTTTACTGGCGGGAAGTGTTACGTCAATTACTTCAGCCTTCAGCTTTGCTTCCCGGACCACCTTTTCAATTTTTGCCTTTCGCTCATCCAGAAGCTTCTCAATCTCCGCTCTGGTTTCGTTCACCATCTGGCCCACTTTAGGTCTGTCCTCCGGCTGCACATCCCTCATGGACTTCAGCAGATCGGTAAGCTCACCCTTTTTTCCTAAAATGCTCACTTTGATCTCATTCAACTTGTCCGCGGAATCACAGTCCATAATCTGTGACACCACTTTTGCTCTGATTTGCTCAAGCTTACTTTTCATATTGCCTCCTTTTTTCTCTTGCCTGCGGAAAATTTTTGCATAGGCCCGTGTGCACAAAAAAATCCCCCGCAGTTTTTATTTAAAACTGCAAGGGACGAAATCTTCATTCCGCGGTACCACCCTGCTTCCTGCTGTCGCCATTTTCCGGCATACAACTGGCTCTCCTTTCGCGCGTAACGAGCGCTTCACGGCCTGATCTACTTACGCCGGCCTTCCATTTAAAAATGAACAGCCTTCCGTGTTGCATCAGGCGGCTCCGGTGGGAAATTCACGATTCATTTGAACTTAAGGAAATTTTCAGCCGCTGATTTCCTCTCTCTGCAAGAAAATGAATCCCTACTACAGCACCATCCATGCCTTTGTCTTCTGCTGATTATTAATCATACTGGGTAACCTGCCAAATGTCAAGAGGAGAATGCAGTTATTTATACATCCAGCTCCGCATCCGCGGCATGATTATAAATAAAGGTCTTTCTGGGCGGTACTTCCGTTCCCATAAGCAGTTCCGTCACCTCCGAAGCCATTCTGGCATCCTCAATTTCCACCAGCTTCATCCTTCTCGTCTCCGGATTCAGCGTTGTCTCCCAGAGCTGCTCGGCATCCATCTCCCCAAGACCCTTGTACCGCTGCAGCGTAAATGGACCTTTATGGGTCTTGCGATATCTTTCCAGCGCTTTGTCATCATACAGGTACTGCTCCGCACCCTTTGCGCCAAACGCCTTATAGAGCGGCGGCATTGCAATATACACATGCCCTTCAAAGATCAGTTCCGGCATAAAACGATAAAATAACGTCAACAGCAAAGTGGAAATATGAGCCCCGTCCACATCCGCATCCGCCATGATAATGATTTTATCATAACGCAATTTGGAGATATCAAAATCATTCCCATAGCCTTCCGAGAATCCACAGCCAAAAGCATTGATCATGGTCTTAATCTCCGCATTGGCCAGCACCTTATCGATACTGGCTTTCTCCACATTCAAAATCTTGCCCCGGATGGGAAGGATGGCCTGGAACATTCTATTTCTAGCTGTCTTCGCACTGCCTCCCGCAGAATCCCCCTCCACAATAAAAATCTCGCATTTGGAAGGATCCTTCGATTCACAGTTGGCCAGTTTCCCATTAGAATCAAAGGAAAATTTTTGCTTCGTCAGCATATTCGTGCGGGCTCTCTCCTCTGACTTTCGGATCTTGGCCGCCTTCTCCGCACAGGAAA
>CAQUWW010000042.1 GCA_948896875.1 uncultured Acetatifactor sp. | reverse complement strand
CGCCTGCCGCCATCAGGGACATACAGGAGGCGCAGGTGGAAGCCATGGAGGTGGAACCGTTGGACTCAAAGGTCTCCGACACGGTGCGGATCGCATAAGGGAACTCCTCCTCGCTGGGAAGCACGGGAATCAAAGCTCTCTCCGCCAGCGCGCCGTGACCGATTTCACGTCTTCCGGGGCCGCGGGAAGGCTTTGTCTCACCCACGGAGTAGGAAGGGAAGTTATAATGATGCATATATCTCTTGCTGACCTCGTTCTCGTCCAGTCCGTCAATTTTCTGCTGCTCGGAAAGAGGCGCCAGCGTACACACATTGCAGATCTGGGTCTGTCCGCGGGTGAACATGGCGGAACCATGTACTCTGGGAATAATATCCACTTCCGCCGCCAGCGGACGAATCTGGGTGATCTCACGGCCGTCGGGACGCTTGTGGTCCTTTAAGATCATCTTGCGCACCGTCTTCTTCTCATACTGATAAACAGCCTCTCCCAGAATGGCCAGCCACTCTTCCTTCTCGGCAAAAGCCTCCTCCAGCGTCTCGGTAATTTTGCGGATACTCTCCTCTCTTGTCTGCTTGTCATCCGTAAACACAGCCACTTCCATCTCTTCCGGCGGCACGATTCTCTTTATCTCCTCAAACATTTCCTCCGGAATGGCACAGCTGGTATATTCATGCTTCTCCTTGCCAACCTCGGCCACAATACCGTCAATAAAAGCAATAATGGTCTGGTTGATTTCATGGGCCTTATAAATGGCCTCGATCATTCTATCCTCCGGAACTTCATTTGCTCCGGCCTCAATCATGATCACCTTCTCCCTGGTGGAGGCCACGGTCAGATTCAAGTCCCCGTTCTTCCACTGCTCCTGGGAAGGATTTACCACAAATTCCCCGTCTATCATGCCCATCTGGGTCATGGCGCAGGGGCCGTCAAAAGGAATGTCCGAGATACTGGTGGCGATTGCCGCACCCAGCATTGCAACCAGTTCAGGGCGGCATTCAGGATCCACGCTCATCACCATATTGTTCAGAGTCACATCATTGCGATAGTCCTTTGGAAACAGGGGCCGCATGGGTCTGTCAATGACGCGGCTGGTCAGAATGGCGTTCTCACTGGCCTTTCCCTCTCTCTTGTTAAAGCCGCCGGGAATCTTTCCAACAGCATACATTTTCTCTTCGAATTCCACACTCAACGGAAAGAAATCAATTCCCTCTCTGGGCTTGTCCGAAGCGGTTGCGGTGCTGAGCACCACCGTATCTCCGTAATGCATAAACGCACATCCGTTTGCCTGCTTCCCCACACGGCCAATATCCACCTTCAAGGTACGCCCGGCCAGTTCCATTTCATAGCTCTTATACATAAGTCTTCCTCCATTCCACCGCACACGCGGTTCTTTTATATCCTGCAGGGAAACGCTGTATATTCCGTCTCCTGCCGTTACAGGAACAGAAGACACCGAAACTACTGAAAAAAACACAGAAGCTATCTCCTCTGTTCTTTTCAGCGGTCTCGGGGCTTTCTTCTGTTCCGGATTACCACTGTCAGGGCGCCGCCGTCATACGATTGCAAACTGTTGGTTTTGCCCCTTCTCAGCGCAAAAAAACGGAGGGCCGAAACTTCGGCCTGCCTCCGCTTTCTCTCTGCCTTATTTTCTTAAACCAAGTCTCTCAATCAGGGAACGATATCTCTCGATATCCTTCTTCTTCAAATACTCCAGAAGACCACGTCTCTGACCTACCATCTTTAACATACCACGACGGGAATGATGATCCTTCGGGTTCACCTTCAAGTGCTCTGTAAGCTCCTGAATTCTTGCTGTCAGAATCGCCACCTGTACCTCCGGTGATCCGGTGTCGCCAGGTGTCCTGGCATACTCGTTCATAATTGCTGTCTTTTTTTCCTTAGAAATCATTTTTCTTTCCTCCTGAATTCATAACCGCCTGATACCAAGATTGGGTCGGAGTATCCCGTACCTGAGCACCGGCTGCATAAAATATGTTTCATACTCTGCTATCTTAGCATACTTCACCGGAATTGTAAACCGAAACCTGCAATTTTCTCTTAATACATTTTCCCTTAATCCTGTAAGATTCTCACATACTTCACCGGCGTACGATATTTATAATTGCTGATCTTAATGCCTGTCTTGCGGCTGCTGGCGTGAATGACCTGTCCTCCGCCGATATAGATCGCCACGTGGATGATGGTTCCTCTGCTGTTGCCGTAGAAGACAAGATCCCCGGGCTGCAGGTCTCCCGCCGATATCTTCGTCCCGGAATTCGCCTGAGAACCGGAATGATGCGGCAGCGACACTCCGAATTTCTTGAACACACTCAATACAAAGCCGGAGCAATCAGCACCCTTTGTCAGGCTGGTTCCGCCCCACACATAAGCATTCCCCAGGAACTGTTTTGCGTACTCCACCAGCTCCACCCGGACATCGGACACACCCGCGCCATACAGAAGCTCGGTCATGGTAATGGCAGTATCCAGCTTTTCCGTCACTGTCACATAGTCCGACGACACATAAGCCTCTTCATCGTCAATATATACTTTCACCCAGCCGTCCAGCGTCTCCGCATATTCCAGCTCCTCGCCCTGAGGCACCTGGGTCAAGACAGCGCTTTCCGTATTGGCCTGCTCCCGCACATTTAATCCGTCCGTATTCACTACGACCACCGTATGCACCAGCTCTTCCGCCTTCAGCTTGGCATCCGGTCCCGTCAGAAGGTAATCCAGACTCACATATCCTTCCACCTCCCCGGAGGTAATGTGGGCCCAGCCATCCAGCGTCTCCACAATCTCACAGACCGCATTCTTCGGCATCTTACCTACCATCTTACTTTCAGTGGATGGTTCCTGACGCACATTCAGGTTCCCGCTTTCCACATTTGCCACTCCGATATTGGTATACCCCCAGGCAGCTCCCTGGGCCTGCTGAGCGGCTTCAATATATTCCTCTGTCGTCAGGCTGGTCTCCAGAAGAGAGGTCACGCCTGCAAACTGCAGTACATTGTCTTCCGTTGCGGACACAGTTAACGGTTCAAGCGCCAGACAAATCATGAATCCGGCCGTAGCCATTGCAATCTTTCTGTTCTTCTTATATCTCATGTATTTTCCCTCTTAAATATATTGACATGAATAAGTATTGACAAAATTGTTACGAATTTATTACAGCACATTACAAATTATACATACTCTGCCTGGTTCTGTCAACAGATAAGGGCAAATTTCCTGAGAAATTTGCCCTGCAAAATCTTTCCATATCATTTTCCTTATTCTTCTGCCGCCTCAGCTTCAATCAACGCAAAGGCGATATTGGTTGCATGATCTGCCACCCGCTCCAGTCCGGAGGTAATGTCGGAGAACAGCATTCCTGCTTCCGGCGAGCATTCGCCCTGGGCCATACGACGCACATGGGCTCTCTGCATCTCCTTCTCCTTTGCATCCACCTTGTTCTCAAGGTCGATCACTTCCTGCATATGGCTCTCATCGCTTCTGGCGAACATATCAATGGAGTAACGGATCAACGTATTTACCATGTCCAGGATTTCTCCCAGTTCCCTCTGAGCCTCCCGGCTTATGGAAATATTCTGTTCCTTCCGCTGTCTCGCGGCATCGGCCACATTTTCCGCATGGTCGCCGATTCGCTCGATATCGTTTGCCACATGGAACAGAGCGCCCAGACTCTTCAAGTCTTCGATAGGAAGAGGCGCCTGATTGATCTTGACCAGGTAATCCGTGATGGCATGGCTCAGGAAATCAATATTTTCCTCCACCTCATATACTTCGTTGATGTCCTCTTCGTCCAACGTAATCAGAGCATTCATAGCCCGATTCAGATTCTCACTGGCAAGGGAAGCCATACGATCCAGCTCCTTGACCACCTCTACCACTGCGGTAGCCGGGTTGAATACCACCTTGTCTCCAATATATTTCAGCTGATGGCTTTCCCGATAGTTCACCTTCCTGTCCTCTCCCGGCACACATGCACAGGATAGCTTTACGATCCATCCTGAAAAAGGGAACAGAACAACGACCTGGAATATCTTGATCATAGTATGAGCATTGGCCACAAAACGTCCCTTATCCGAAGACACCGCCCAGATCAGCCTGGTCACAGGCTCCTGCGCCACAAACAGGATCAGATAAAGAATCACGGTTCCAATTACATTGAACCAGAAATGAATCAGCGCCGCCCGCTTTGCATCCTTTTTCCCTGCCATGGATGCCAGAAGCGCAGTGGTACAGGCGCCGATATTACAGCCGAGAATGATATAAAGCGCCATGGACAGCGCCAGCAGATCCTGGTTGGCCAGCAGCAGCACAATGCTGACTGTCACGGAGGAGCTCTGGATAATCGTGGTCAATACCAGCCCCACCAACGTTGCTACCACAGGAGTCTTCAGGGATCCCAGCAGATTCACAATCTCAGGGACCTCCCGCATTCCGGCCATGGAAGCAGACATGGTGCTGAGTCCCAGAAAAAGCACGCCGAATCCGATGATAATATCCGCAAATTTTTTTATTTTTTCTCTGGTACAAAACATGGCAGCCAGCACTCCCGCCAACAAAATAACAGGGGCATAGGCCGAAAGATTAAAAGACACCAGCTGGGAAGTGACCGTGGTACCGATATTAGCGCCAAAGATGACCCCCGCTGCCTGATACAGATTCATCAAACCCGCATTGACAAAGCTGACAACCATCGCCGTACAGGCCGACGACGACTGTATAATACCGGTAAAGACAATACCGACAATCATACCGCTGAAACGATTTGTGGTAAAAAACTCCAGAATACGGCGCAGCCTGGCGCCCGCCACTTTCTCTATGGAATCACTCATCACTCTCATGCCGAACAAAAAAAGTCCCAGCCCGCCGGCCATTGACAAAATTATATTTGCATTCATTTGTTTTCCTTATCCTGTTTTCTCTCTGTTCCTCCCGGCGGCAATATCTTCCCGAATCTGCATCCGCAGGGCTTCCACGCTCTCAAATCGCTGCTCCGGTCTGTGAAATGCGTTCAAGCTGACTTCGATATACTCTCCGTAGATGCTTTCCTCAAAATCATATAGAAAAGATTCCACCCCCATGACTCTTTCGTCGGTAACCGTGGGCTTATACCCCACATTGCTGATAGCCCGGTACGTCCTTTCCCCCACATGCACCTGCGAAAAATAGACCCCCTTCGGCGGCAGCAGCTTACTTTTGGGCGGCAGCAGATTCACCGTTGGAAACCCCATCGTCCGCCCCAGCTGTTTACCATGCACCACTTTACCCGCAATTCGATAAGGCATTCCCAGCAGACGGCTGACCGCCTCCATATCTCCCTGTTCTACTCTGGCACGTACCAACGTGGAACTTACTTCCCGGCCGTCCAGACACACCTTGTCTATGGTTTTGACCTCAAAACCCAGCCCTGGTCCCAGTTTTTGCAGAAGCGCGGCATTCCCCGCTCCCCCTGCTCCAAAGCACAAGTCAATGCCCGCCGCAAGAAAACGGGCTTTCATCCGCTTTGCCAGAATTTCCTCCGCAAAAATCTCAGGCGGTACGGCAGCGCTCTCACGGTTCAGCGGGTATTCGACAAGTATATCCACCCCCAGCTTTTCAAACAACGAGCGCTTTTCTTCCCTTGTTGTCAGCTCTTTTTCATCCTGCCCCCCGAAGAACACTGTGGGCGAAGGATCAAAAGTAAAAACACAGGTGGCCAGCCCACACTCTCTTCGCAATAAAATCTCCTCCAGAAGTCTCCTGTGGCCAATGTGTATTCCGTCAAACTTTCCAATGGCAACCGCCGTATTTTTTTCCAGATTAAATTGTGTATTCCCGGTAATGATCTCCAAACGATCTCACTCTTTCTCCAAAAACATTTTCACAGGCCTGTACCATTTACGGTCGGGATCATAGGCATAAATTCCCCCAAACCACCCTTCCGGCCCGTACATCCGCACCTGTGTGCCGGATGCATAAAGTTCCTTCTCCACCGTCTGTTCCTGTGAAATAGCATTGCCATTCTCCAGCAGTTTACGGTGGTCCCGGCACACATGCAGCGCCGGACAGTTTCGAAAAATCCTGTCCACGGGAATCACAGCTTCCGATAATCGATGAGAATCCTTCAACTGCTGCAGCTCCCCCAGTGTACAGGCATTACCCAGTTCAAATTCTCCCACTCTGGTCCGCCGCAGGCTTTGCATGGTACCGCCGCATCCCAGCCTTTCACCAACATCCGCACAGAGAGTTCTAATATAAGTTCCCTTGGAACAGACTGTTCGAAACCGGACAACCGGAAAAGAACATTGCAGAATCTCCAGCTCCCGTATCACAACCTTACGTGCCTTACGCTCCACTTCTTTTCCTTCTCTGGCCAGCTCGTACAACTTTTTCCCGTTCACTTTTAAAGCGGAATACATAGGAGGAACCTGGCTGTACTCTCCCCGAAAAGAAAGCATCACCTTTCGGACCTCTTCCTCCGAGACATCCGGCACACACTCCGACAGTACTTTTCCGGTGATATCCTGGGTATCGGTAACAACACCCAGCAAAAGTTCCGCCTCATACTCCTTATCCCGGTCTGTGAGCATATCGCATATCCTGGTGGCACTTCCCAGACAGACCGGAAGCACTCCCGTAGCCATGGGATCCAGTGTCCCTGTATGTCCGATCCTCTTCTGGCCACAGATCCCCCGCATTTTGGCCACCACATCGTGGGAAGTAAATCCGGCCTCTTTATGAACCACTATGATTCCATTTATCATGTTCCACTTCCCACTTTTTCAACTGCTTTTCAATATGTAAGGAGAGATTGTTCACGCAGTCATGAAACGTTCCCGACATGGTACAGCCGGCGGCCCGCACATGCCCTCCGCCTCCAAAATAAGCCGCAACCTCCGCCGCGTTCACTTTCTCACTGGTACGCAGGCTCACTTTATATTCAAGCACCCCTGTCTGATACATAAAAATGGCACATTCTATGCCTTCAATATTCCGCAGCTGATTCACAATGCCATCCAGGTCCTTCGGCTCCGCATGATAGAACTCCATACTCTTGCGGTCGATGGCGCTGACAATGCAGGTCCCGTCAAGGAAACGGATGCTTTCCATCAACGTCCTGCCCATGATCTGTGCCTGTACATAAGTTTTCTGATAAAAGGTCTCCTGAATCAAAGCGGCAAAATCAAAGCCATAACTGATCAGCTTCGCGCCCTTCTCCATCGTGGCCGGTGTCGTATTGGAATACTGAAAGACACCGGTATCATGAATCATTCCCACATAAAGCGCTTCTGCCAGATCCCGGTCCAGCTTCTCCGTATCCATCAGATCATAGAGTACTTCGCATGTGGAACCGACCTCCGGCCTGATCACATTCAGCTGACCGCTGCCTCCATTGCTGATATGATGATCTATATTAATGGTTTTCGCCGCCGCCTGAAAATAAGGCAGCGCGTCCCCCAACCTGTCCGCGCCGCAGTCCAGCGCAAAAAAAACATCAAAAGGAGACTCCTGCGGGAAATCCGAATTGATCTCCTCATATCCTTTTATTTTATGGAAAATCTCCGCCGGCTTTTCCAGATATACCTGCACCCGGGCCTGTGGAAGACACTTCTTCAGATACTGCCACAGACTCAGGCAGGCGCTCACACAATCGCCGTCCGGCCGCACATGACCGCTGATTCCGATTCTTTCAGCCCCTTTACATTCTTCCAACAAATTAAATTTCATCGGCATCCTCCCGATTCTTTGCATTTTCGTCATCTCTGGAAATCACCTCGTCGATCTTCCGGGACATATTCACACCATATTCAATGGACTGATCCATGACAAAACTGATCTCCGGGGTATTCCGCAGATTAATTACCTTTGCTATCCTGTTTCTGATAAATCCTTCCGCGCTTCTCAGCCCTTCCAGAGTGGCGCTCTGTGCCTCTTCATCTCCCAGAACGCTGATCCATGCCTTACAGCTTTTCAAATCCGGAGCAACCTCCACAGACACTACGCTTGTCCATGGACTGATCCGGGGATCCTTGATTTCCCCCCGGATGACCTCCGCCATCACACGCCGTACTTCCCCGTTGATACGGGTATTTTTTATACTGTTTTTCCTCATCTCTTCTTCCTGCTCCTATCCCATAAAAGCGCCCGCCAAAGCCCGGCCTGGGCAGGGCTACCCTGTCCCAGCCATCACGGCCCGACAAAATGCCCCTCGCATCCCGGCAGGTGCCTGGCCCGTCCAGGGCAAGGCGCCTCCCAGACAGGGCTTGCCCTGTCCCAGCCATCGCCGGCGCCCGACAGAATGCCCCCTGCATTCCGGCAGGTGCCTGGCCCGTCCAGGGCAAGACACCTCCCAGACAGGGCTTGCCCTGTCCCAGCCATCGCCGGCGCCCGACAGAATGCCCCCTGGGCATTCTGTCAGGTAGGGTCTGGAATCTCTTAGACAGGGTCCTTTCCTGTCTTAGAGATTCCCCCTACCTTGGGACCTCAACCATAACATAAGCCTCCACCACGTCCAATTCCTGTATCTTGTCAAATCCTTCAAATACAAGACCGCATTCGAAGCCTTCCTTCACTTCCTTCACATCGTCCTTGAATCTCTTCAGAGAAGCAAGCGCGCCCTCGTAAATCTGCTCCCCTTCCCGGGTAATACGAACCTTGCAGCCTCTCTGGAAGATTCCGTCCATCACATAAGAACCGGCAATATTTCCGATCTGAGAAGCCTTGAATATCTGCCGGATCTCCGCATGACCGATGATCTTCTCCTCGAACACAGGATCCAGCATTCCCTTCATGGCGGCTTCCACATCCTCGATGGCCTGATAAATAACTCTGTAGAGGCGTACATCCACCCCTTCCCGTTCGGCCGTCGTCTTCGCCATGGCATCCGGTCTCACATTGAATCCAATGATGATAGCGTTAGAAGCGCTGGCCAAAGTCACGTCGGATTCGTTGATCGCGCCTACGCCGCCATGAATACACTTGACCACAACTTCCTCGTTGGACAGCTTAAGCAGGGACTGCTTTACAGCCTCCACACTGCCTTGAACATCGGCTTTTACGATCAGATTCAGCTCCTTCAGATTGCCCTCTTTGATCTGAGAGAACAGATCGTCCAGAGACATTTTGCTCTTGGTCTCCTCCAGCATTTTCTCCTTGTTCTGTGCCAGATAGGTCTCCGCATAGGCCTTTGCCGTCTTATCATTCTCGTGGGCCAGAGATACCTCGCCGGCACTGGGCACATCGGACAGTCCCAGGATTTCCACTGGCGTGGAAGGCGTGGCCTCCTTCACCCTTCTTCCCTTGTCGTCAATCATGGCTCTGACTTTGCCATGGCACGCTCCCGCGGAGACGAAGTCTCCCACATGCAGCGTTCCCTTCTGTACCAGAACAGTAGCCACAGGGCCCCGTCCCTTATCCAGCTCAGCCTCAATCACCAGACCTCTCGCCCTTCTGTCCGGATTGGCCTTCAATTCCATAATGTCCGCCGTCAGCAGAATCGTCTCCAGCAGACTGTCAATGCCCTCGCCGGTCTTCGCCGAAACCGGAACAAACTCTGTGTTCCCGCCCCAGTCGGTGGCAATCAGCTCGTATTCTGTCAGCTCCTGCTTCACCCGCTCGATATTCGCCGACGGCTTATCGATTTTGTTTACTGCAACAACGATCTCAATACCGGCCGCCTTTGCATGGCTGATGGCCTCAACAGTCTGGGGCATCACGCCGTCATCTGCCGCTACCACCAGAATTGCAATATCCGTAGAATTTGCTCCACGCATACGCATGGCGGTAAAGGCCTCGTGTCCCGGCGTATCCAGGAAGGTAATTTTCCTTCCGTCCACATTTACAGTATACGCACCTATGTGCTGTGTAATACCACCTGCTTCTCTGTCTGTGACATGGGTCTTCCTGATGGTGTCCAACAGGGAAGTTTTACCATGATCCACATGTCCCATAACGCAAATGACAGGAGGTCTTTCCTGCAGGGAGGATTCCTCATCCTCTTCCTCCTTCAGCAGCTCTTCAATGACGTCTACCTTTACTTCTCTCTCGCAGAGAATATCATACTCCATGGCAATATTTTCCGCATCCTCGTAAGAAATTTCCTGATTGACCGTCACAATCTTACCTTCCAGGAACAGTTTCTTCACGATAGCGGAAGGCTGCTGCTTCATCTTCTCCGCAAAATCCTTGATGGTAATCATTTCCGGCAAAGTGATTACTTTGATCACTTCTTCTGCCGCTTCTTCTTTTTTCTTCTCCGGCTTTATAAATCTGCCCGGCTTGTTTCTTAATGCTTCGTCTTCCTCGTAGATATGGTCCTTCTTGGAGCGTTTCCCCTTCTCCTGGCTGTTAGCACGCCTCTTTTCTTCCTCGCGCTTCTTTTCCATATCCTTTGCCGGAGCCTCTCCTGCGAAGCTCTTACCCGGCTTATTATCTCTGAATCCGGCTCCCTGTCCGCCATTTCCGCGATTATCGCGCGGACTACCGTTGAAATTACGGTTAGCACCCGGACCAGCGCCCGGACCGCGCCGATCAGTCTGACCACCGCCAAAGCCCGGCCTGCCAGGTCTCTGAAATCCGGTCTGCCCGCTCTGTCTGTCTCCCTGCGTTCTGGCATTCTGACCATTGCCTCCTCTTGACTGGAATTGTCCACGCTCCTGTCTATTGCCCTGGCCTCCCTGATTCCCGCCATAACTGCCGCGGTTATCCCCCCGGCTGCGGTTATCCTGAAAACGGCCTTCCTGACCACGGTTCCCCTGGAAATGTCCGTCTCTTGCAGGTCTGTCCTGCCTGTTGCCCGCATTCTGAGATCTGTTTCCCTGGGTTCTCTCGCCCTGGGGTCTGTCATTCTGAGATCTGCTTCCCTGAAATCTCTCCCCCTGAGGTCTATCGTTCTGCGGTCTGTCTCCACGAGCTCTCTCATTCTGAGCTCCTTCATTCTGGACTCTTTCTCCGCGCAGTCTCTCATTCTGAGCACCCTCGTTCTGGGCCTTGTCAGCCTGAGGCCTCTCATTCTGGACTCTCTCTCTCTGCGCTTTCTCGACCTGCATTCTGTCAGTTTGGGCTTTGTCAGCCTGCTCCATACCGGTCTGCGTTTTTTCTTTTTGCGCCTGCTCGCTCTGAAGCTGTCTTTGTGCCTGTTCTTCCTGAGCCTTCCTGATTGCTGCCTGCTGTTCCTCCGAACGAACCGCTGCCTGCTGCCTGGGCTCTGTCTGCTCCGGTCTGGGCTTTGGCGGCTGTGGTTTCGGAGGAACCATCTGCACCGCAGGTGTGGGAGAAGGCGGTGTCAACGGCTTAATCGGACGTACAGGTGCCTGGGGCTGTGGTCTGCGATCATTGCGATTATTCTGAGGCCTGTTCTGCCCGCCTCTGTGGGCTCCTGTATTCCCTGGCTGCTGGGACGACTTCCCCTGTGCAGGACGTTGTCCTGCCATCTTTGAATTTTGAGGATTGCTCACGAAAATGATTGTCTTCTTCTTTTTCGGTGCTTCCCCCGACTGCGCCTCCGCCGGTTTTACCGGCTTTCCTGCTGCCTTTGGAGCAGCTTTCGGCGCTTCTTTCAGCGTCTCTTCTTTATTTTCCACACTTTTCCCACCTTTTCCAAAGGCATTCCGCACCAGCTGGGATGCCGCATCGTCAATGGAGCTCTGCGCCGCTTTCGCTTCGATTCCTTTTTCCTGCAGAAAACCCAATATATCTTTGCTTTGCACTTCTAATTCTTTTGCCAGTTCATGTACCTTTATTTTCGCCATGCTTTCCTCCATTTCTGCCTAAACGGCGCTTTGCTTCTCTTTCAGTTGTTTGACAATCGCATCCGCTAATCCTGCGTCACATACGCCCAACGATGACCGCAAATCTTTCCCGATAGCACGTCCCAGCTCCTCTCCCGTTCCGTAATATCTGATCGGAATATGGTAATAAGAGCACTTATCAGTAAACAGCTTTTTGGTATTGTTTGACGCATCCTCCGCAATGATCACCAGCATGGCGGAGCCTTTTCTAATTGCTTCCAGGGTCTGAAATTCACCGCTGACCAGATTGCGTCCTCTCATGGCAATTCCCAAAAGCGATAAAATCTTATTCTGCCTCAAGATTCTCAAACTCCTTTTCCAAAGTGTCATACACTTCATCCGGAATACCCATTTTGAAGGAGCGCTCCAATCCACGATTCTTTCTTGCTTTCAGCAGACATTCCCTGCTTTTACAAACATATGCGCCTCTTCCGTTCTTCTTGCCTGTTACATCCAGACATATCTCATTTTCGGCTGTTTTCAGGACTCTCATCATGTCCCGCTTTCCTTTCATTTCACCGCAGCCCACACACTGCCTCAAAGGAACTTTTTTTGCCATAAAATTCTTTACTCCTCATATCCCTCATTATCCGTCAAAGGTTCCGGCTCTTCATATACTTCCTCATCCGTCAGAATTTCCGGTTCCTCATATACTTCCTCATCTGTCGGAGCTTCCTGCTCTTCATATGCTTCCTCATATGTCAGCTCCTCGCCGGTATCCTCATACTCTTCGTAAGCGCCGTCCTCGTACTCCTCATATTCTCCGTAGTCCTCCTCCATATAATCTTCATATCGGAAGCCCGGAGCATCCTTCGCCTGCGTCTCCGATTTAATATCAATCTTGTATCCGGTCAGCCTGGCAGCCAGTCGGGCATTCTGGCCTTCTTTACCGATAGCCAGAGAAAGCTGATAGTCAGGCACCACTACTTTTGCCGTCTTTTCCTCCGGATCTGCAAAAACAGCCACTATCTTTGCCGGAGAAAGTGCATTCTGAATCAGATTACCCGGATTCTCATCCCAGTTCACGATATCGATCTTCTCTCCTCGAAGTTCATCCACAATGGCGTTTACTCTGGCGCCGTTCATACCAACGCAGGCCCCCACCGCATCCACATTGGGGTTGTTGCTCCACACCGCAATTTTGGTGCGGTTGCCCGCCTCTCTTGCAATGCTTTTAATCTCTACTGTACCGTCCTTAATCTCCGTAACCTCGGATTCAAACAATCTCTTTACCAGCTCCGGATGGGTCCGGCTTACATTGATGCGGGGACCTTTCGGTGTGTTTTTCACTTCCAGAATATACACCTTGATGCGTTCCGTAGGACGGAATGTCTCCCCCTTTACCTGCTCGCTTTCATTCAGCATGGCATCCACCTTGCCCAGGTTAATGCTGATATTCTTCCCAAGGTAACGCTGTACCACGCCGGTGACCACATCCTTTTCCTTCTCATAATACTGGTTATAGATAACGCTTCTCTCTTCTTCCCGAATTTTCTGCAGAATTACATTCTTGGCATTCTGGGTGGCAATACGGCCGAATTCCTTAGACTTGATTTCCACATGAATCATATCGCCGGCCTGTGCCGCGGAGGAAATCTCCCTTGCATCGTCCAGAGAGATCTGGAGAACACCGTCCTCAACATCGTCTGCGGAAGGCACTACTTCCTTTTCCGCATACACCAGGAAATCACAGGTCTCCCGGTCGATTTCCACATGTACATTGTCCGCCTTGCCAAAGTGATTCTTGCAGGCAGTCAGCAACGAGTTCTCTATCGCCTCAAATAAGGTTTCCTTACTGATTTCCTTCTCCCTTTCCAAAATATCAAGAGCCTCCATTAATTCCTTGTTCATCATTTCCTCCATTCCGGCTGTCCGCCAATTCTATATCTCCAGTATTCAAAATATTTTCTGAGTGGCTTTCCATGCAGCATGTGGTCAGAAATCAATTGCCAGACGAATCACTGCAATGTTCTTCCGGGAAAAGGTTCTGGAACTTTCCTCTTCTACTATCGTCACATTGTCCGCGTCAAATGCCTCCAAAGTTCCCGCAAATTCTTTCCTCTGATCCACAGCTTTGAAAAGCTTGATTTCCACTTCCTGCCCAAGAGCCGACACCAAATGTCTGTCTTTCTTCAATATGCGCCCCAGCCCCGGGCTGCTTACTTCCAGAATATAAGCGTCCGCAATAAAATCTTCCCTGTCCAGTTCATCTGACAGAGCGCGGCTCACATTCTCACAGTCCTGAATATTTACTCCTTCCGGCTTATCTATGTAAGCGCGCAGAATATAATCGCTGCCCTCCTTTACATACTCAATATCATATATCGTCACACCGTTGGCCTCCGCAATGGGAGTCAACAGCTTCTCTGTCCTTGTTTCATATTCTTCTCTGCGGGACATTTCCTGCCTCCATATAAACGTCCAGTCTAAAAGCTTCCAACATACAAGTAAGAGTGGCTTGCAAGCCACTCTTACTTTATCAACCATCATTACCGAAATACAGTGTAAACCCAAATTCAGGAAATGTCAATACTTTTTTCGAGATAACTTGACAATTCTTCGAAAACACATTATTAAACCTGTCTATTGGAGTTGAATCAAACAATAGAATCCACGCTCTGCGAGGATTCTATTGTCATGAAAAAGATACGGCCCCGCTTCCAATATTCTGCAAAGCGGGGCCGAAATGATTTCGTCTTGTTTTCAGTTTTACAGGCTGGCAGCCTCGTCCACGATCTTCTTCAATGCTGCGAGAGCCTCGTCGGGCAGCTTGTCATAGCCTTCCTTCTTGGTAGCGAAGCCTTCCACTGCGTCCACACGATTCTGCATAGCGCCCTGAAGAGCCTTTACATAATCTGCGTCGCTCAGGTCGGGTGTGAAGCCTTCCCAATCCATGATCTCGATATCCTCGAAAGGTCCCCACTGCTTGAAGCTTGCCTTCTTCTCCACAATGGTCTCCAGGATGCCAAGAGTATCGGCAGGTTTTACCTTCTTGCCCATGAAATCACCGGTGTTGATAATGTAGCAGTCAACGTTCTTCTCGTCAACCAGCTTCTTGAACTTCTCATAGTCATTTACCAGAGGATAGGTTCTGAACGGGTTCGCGTAAGGAACGATACGAAGTGCGTTCATATCGGTACCCGCTGCCACACGCTCTGCGGTGGAAGTCTTGGTAGCCAGAGTAGCGCCCATAACGGATGCCAGCGCGGCGCCTTTCAGCTTCACTACAGGCGGAATGGTGGGATCCTTCATAATCCAGAAGATAGCATTCACGGGAGCGTCGATCTTGTCCACGCGGTTGGGAGACCACAGCTTGGACTTGATGGCACGGCCGTTGCCGTTCCTGATATCCTCGGTCACCAGCTGAACCTTTCCGTCCTCATCCAGAGTAGCGGAGCAGTTCTGTGCTGTAAGCAGGAACTTGTTGTCAGGGCAGCCGGTAGGATAGTCGGCCGTCTTGTCAAAGTAGGTAGGCTCAAGAGCTACGGAAGAACAGGTGTCGGTATTGATGATGAAAGCATCGTCATGAAGCACCTTGATCTCATACTTGCCATTGTGCTTTGCATGGGTCAGAGTGGACTTTCCGGATCCTGACAGACCGTATACGGAAGCAACGAACTTGCTGCCGTCAGCCAGCAGATATTCCTTCTGTCCGCCGTGGCAGGAAGCATAGCCGTTTCTGTTGGCCAGAGCCCATGCCATGGTCAGAGTACCCTTCTTGTGCTCGCCGAAGTACTTCATACCCAGAATAGCGGCGCAGTTCTGGTTGGTATCGAAATAGCACAGGGTCAGATCGTCGCTCAGGCAGCTGTAGTCCACATCCGGGCTGGGTGTAGGCGCCCACTGAGGATCGGAGAAGATATAGATATCAGGCTCCTTGCCTCCGCCGATGGGCTGAGACTCTTTGTACATTGCCACGTATTTGTCAGACATATACTGGAAGTTCAGCATCCAGTTGTAAAGGAGGTTCTCCTCTCCTTCCGGAATCAGCAGATGTGCCTTCGCCATGAATTCAGGATCCAGTCCGATATAGCACTCCGCATGATACAGAGTCTTCCAGCGGGTCTTATAGATGGCGTCCATCACAACCTTGTCAAGCTTGACTTCGTCCACGCCGGGCTCACCCTTGATGCGGCGGGCCTGGGCATAACGGCCGGTAACGGCGCCGTCGTTGAACAGCAGAACCTTTGCATCTCTCTCCAGACCGATCTCCTCAGCACGGTAAACCGGCATGTCGGTAACGATGGTTCCGGGAGAATTCTTTGCCATCTCATATGCTTCCTTCAGGGTATTCACCTTTACTACGTTGTTGCCGTAGAAAGCGCCCTCAATGATAGAACGTGTCTTGCTGAAACCGGGCTTTCCAGCGCCGATTTCCGAAATCGGGTAATACGCTTTTGTTGACATTGGTAACGTCCTCCTTAAATATTGTATTTCCTGCTCTCCGGTTGGAAACGGATGAGCGTCGGTATCTCTACGGTTCCTCCCACATAAAAACGGTCCGAACCCTATTGCCCTTTATTATCTCAAAACTGCATTCAAAAGTCAAGAAATCAATTGTAGATTTTATAACGATTTAATAATAAAGCTACTCCCTGTCATTTTTCAGAATTATGGTGCTGTCTGCCTTTGTCTCCTTCCGCAGCCATTCCTTTTCTTCCTCGCTCAGGAAAGGTGAAACCTTCTCATAGACTTCCCTCTGATAACCGTACAGAAACGCCCTCTGTGTGTCCGTCAGATATTTCTCGTCTATGGCCTCCATGTCGATGGGTACCCAGGTCAGGGTCTTAAAGTGCATGAACTGTCCGTACTCATTCTTCACGTCATTCTCCGCCACCATCACATTCTCGATGCGGATGCCATGGCTTCCTTCTATATAGATGCCCGGCTCGTTGGTGACATCCATTCCCGCCTCAATGACAGCCTCCTGCCTGCCCTCGATGTAACGCCAGGAGAGATTCTGAGGGCCTTCATGTACATTCAGAATGTAGCCCACTCCGTGTCCGGTGCCGCATTTATAGTCCAATCCCATGTTCCACACCGGCTGACGGGCCAGAATGTCGAGATTTCTTCCGGTACAACCGTAAAGCCATCTGGCATTGGTCATCTGGAGCATCCCAGCCGCCACGGCGGTATAGTGCATTTTCACCTCATCGGAAACCGGCCCAAGCACGATGGTTCTGGTCACATCGGTGGTAGCCCCCATGTACTGTCCGCCGGAATCCACCAGGAACAGTCCTTCCGGCCCCAGCACCGCGTGGCTCTCAGGCGTGGCCGAATAATGCATCATGGCCGCGTTGGCTTTGTACCCCCCGATGGTAGGGAAGGACAGGCCGATACATTCCGGAATCTCCCGCCGGAATTCTTCCAGTTTGTCAGCGGCGGTAATCTCCGTAATCTCCCTCTTCCCGATGTTGGTCTTCAGCCAGTAGATAAACCGGGTCAGTGCCACACTGTCCTGGAGATACAGCTTCTCCATATTGGCAAGCTCCACAGGATTCTTGATGGCCTTCAGAAGCTCGGTGGGACTCTTCTTCTCCACCAGCGTCTGCTTTTCCTTCAGAATCCTGTACAGACAATAGCTACAGTAACGGTCGTCCACCAGAATCTTCCCTTCCCCGGGAAGGCTCTGCAGGAAATCCAGGATGCTGTCATACTCCTCCACCCGGATACCTTTCCTCTCCAGATAAGCGGTCACAGTATCATCCAGCGCACTCTTCTGGATAAACAGCACGGATTCTTCTTTTGTAAAATACCCATAGGACATGGCCACGGGATTGCACTCCACGTCACAGCCCCGGATGTTGAAAAGCCACATCAGATCGTCCAGCTTCGTCAGAAGGAAACGGTCCGCTCCCTCCTTCTCCACCTTCTCCATGACCTGACTGCGTTTCTCTTCAAAGCTTTTTCCTGCGATTTCCTCATCCAGCACGGTTACCTTTCCTGCGGGAAAAGCCGGACGGTTCGTCCAGATCTCCGCTGACAGATCTTTCAGATAGGCAAACCGAATCTCCTTCTCTGCCAGCTTTTCCTCATATTCTTTTCCCTCTTTGGCCGGAATCACCCTGCCGTCGAAACCCAGCGTCTGCTTTTGCTCCATGTTCTTCTGCAGGAACTCCGTGATGGTGGGGACGCCCTCATCCTGCATGCGGAACAGAGTGACCGTGGTGCCTTCCAGCTCCTTCTCCGCCTGGATAAAGTACCGGCCGTCCGTCCACAGCCCTGCGCCCTCCTGCCATACCAGCAGAGTACCGTTAGAACCGCTGAAATTGCAGAAGTACTCCCGTACCTTGAAATAGTCGTTCACATACTCCGAGCTGTGAAAATCTGCCGTGGGTATCATGTAATAATCGATTCCCTCCGTCTTCATCCGCGCCCGCAGGGCCCCGAGTCTTTCCTGGATTACCTTGTTTTCCATTTTGATTCATACCTTCTTTCTCTATCTCTCACATTTATCTGTTTTTTATAAACCTTTGTAAAAACTCCCCCAGTGTCATAATCATCGCATGAGACTACTGTGCCTCATGATTCTGCACGCTATCCCTGTACAGTCCCACCGCTCTCGACGTGCCCACACGGTCGCATCCCAGGCTGATAAACTGCTCCAGTTCCTCCAGCGTGGAGATGCCTCCCGCGGCCTTAATCTTCACATTAGGACCGATATACTTTTTGAACAGCTCCACATCCTCTTTCGTGGCGCCTCCGGTGCCAAAGCCTGTGGAAGTCTTGATATAGTCCGCCCCCGCTCTTGTCACCGTCTGACACAGGGCGATTTTCTCCGCCTCCGTCAGGTAACAGGTCTCCACAATCACCTTCAGGATGTGCTCCCCGCAGGTATCCTTCAAGATGCGGATTTCCTTTTCCACCTTCTCGAAATCCCCGTTCTTCACATCGCCGATGTTTATCACCATGTCGACTTCATTGCATCCGTACTCAATAGCCTCTTTGGCCTCCAGCACTTTTGCCACAGTGGTGCTGTATCCCAGAGGAAATCCCACCACTGTGCAGATATTCAGCTTTTCCCCGTAAGTATCGTGAATCCGCCTCACATAGGAAGGCGGCACACAGACGCTGGCGGTCTGGTACTCTATGGCCTCGTCGCAGAGCTTTGCAATGTCCTCCCAGGTAGCAAAGGGCTTCAGCAGAGTGTGGTCTACTTTCTGCAGCATTTCTTTTATTGTCATATGTTTGTTTCTCCTGTTCCAGCTTTTTATGTTACTTTCGGTCCACAATCTGACTCAGAGATGCAGAAACTCTCTGACCGTATCCTTCATCTCTCCCACTTCGCACTGCTTCCTGTGCAGTACGGGAGCCGTGCGGATTTCCTCCACCGCCTTCGGCACTTTCACCCCTGCCAGCGAGGAAAGCTCATCAATCAGCTGAAAATCCGTTTTAGCATCATATTTTTCATCGATGGCATTCATGACACTTCTGGCAAATTTAAAGGGACTGGCCGTGGAGGCAATCACGGTTACAGCTTTGTCTCCCGTCTCCTGTCTGTACTTTTGATAAACCGCGGACGCCACCGCAGTATGAGTGTCGATCACATAGCCGCACTCCCGGTACAGACGCCCTATCTCCGCCGCCGTCTCTTCTTCCGTGGCATAATTGCCGTAAAAGTCTCCCAGCGAAGCTTTCATCTGCGCGGAAATCTCATATTTTCCCTTCCCGGTGAGGGCTGCCATCAGCTCCCTGTTTTTATCCGCATCATTTCCGGCAATCCGGTAAATCAACCGCTCCAGATTGCTGGAAATCAAAATGTCCATGGAGGGGGAGGCCGTCAATACAAATTCCCGGTTCCTGTCATAGGTCCCCGTGCGGAAAAAGTCGTAAAGCACCTTATTCTCATTGGAGGCACAGATCAGCTTTCCGATGGGCAGGCCCATATTCTTCGCATAGAATGCGGCCAGGATATTGCCGAAATTGCCGGTGGGCACCACCACATTGATCTGCTCCCCCTCCCGGATTCTGCCCTCCCGCAGAAGCGCCGCATAAGCATACACATAATAGCAGATCTGGGGCACCAGACGGCCGATATTGATAGAATTGGCCGAGGAGAACTGATATCCCTTCTCCTCCATCTCCGCCGCCAGCTCCCTGTCCGAGAAAAGCTTCTTCACCCCGGTCTGGGCATCGTCAAAATTACCGTGAATACCCACCACCAGCGTATTGGCCCCCTTCTGGGTCACCATCTGCTTCTCCTGCACGGGGCTTACGCCGTCCTTTGGATAGAATACGATGATTTTCGTGCCCTCCACGTCGGCAAATCCCGCCAGCGCCGCCTTCCCTGTGTCGCCGGAAGTGGCCGTCAGGATCACGATCTCATTCTCCACTTTATTCTTCTTCGCCGCGGTAATCATGAGATGAGGCAGGATGGACAGAGCCATATCCTTGAATGCGATGGTAGCGCCATGGAACAGTTCCAGGTAACAGGCACCGCCTGCCTCCGCAAGGGGAGCAATCACATCCGTGTCGAATTTGGAATCGTAGGCCCGTTCAATGCAGGCCCTCAGCTCTTCTTCCGTAAAATCCGTGAGAAACAGCTTCATCACCTCATATGCCACCTGGCGGTAGTCCATCTCGGACAGTTCACTCAGACTCCTGTCCAGCGCCGGAATATGGTCCGGCACAAACAGGCCTCCATCCTCCGAAAGGCCTTTTAAAATCGCCTGGGACGCCTTCACCGGCTCATTTTTGCTTCTTGTGCTGTTATATAATACTTCCATATGCTCTCCCTTTTGTATCCGTTTCTTTTTTGTATTACAAATTCCAAACAACTGCTTCCACTGCTTTCCTTTCCATGTACGGCAGCTCTGCCTTTATATGGAGATTTCCTGTGAAATCGAAGAAAGTATATCATACTTTCAGGATGGGTGCAAGGGCGGCGCTCACTGCTTTTTCAGTTCACAAAAAAACAAGGCCTGTTACAGCCCTGCCATATTCCTTTAAATTGCTATATAAAGTTCCTCATACAACCGTGCTCTGGCTGCTTTGTCCCTCACTGCCTGCTTCGCATCCTCGTCTCTTCCCAGCGAATACAGCTTTTCCAGCAACGCGGCCAGTCGGTTTTCTCCTATCTCCTTGCCTCGGGCCTCCAACATATCAATATACTCGCACATGTGTACCTCCTTTTCGTCCCTCTGCTTTTTTAACAATTCCTCCACCTGTTCCAGCATTTGTTAGTTGGTAAAGCATGAATTTTCCGATTTGCTAGAACGACTTCGATTTTCTGAATCTGAATGCTTAGAAAATATGCTTTGAATGTGTTTTACTATATTCTAAATTGCTTTTCAACTATTTTCCCTCTTCAATTTCTTTTTGAAATGCTCTCCCTCGTTCATTATAGAAATTCCGTCTTTCCTGTGGTGTCATATCCCTGGTAAGATAATAATTATATTCTCTTAATTTATGAATATCTTCAATCGTAAAATCAGGACTTAAAACAGGTTTTTCCATAATTATTCCTCACTTTCCAGCAATACAATCGGACTAAGTATATCAATAGCTTTGTAACCTGTCAGGTTAGTAATTGCTCTTACACCATGAATTGTTTTGATATTCACAATATGCTTAAAATTCCATGATATTATACAATCACATTCTGTAACAACTGCAGCAGCAATATGTTGGCAATCATCATAACTTTTCTTTGTCAATATTCCCATTGCAACAATTTTATCTGCTACTATTTCCATTTCATCCGTAATATCTAAAACCGTATACTTAATCTGTTCCAAAAACTTTCTTAAGCCACTTCTTTTAGGCTCTGGACAATTCGCTACTTCTTCCAACGTAACCGTAGATAAATATACATCATATTTTCCAGCCTTAAACATTTCCCATATCTTTCTTGTATCTGCCATCTTCTCAGGTACATCTTCCTGCAATAGATGACTGATAACCGATGTGTCTAAGTATATTTTTAGCCGTGCATTTTCGCAGTCCGCAGACACATCCCCATAGGACAGCAGAATCTTTTGTGTGATGTCTTTTTCCGCCATTGGTTCCCTCCTTTTTGCAAGGAGGTTCCCACAGAAACAGTTTCCTCCGAAATCTCCCCGCTTTTTGATTGTTGCTTGTTGATTGTTAAAAGCAGGAATTTTCCGAATTACAAGAATCTCTTTGATGTTCAGAAGCTAAATATTGAAAAAATCTGCCTTTATTGCATTTTACAATAATCAGACAGATTTTTCAACCATTTTTCTAAAAGGATATATAACTACTCATACGCAATCTTCAGCAGCTCTTCCGGGGTGGTAATCCCCTCCCGCACCAGCTTCAGGCCGCTTTCCTTCAGCGTGCGCATCTTCTGGTGCTCTCTGCCGTAGCTCACGATTTCATCCACGGTGGCATGATTGGAAATCATACGGCGCAGGGGCGCGTCCACAGCCAGGATTTCATGAATTGCGATACGTCCTCTGTAGCCGGTATTGTTACACTGTGCGCATCCTACGCCTCTGCGGATCCGCCTGACATCCTTCCCCAAAAGCTTGCGCTCTTCCTCCGTGGTGTCCATCTCCTGTCCACAGTTAAGGCAGACCTTACGCATCAACCGCTGGGCCACCAGCCCTACCAGGGAATTTGCGATCAAATAAGTATCCACTCCCATGTCTTCCAGACGCACAATGCTTGACGCCGCATCGTTTGTATGCAGGGTGCTGAGCACCACATGTCCGGTGATGGCAGCGCGGACGGAGATCTCCGCAGTTTCCCCGTCACGGGTCTCCCCCACCATGATAATGTCGGGATCCTGGCGAAGCAGGGCCCGCAGGCCGGTCTCAAAGGTCAGTCCTGCGATGGGATTCACCTGGGTCTGGTTGATCCCCTCCACATTCTTCTCCACCGGATCTTCGATTGTGGAGATATTTACCATCCGGCCGGACAGATACTCCAGAATCATATACAGCGTTGTGGACTTTCCGCTTCCCGTAGGCCCTGTGATATAGATGATTCCATTGCTGCTGCCAAGCAGAGGCAGGAACTGCCTGTAGCTCTCGTCATCCATGCCGAACTGTTCCGCATAATCCAGCTTCCCGGAAGCACTGAGCAGACGCAGCACAGCTTTCTCCCCGAATACAGTGGGCATCAGCGACACACGGATATTGACATGGCCGCTCTCCGTCCGCACCCGGAAATGTCCGTCCTGGGGAATCCTTTTCTCCGCGATATCCAGATTGGCCATGATCTTGATGCGGGCAATCAGCGGCTGATGCACATTGCGCTGTAAAGTCACATATTCCAGAATCACGCCGTC
>CAQUWW010000041.1:22820-23828 GCA_948896875.1 uncultured Acetatifactor sp. | reverse complement strand
TAAAATCAAGGGGATGTTTTGACCACTTATTTCCGAAAGTAAATTGACACTACCGTGGGTATCCGCAGGGTAGCTATTCTGGCGTAGGTGTGATATTATGAAAGGGTAGAATAACAGTTTAGACATCCCATACCGCGAAATCGATAATTGCAATGTGTCCATTGGGCATATCTCTATATAATTTTGCGAGACTTTCGGGCCAGCGGGAAAAAGGGGAGACGAGGAGGGAGTCTGTGAAAAACTTTCGCTTTGTGATATTGGGTGCCGGAGGAATCGGAAATAAATTTTGTAAGGCAGTGTCATTGCTGGAACAGTGTGAAGTAAGCGCGGTTGCAAGTAAATCTGCGGAACGTGCGAAGAACTTCGCGGAAAAAAACGGGGTGCCGGCGTACTATGACAGCTATGAAGAGGCTCTGGACCGGGAAAAGCCGGACTGCGCCTATATTGCAGTGACTCCCAACGACCATTATCGGCTTACAATGCTGTGTATTGAAAGGGGAATTCCGGTACTGTGTGAAAAGGCAATGTTCCGGAACAGCAGCGAAGCGGAAGCAGCATTCGATGCGGCCGGCAGGAGCAATGTATTTGTGATGGAAGCGCTCTGGAGCAGATTCCTGCCTGCCGTGCGGAAGGCCAGACAATGGGTGGCAGAGGGAAGAATAGGTCTGCCGGAGATAGCGCAGTGTTCCATTGGCTTTGCGGCGCCGGAAGGCAGGGAGAACAGATATTTCAATCCTGCCCTTGGAGGCGGAGCGGCGAAGGACATTACGGTGTACGGCTATGCGCTGACCACCTATATCCTGAATCAGAAGGTGAAGCGCATGGCGGTATCCGCCACATGGGGGGATACGGGAGTAGACATCAATAATCATATATCCATGGACTTTACGCATACACTGGGGGACATTGCCGCCAGTTTTGTGACCAGAATGGAAGAACGCATGGTGATTTACGGCAAAGGGAAAATTGTTCTGCCCCACCCCCATTTCGCCTCGGAATGCTTTCTCT
>CAQUWW010000041.1:0-22810 GCA_948896875.1 uncultured Acetatifactor sp. | reverse complement strand
CATTTGAGGGATGAAGAGACGGAGAATGGCTTTACCTATGAAATACAGGAGGTCATCCGATGCATCAGAGAGGGAAAACAGGAGAGTACCGTGATGCCATGGAGGGATACTCTGGATTGTGCGAGGCTGTTTGACAAAATTGAGGAGACAGCCTGTGAAGCCAGCCACGGCTGACGCATCCCACTTTTTCTCCGGGCTGCGGCTCTGCCGGGGAATTTTGCAGTTTGGAATCCCTCATCGGGGGAGAATACGAGAGGAAAGGAAGCGGACAGCCGTTGCAAGGTCCGCCGGGAGAATACTATGATAAGGATTAGAAAGTATCAGGATACGGACTGGGCATCTATCAGCCGTATTCATGACAGTGCCCGAATACAGGAATTGAAGCTTGCCGGTTTGGAGCATGCTTTTCTTCCCTTAGAAGTTGCCGCCGAGCGGGAGGGCTTATTTGAGTATCCGGGCATTTTCGTAGCGGAAGAAGAGGGAGCTGTAATCGGCTTCACGGCCTGTACGGAGGACGAGCTTGGGTGGCTTTATGTTGCCCCTGAAAAAATGCGCTGTGGAGTCGGGCGCCTTCTTTCTGAATATGCCATAAAAATGTATCCCGGAATCAGATATGTGGAAGCGCTGAAAGGCAATCTTCCGGCATTAAGGCTGTATGAAAGTCTCGGTTTCAGACTCAAGGGAATGGAAGAAGGAAAAATGCCGGGAAATGAATCGGTTACGGTTCAGGTATATTCTTTGGAAAGAGCGATATAGAGCAGTTGTACGGCGTCTTTCTTCCCTGTTATTATATGTTAAAATCGGCTTATAAAATCGTAATTTAGACTATTATAAATTCTTTTTTCACCAATCCATTCTATTTACTTCTTCCCCTACTCGATTGTTTTTGTCCGGATTACATACTGCCTTGTGCCTGATATGCAAAAATCGGCCTGCAAAAGAATTTTGACAGCGTTTTTCCCTGATTGTCGAAGAAATTTGGTAGACAATGAAGTGGGAATATGCCATGATAACCGCGAAAGGAGAAACAAGTGATATGGAAATCGGAAAAAAGCTGAAGGAGGCGCGTATCAGTTCGGGAAAGACCCAGGAACAGGTGGCCGGTGAAATCCAGGTATCACGGCAGACCATTTCCAACTGGGAGACAGAGAAATCCTATCCGGATATTGTCAGCGTACTGCGGTTGAGCGAACTGTATGGCGTCAGTCTGGATGTCTTACTGAAAGGAGATGACAATATGATGAAGCATCTGGAAGAGAGCACGAATGTGGTCAGGAGCAATCAGAAACTGATGGGGGCAATTCTTTTGAACATTTTAGTCATTGCCCTGCTGATATCCCTGAATGTATTCCTGCCGGAGAATGTATACTTTCTGGCCGCAACATTCTGTACTGCGATTATCAGTTCGGCGGCATTGTTTTATCAGATTATAAAGAGGGTCTGAGTCGGAAATGAGTTTGGAGTTTAACAGATTACAGGAGGTGCAAATATGAATACGAAGATGAACATGGCAGTGGGGATTGTGGGAGTTGCCTTTCTGCTGACAGGTGCGGCGGCCTGTGTATATCAACTTTATCGAATGACTGTGCTGGACGCAGCCGCAAGAGGGATGAAACATCCGAAACTGCTGGGCTTTCTGGTTATGGGCGGCAACAATTCCAGCGGGTTGCTTATGTATCTGATCTGCCGGCGGAAGTATCCCATTCTGGATATGCCGGAGGCTTCACGCAGCGAGATAGAGCGCAGGAAAAAGATTGCCGGTGTGGGGCTTGCATTTCTGGCCGCCGGTACCATCGTTCTGGTGGTGGCCGGGATGCTGCTGATTTGATGAGTTTTCTGCCTTGTGGTCAGGGGGTGGATTTTACCCCCTGAAAATGTGAACAATTACAATTTGTTTGTGCATCAAACATATTCAAAAATACTTTGAATAGCATCAGACACATTTATCATTTGAGAAACTGGCAGTCTGTCTGCCTTTTTATACCCACGAATCGTTAAATCTAGCAATGCAAGTTTTTCACAGTGTATATATCCTTCTGTGTTTTCTGTAGACATCCATATGTGAAGAGGCCCTGGTTTAGAATTATTAATAATAGGGCATACAATTATTTCACCGCTGGTATTAAAAAAATCTTTACTTACAACTAATACCAGATGTTTGATTTTTTCGATTTTCAGAATATCTCCCTGATGTAAATGCTCCATTACCAGACCTCTCTTCCGACAGGCTCTCCCCAATCATATTCGCCGTCAAGCATTAAGCTTCCACTAAATTCCGCAGCTCTTTCTTCCAATGTTTTATGGCGAAATGGTTTACCTAAAGTTATTACACCATTTGATGTCGTAACATCCAAAACCTCATTTAATGCAATTCCTGCACTTTTTAATATTTCCTTTGGCAGTCTTATTCCCTGACTATTACCCCATTTTTTTACCTGTGCCTGCATAAAAAGCTCCTTATAATTTAGTATATATTTAGTATATACTACGTCAAGGAAATTATCAAGCCCATAATCCTGCAAATCCCCGTTTATTGTATCGATGGACCAGCTGGCAACAGATGGGTTCTGTTCCTCAAATGGGAAAAACGTAAATATTGATAAACTTCCAGACCTATGATAAAATTTTTACGAGAAAACAGTAGTAAATCCAGATCATGTAAGCGCTGTCAGGAAGGAAAAGGAAAATGAAGGAAACAAAAGTATTCAATAAAAACAACTACTTTCAGAAATTCGAGGTGCTGAAAACAAACCGAAATAAACGCTATAAGTACAATGAGTTTCTGGTGGAAGGCGTCCGAAGTCTGAATGAGGCTGTAAAGAATCACTGGAAAATCAAATCCTTTCTTTATGATAAAAGCAATCTTTCAGGCTGGGCGGAAGAGATGATAAATAAAGTAAGTACGGATTTAAATTATTGTCTGACTCCCGAACTGATGAAGGAGCTGAGCGGAAAAGAGGATACTTCGGAACTGATGGCGATCATTGAGATGCGGGAGGACAGTTTGGATCAGGTCAGGCTTTCCGGGAATCCCTTTCTGGTTTTATTTGACCGGCCATCCAACAAGGGGAATCTTGGCACTATGATCCGTTCCTGTGATGCACTGGGAGCGGATATGCTTGTCATTACCGGCCATGCGGTAGATCTGTATGACCCGGACGTGGTGGTCTCGGCGATGGGGTCATTTTTTAATCTGCCTGTTATCAGAATTTCTGACAACAAAGTGTTATTTGAGTATATAGATCGACTGAAAAAAAGGTATCCCAGTTTTACCACAATAGGGACTACGGCACACGATGAAAAGCCAATCTGTACTGCTAATTTGACGATTCCTCTTATGCTGATGATGGGGAATGAGACGATGGGCCTGAACAGAGCCTTTAAGGAATATTGTGACCTGCTCTGTACAATTCCCATGTCTGAAAAATCTTATGCCACATCCTTTAATGTAAGCTGCGCCGCTTCGATACTGATGTATGAAGTTACCAGACAAAGGAGCGCAAAATAATTGCGCAGGCTGTTCTTTTTGTTTTGAAAGATTTCCGATTCCGATGCATTTCAGGCCCCCCAAATGGTATTCCGGCGGGGCCCTTATTGTGAAATTCGGGGTACATGATATAATGACCTTATTATAGAATTTGGATAATAGAATCCTGTTTTGGATTCTATTATAGGAACCGCTTCGCGAACCCTATAATCAAAGGGCTATTCAAGGCATGAAACGGCCGGATGGCCATCAGTATCCGTAGAAAAGGGCACAGAGCATGAAGATAACACTGCAGAAAATAGACACGGGAGAGGAAGAAATCCTGATCAGATACCGGGAAATGACCCGGGAGATATCCCATGTGATGAAGCTGTTCTCCGGCACAGACGACAGATTGGCTGGTGTGAAAGAGGAAGGGGAACAGCGGTATTATTTTACGCCGGAGGAAGTTTACTATTTTGAGAGTGTTGACGGTCATCTGTACGCTTATCTGGAGACAGATGTTTACCGGCTCAGAGAAAATCTGGAGGCAATTTTGGAAGAATATGCGCAACGGGGAATTGTTCGCTGCGCCAGAACCATGGCGGTGAATCTGTATCAGGTAGAGTGGCTGAAAAGTCAGTCAGAAGGGCGGATTCTGGCATCTCTCAGGAACGGAGAACAGATCGTCATTTCCAGGAGATATGCGGGAGAGCTGCGCAGACAGCTCAGGAGAGGAGCCGGAGCATGAGAGGACACAGAGCGGGATGGAGAGAAGTATCTGCGGAAATAAAAGACTGGAAAGGCAATGGAAGGGTACAGGAAGAAATAGAGAAGGATATGCAGAAGAACCAGAGAGAAAAAAATGTGGGAAAGCACGTGAAAAGAGAGGATGGGGAATCCAAAGAAAATCGTCTCGACAGAAGAAAGGAACAGTGGCTTCAATGGCTGGGAACGGAAGTGGCCGTGGAATACAAAGCCTGCATTTACTTTTTTATCTTTCTGTTTTATTACGCGGTGTATCGAGTATTGCAGGGGATTTATACGGCCAGTCTGCTGCATATGGCTGAGATGATTTTGGCCACTTATGGAATGGGGTATCTGCAGGTACTGGTTTTGGATAATTTTGACGAGGCAGAACATCTTCGAGGAAAGGAACTGGGGCTGTCGGCGCTTTGTGCGGCGCTGTACACAATAATCAGTTATCTGTTCGGGTGGTTTGACAGGGAAATAATAGCCACAGGAATATTTGTTTTTTTCTGTGTGGCGGCGTATGCATGTGCTTTTCTGGCCAACAAGGCAAAGCGATATGTGGACACGAAGCAGCTGAACGCTATGCTGCAGGCCTATCAGAAAGGCGCCTGCGGGGAGGAAGCCGGTTCCAGGGGGGCCTGTGGGAAAGCAAATAAGCGCAGGTAGTGTAAAGGGCAGGGAAATGGAAGCAATCAAAGGACGTGCGGAAAGGGAAGAAAAAGGTATGGCATCTGCAATAGAGACAAGAAATCTGACGAAAAATTACGGGAAAAACAGAGGTATCAGGAATGTGAATCTGACTGTGGAGGCGGGAGATATTTTCGGCTATCTGGGGCCCAATGGCGCCGGGAAGTCCACTTCCATCCGCTGTCTGCTGGGTATGATACATCCCACGTCCGGCGAGGCTTATGTGCTGGGGAAAAGTGTGGGGAGAGAGCAGACTGAAATTTTAAAACGGGTGGGCTATATGCCTTCGGAGGCATTTTTCTATCCTGCCATGAGAGTGGATGAAGTGATTCGATATGCGGCAAAGGTGCGGGGACTGGACTGCGGAGACGAAGCGAAACGGCTTTGTGACAGGCTGGAGGTGGACGGGAAGAAGAAAATCGGACAGCTGTCTCTGGGAAACCGGAAAAAGGTGGGAATTGTCTGTGCCCTGCAGCATAAGCCGGATCTGGTGATCATGGATGAACCTACTTCCGGGTTGGATCCGTTGATGCAGGAAGCCTTTTTTGAATTGTTGACGGAGCGCAACAGAGAGGGTGCCACCTGTTTTCTTTCCTCTCATGTATTGCAGGAAGTGAAGCAATATTGCAGGCATGCGGGAATCATCCGGGACGGAGAGCTGGTAAAGGTGGAATCCGTGGAGAATCTGACGAAGACCAATCTGCGCAGAATAAAGGTGATTGTGCCGGAAGAAGCCTGGGAGAGTCTGGGGGAGAGGCTCTCCCGTCTGGAAGGAACAGCGGAACTGACGCAGCGGGGGGAGGAGATTACGTTTTCTTATCGCGGGGAGATGGCGCGGCTGTTGAAAGCGCTGGAAGGGGTGGAAGTCAGGGATTTACTGATTGCGGAGCCTTCTCTGGAGGAAGTGTTTCTGCATTTTTATGACTGAGGCGGAGTGGATTAGAAAGAGGTGAGTACATGTATTTATTCTGGCAGGAATGTAAAATGAATGTAAAAATGCTGTTGATCTGGGCATTCTGTGTTGGCGGCCTGAGTCTGGGGTGTCTGTGTCTGTATGACAGTGTGGCGGAATCCATGGGGGAGATGTCAGAGGCATTTGCCAACATGGGAGTATTTTCCGAGGCGCTGGGAATGGATAAGATGGGAATCGGCACGCTGGAGGGCTATTACGCCGTGGAGATCTGCATCCTGATTTCCCTGGGAGGTGCCATGTTTGCGGCCATGCTGGGGGCGGGAATGGTGGCAAAGGAGGAAGAAGGACATACCTGTGAATTCCTGAATGCGCTTCCGCTGGGAAGGGGGAGAATTATTGGAGAAAAGTATGCCGCTATGACTGCACTGCTGGTGGTCTTCCATGGAATCTGTGTGGTGTTCAGTCTGGCCGGATTTGCCTGGATGGGCAGTATGCCGGATTTGGAACATTTTGCAGGATATCACGGAACTGCATTCCTGATGTGTCTGGAAATCGGTACGGTCTGCTTTCTGCTGTCTGCGCTGCGCAGCAGGAAGCCTCTGGGACCTGCCATCGGCCTGGCGGTGCTTCTCTATCTGCTGGATCTGTTCTCCAGAGTAGTCCCCGCGCTGGAGAAGCTGAAAGTGATGAATCCTTTTTCCTACAGCAACGGGGCGGACATTTTTTCAGGAGTAAAAAGTCCTGAAGGTTCCTGGGCCGTTGGGGCAGCGGTGACGATTCTGGCTCTGGGACTGGCATCCTGGGGATATGGGAAAAGGGATTTGGTTTGACACGGCTTTTCGAGAATGGTATACTCAAGTACAGTAATAGTTGCGGTCAATGGGGCGGTGGAGGCATCCGGCTATGGGAGTGCCTGAGCCTTCCATACCGCGGACGATGTCCTCACATTGCTGGTACATCTCGGATATCTTGCTTATGATTTTGAGAGAAAAGAGGTATATATTCCCAATAAAGAGGTGGGAAATGAATTTTTGAACGCTGTAAATGTTATCGGATGGAATGAAAAGGCATTAAAAAGGGAGGACGAAGCAGACATGGAAGAAAACGCATACATTCATGTGAATGACAGGACATTGAAACAGATAGACGAAAATATGCCTCCCGAGGAAGAGCTGCAGGACCTGGCGGAATTCTTCAAAGTGTTCGGGGACGGAACAAGGCTGAAAATTCTGTATGTGCTTCTCACTTCCGAGATGTGTGTGTACGATATTGCGGCTGTGCTCAATATGTCCCAGTCGGCGATTTCCCACCAGCTGCGGGTGCTGAAGCAGATGGATCTGGTGAAGAACCGCCGGGAGGGCAAGACTATATTCTATTCTCTGGCGGATTCCCATATTGTGACGATCCTCAGTCAGGGACTGGACCATATCGAGGAATGAGGAGTAGAAGCCGTTTTGCTTTCCGTGGGAATCGAAAGGCTGTGTGAAGTTCAGAAGCCATAGGAAAAGAAGCCGCCAGGATTACTGTGTGGCTTCTCTTGCTCCATGAAAAGGCTCGTAACTACTGCTTCCCAGCAGGGAATGATATATGGTGGAATCATCTCCAAACTGTTGGAAATAGACATACTGAGAAGTCATGTTGATTTTCGTATAGTTGCCTTCCGCAACGGTCTTCGCATCGGTACCGTCCGTGCGCATGCAGATCAGCTTCGCATCGTCGCCGTTTTTCTGATAATAAATGTAGCCGCCGCCCATGTTGAAGCAGTCAACTCTATCCTGGGTCAGTACCTCGATCACATCCTGAGATCGGGAATATCGACACAATCTATACTCGTTGGCCACATCCATATAATACACATAATCGCCCTCTACAATAGGATACCACACATTTCCTCTCCAGATTTCGTAGGGAACATCTGTGGCAGTGTTCAATCCGTAGAGATAATGGTCGCTTTGCGTACCATTGAAGTAAATGACGCCGTTCTCCGCACAGGCAGGGTTAATGAGGTAGTCGGCCAGCATTATCTTGTCGGAATTGTCAATTTTCATTTTGTAGAAAGAGGGCCCGGAATTGGTGGAAGTCAGCAGATAGAGATAATTATTCACAAGCTGTCCGGTTACCACCACATCGGTGCTCAGTGTTGTGGCATTGCTTCCGTCCAGTTTACTTCGCTGGAAGGATTTGATCCCCAGAGCATTGCCGAAGCTTGTAGCCATAGCGGATTTGCCGGTGTGGAAATAGTATAGATAGCGTCCTCCGGCCAGAATATTGCGGACTTCGAGATTGTTGACCCTGCGGATATTGCTTTCGTCCGGATTCATGGCGAAAAGGCCGCCTTCCGGGAATGCGTTATAGAAATAAACGGTACCGTTACATTCACAGAACAGTCCGTCATTGTTCAGATTGCCCGCGGTGTTTCCCACAGTCCCCTCCGGGTTCATTGCCACACGCTGGGAGAGCATGATCACGATTGCCAGAGCCGCAAGAATAAGAACCGCTGTCACAGATAACGTAATTTTTACTGCTTTATTCATATAAATCTCCATTCATCAAGGCATCTTTCCCGCATTTATTACCGTCGATGCGGCTTCTCTTATTTTACACCCCTTTTGACTTGCTATCAAGCTTGATTTGGTATAATATAGAAAAAAGATAGAAAAGCAAGAAAACTTCAGAGATGGAAAAGATAAAGGAGCGAATGGAATGGATTTACTGGAATTGCGCGAACAGCTTGACATTGTCGATGCAGAGATTGTGGAATTATACGAGAAACGTATGAATCTCTGCAGACAGGTGGCGGAATATAAGATTGCGACAGGGAAGAAGGTTTTCGACAAGCAGCGGGAGATGGAAAAGCTGGCGAAGGTCAGGTCTCTGACCCACAATGAATTCAACCGGGTCGGGGTGGAGGAGCTTTTTGAACAGATCATGTCCATGAGCAGAAAGCTTCAATACCAGCTTTTATCGGAGAGTGGCAGTCTGGGAAAGCTTCCCTTTATCGGTGTGGACGAGCTGGAGACGGGCAAGGCCAGAGTGGTGTTCCAGGGGGCGGAGGGAGCTTATTCCCAGGCGGCCATGGTGGAGTATTTTGGAGAGGCAGTGAACAGCTTTCATGTGGATTCCTTCCGGGATGCCATGAATGCCATAGATGAGGGCAGCGCCGACTTTGCAGTGCTTCCCATTGAGAATTCCACGGCCGGGATTGTGAATGAAATTTATGATTTGCTGCAGGAGTATGAGAATTATATTGTAGGGGAACAGATTATCCCCATTGAGCATTGTCTTCTGGGCGTTCCGGGGGCGGAGCTTGGGGATATTCGGACAGTTTATTCCCATCCGCAGTCGCTGATGCAGAGCGCCAGGTACCTGGAGAATCATGACTGGCGCCAGATCAGTATGCAGAATAATGCCTTTGCGGCCCAAAAGGTGGCGGATGAGCAGGACAAAACCCAGGCGGCCATCGCAAGCGAATACGCGGCGGGGGTTTACGGACTGGAGGTGCTGCAGAGAAAGGTAAATCATTCCGGCAACAATTCCACAAGATTTATCATTGTGACCAACCAGAAGATCTTCAGGAAAGAGGCAAAAAAGGTCAGTATTTGTTTTGAGGTGCCCCATGAGAGCGGTTCTCTGTATCACATGCT
The DNA here is from genome assembly GCA_948896875.1 of uncultured Acetatifactor sp. GTDB lineage: Bacteria > Bacillota > Clostridia > Lachnospirales > Lachnospiraceae > Acetatifactor. Next base: position 13,347 of record CAQUWW010000041.1, on the reverse strand, counting down.
GTCTCATTTCATCTATAATAATTTGAACATGACAAAGATAGAGAGCCGTCCCATAGAGGATAGAAACTGGGAGTATCGCTTTTTCATTGATTTTGAGGGAAATCTGGCGGACAGCGCCGTGAAAAATGCCTTGAGAGGACTGAGAGACGAGGCCAGGAATATGAAGATTCTGGGAAATTATTAAAAAATGGATGAAAGGGTGAAGGATGAGAATACAGGAATTGATGGTGTACAGAGAGTTTCCGGAGGGCAGGGACAGGCTGCTGGCCCGGCTGGATGATCTGGTATCAAAATATGAGGACGGCGTTCTGGATACGCCATTGGAGAGCGGGGAAAATCCGATCCGAAATCAGTCTGGAGAATTTTATGAATGTATGCACGAGCTCATCGCTCAGGCTGGAGTCTATGGTTTCCATGGCAATCTGTGGCATTGCTATCTGGCTCATCTGCTTGTGACCTGTGAGAATGGTTACAGCCGGGGCTGTGAGATGCGCGGAGAGATGGGGGGAACCATCAATGAGGCGGTACTCCATGACATGGAAATTTTCAAAGAGCTGTTGGATTATGATTTTGCACCGCTGTGCCGGAAGCTTGCGGTGAAGGGATTTCCCTTGGTGGAACATTACGAAGGAAGCAGCGCGGACAGGGGGGTCTACAATTCCCGAATATGCGAATGTATCTGCGGACTGGCAAAAGAGCTGGGACAGAGCGACAGCGCGGAAGACATGAAAGAGATTTTGACGGAATTTTATCGAAAATACGGTGTCGGAAAGTTCGGACTTTACAAATGCTTCCGCATCGGGCACAGGACGGAGCAGGGCGTTTCTGTGGAGCCCATTCCGCGCATCCTGCACGTGCGGTTGGATGATCTGGTAGGCTATGAAATTCAGAAGAAAAAGCTGATTGACAATACGGAAGCCTTCGTGGCCGGGAGAAAGGCAAATAACTGCCTGTTGTTCGGCGATGCCGGGACGGGTAAATCCTCCTGCATCAAGGCGATTGCCAACGAGTACTATGACAGAGGACTGAGGATTATTGAAGTATATAAGCACCAGTTCCAGGAGTTGAACGAGGTCATCAATCAGATCAAAGGGCGTAATTATAAATTTATACTTTTCATGGATGATCTGAGCTTTGAAGAATTTGAGATAGAATATAAATACCTGAAAGCCGTCATTGAGGGCGGGCTGGAAAAGAAACCGGAAAATGTGCTGATTTACGCCACCTCCAACCGCAGACACCTCATCCGGGAGAATTACGGCGACAAGGAAGAGATACGACAGGATATGCATACCAGCGACACCGTACAGGAAAAGCTGTCTCTGGTATACCGCTTCGGCGTGACGATCTACTTCGGAGCGCCGGACAAAAAGCAGTTCCAGGGCATTGTAAAAGCCCTGGCGGAGCGAAGCGGCGTGACAATGCCGGAGGAAGAACTGCTGCTGGAGGCAAATAAATGGGAACTGTCCCACGGAGGCCTTTCCGGCCGCACCGCCCAGCAATTTATCGATTATATCTGCGGAACACTGCGGAACTAAAACAGCAGAGTTTCTGAAAATGCCCAGATAAATTTACGGAAGCATCTCTATGCTGCCGGAAATTTATCTCAGAGGAAGGGCATTTGCAGAAACCCTGCGGAACTGGAATCAGGAGTATTTCTGAAAATGCCCAGATAAATTTACGGAAGCGTCTCTATGCTGCCGGAAATTTATCTCAGAGGAAGGGCATTTACAGGAATACTCCGGAACTGGAATAGGAGGCAAACATGGCTATCAAAACTTTTGCGGCGATTGATGTGGGCAGCTATGAACTGACCCTCAAGATATTCGAATTTTCCGGCAAGGACAATATGCGGGAGATCGACTGTGTGACAAAGCGGCTGGATCTGGGTTCGGATACCTTTGCAATGGGCAAGATCAGCAATGAAAAAATGGATGAGCTCTGCCGGACACTGAAAGATTTTTCAGATATTATGCGGTCATACAGAGTGGTGGGTTATAAGGCCTATGGCACAAGCGCCATACGGGAGACGCAGAATACCACCATTGTGCAGGATCAGATTGCCCAGCGAACAGGAATCCGGGTGGAGACGCTGAGCAATTCCGAGCAGCGCTTTCTGGATTACAAATCTGTTGCCTCCAAGGGGGACAGCTTCCGGAAGATTATCGAGGAGAAAACCGCTATACTGGATATCGGAGGGGGCAGTATCCAGCTGTCGCTGTTTGATAAGGATACACTGGTGTCCACTCAGAACCTGCGTCTGGGTGTCCTGCGTCTGCAGGATTATCTGAATCGTTTTTCAGTAAAAAGTTCCCAGACAGAGGAGCTGATCAACGAGATGGCCATGGCCAGACTGGATACTTATAAAAAGCTTTATCTGAAGGATAAAGAGATTCGGAATCTGATTGTGGTGGATGACTATCTCACACCCTGGGCGCTGCGGAAGAGAGGGAAGGCGGAGAGGAGAACTTTCCTGGATCGGGAGGAATTCGACAGGATTTATGATGTGCTTCGCAGCAGGAATCCGGCTGAGATCGCAAGCTATATGGATATTTCGGAAGAGCGGGTGCCCTTGCTGTTCATCTGTGCTGTTCTCATCAAATATATCGGGGAGATGATGGGAATCGAACAGATCTGGCTGCCGGGCGTGACACTTTGTGACGGTATTGCCTATGAATATGCGGAGAAGATTAAAATGCTCAAGGGAGAGCATGATTTTGAAGAAGATATCATAGCCTGTGCCGTCAATATCAGTAAACGTTATATGGGAAGCCGGAAGCGTTCGGAGGTGCTGGAACAATTTACCACCACTATTTTTGACAGCATGAAAAGGGTACATGGTCTGGGGAAGAGGGAACGTCTTTATCTGCGGCTGGCCGCCATACTTCATGACTGCGGAAAGTATATCAGTCTGGTGAATATCGGCGAGACTTCCTACCAGATTGTTATGGCTACGGAGATTATCGGTCTCTCCCACCAGGAGAGAGAAATCGTTGCCAATGTGGTCCGGTTCAATCACAGCAAATTTGTGTATGACGGACCGGAGACGGATATGGATCTGAGCAGAGAATCCTTCCTGATTGTGGCGAAGCTGACGGCTATCTTACGGCTGGCGAACAGTCTGGACAGAAGCCACAAGCAGAAATTAAAGAATCTGAAAGTTGTTCTAAAGGAAAACCAGTTAATACTTGCTGTGGATACCCAGGAGGATATGACTTTGGAAAAGGGCTTTTTTGAGGCAAATGGGGACTTTTTTAAAGAGGTATTCAGTGTGGAACCTGTGTTGAAGCAGAAAAAAATATTTTAAAATGGGGTGAAAGCTATGGGAGAAATTGATTTTTATGATCCGAAATATTATACCAACAGGGAGATCAGTTGGATTCTGTTTAATCACAGAGTGTTGAATGAGGCCAGAGATAAGAACACTCCTCTGTTTGAACGGTTGAAATTTTTGGGGATAACCGCTTCCAACCTGGATGAATTTTTTATGATCCGGGTGGCCTCTCTGAAGGATATGGTCAATGCAAAATACCAGAAACCGGATATAGCGGGGCTGACGCCCAAAGAGCAGCTGGCCAGACTGGATGTGGCGATCCACGAGCTGGTAGATTTACAATATACTACTTATAATCGTTCGCTTCTGCCCAAATTGAAGCAGAACGGTCTGCAGGTGATACGCAGGTATGAGGATCTGACCAAGAAGGAAGCAGCTTTTGTGGATCAGTATTTTGAAGAAAATGTATATCCGGTATTGACACCTATGGCGGTGGATTCTTCCAGGCCGTTTCCGCTGATTCGGAATAAAACGTTGAATATTGCGGCTCTGGTCCGCAAGAAGGACAGCGGAGAGGAGCTTGAATTTGCCACTGTGCAGGTGCCGGGGGTGCTCAGCCGTATCATTGAGCTTCCAACAGGAGGAGAATCCAGAAAGATTATCTTTCTGGAGGAAATCATCGAAAGGAATATGCATAAGCTGTTCCTGAATTATGATATCGAATGTGCCTATCCTTTCAGAATCATGCGAAATGCGGATCTGACCATCGAGGAAGACGAGGCGGCGGATCTGCTGAAAGAGATTGAAAAGCAGTTGAAAAAGAGACAGTGGGGCGAGGCCATTCGTCTGGAGGTGGCGGCACATTGTGACAAAAGACTGCTGAAAGTTCTTCGGGATGAGCTTCGAATCGAGGAGACAAATATTTATGCAATAGACGGTCCTCTGGATCTGACTGTGCTGATGAAAATGTACGGACTGGAAGGGTTTGAACACTTCAAAGCGCCCAGGCATATTCCGCAGCCGGTGCCGCAGCTGCCAACCGGCTGTACCATATTTGATGAAATCCGCAGGAATGATATTCTTCTGCATCACCCGTATCAGACCTTTGAACCTGTGGTGGAATTTATCCGTCAGGCAGCCAGAGATCCGGAGGTCCTGGCCATCAAGCAGACGCTGTACCGTGTCAGCGGACATTCGCCTATTATTGCGGCTTTGGCACAGGCCGCGGAAAATGGCAAACAGGTGTCGGTTCTGGTGGAATTAAAGGCTCGTTTCGACGAGGAGAACAATATCGTGTGGGCCAGGATGCTGGAGAAAGCGGGCTGCCATGTCATCTATGGTCTGGTGGGGCTGAAGACCCACAGCAAGATTACGCTGGTGGTACGCAGGGAAGAGGATGGCATCCGCCGGTATGTGCATCTGGGTACCGGCAATTATAACGATGCCACGGCAAAATTATACACAGACATAGGGCTTCTGACCTGTTCGGAGTCCATCGGTGAGGATGCCACAGCTGTTTTCAATATGCTGTCAGGATATTCCGAGCCATTGGTATGGAACAAGCTGTCTGTGGCGCCTCTGTGGCTGAAAAAAAGGTTCCAGTATCTCATTGAACGGGAGAGACGGTATGCTCTGGACGGAAGACCTGCGCGGATTATTGCCAAGATGAATTCGCTGTGTGATCAGGATATCATTGCATCCCTGTACGCCGCGTCGTCTGCCGGAGTGAAGATTGATCTGATTGTCAGAGGCATCTGCTGTCTGAAGACAGGAATCAAGGGGATCAGCGAGAATATTACGGTACGTTCCATTGTAGGGGATTTCCTGGAACACAGCAGAATATTCTATTTTGAAAATGACGAGCATTATGAGATTTACTGCGGCAGCGCGGACTGGATGCCCCGGAACCTGGAGAGGCGTGTGGAAATACTGTTCCCGGTGGACCAGCCGGAACTGAAAGAAAAACTGCTGCATATCCTTCAGAGCCAGCTGCGGGATAATGTGAAGGCATCCGTGCTGCGTGGGAATGGTACGTATGAGAAAGTAAGTAAAAGGGGGCAGCAGGCATGGTGCTCTCAGAAGGAGTTCTGTGTGGAAGCGGCTGCGGAAGCGAAGAAAGCTTTTGAGGAAGACGGCCTGATTACCAGGACTTTTATTCCGGAGATACATCATGAATCGTGATCAGAATGGATCTGGAGGTAGAGATGAAAATTATACTTGCATCGGCATCACCTCGCAGGAGGGAGCTTCTTGCGCAGATTGGACTGGATTTTGAAGTGAAGGTAAGCCAGGTGGAAGAGAGGACGACAGCCTCTCTTCCGGAACAGGTGGTGGAAGAACTGGCCAGGCAGAAGGCGGAAGCAGTGCTTGAAACTCTGGAAGAGGACAGCGAGGATTTCCTGATTGTGGGTGCGGATACTGTGGTGGCCATAGAGGGACAGATTCTTGGAAAGCCTGCGGATAGAATACAGGCTATAGAAATGCTCAAAAGGCTCTCAGGGAGATGTCACGAGGTGTACACAGGCGTGACACTGTTATATCGTCCTGGAAGCCGAAGGGAAGAGGAGTATGTGAGGCAGAAAGTGTTTCATGAATCCACCAGGGTATATTTCTACCCTTTGAGCGTAGAGGAGATTACCGCCTATGTGGACAGCGGAGAGTGCATGGATAAGGCGGGAGCCTATGGAATACAGGGGATTTTTGCCAGATATGTGAAGGGCATTGAGGGCGATTATAATAATGTGGTGGGACTGCCGGTGAGCAGGCTGTACCAGGAGGCAAAGGGGTGGCTCGAATGAGCAGAAAAGCGGTAATATTTGATTTGGACGGGACACTTTCAGATTCTATTCACAGCATAAAGTACAGCGGAGACAGGACGATGGAGCTCTTCGGATATGGTCCTTTTTCCGTGGAGCAGTATAAATATTTTGTCGGTGACGGTGCGGCGAACCTGGTCAGACGGGCCTTGAAGGCCGGCGGAGATACGCAGCTGGTGCATTTTGAAGAGGCTTACGCCCGCTACAGGGAAATCTTCCGGGAGAACTGCATGTACAGAGTGCGGCCTTATGAAGGCATTCCGGAGCTTTTGGCGGCACTGAAGGCCCAGGGGATCAAAATTGCAGTGTTTTCTAATAAGCCTCACGCAGAGACAATCAATGTGATTGAGACTTTGTTTGGAAAGGAATATTTTGATGTGATACAGGGGCAGAAGGAGGAGGTGGCCATCAAGCCAAGCCCGGAAGGGGTTTTTCAGATTTTTGCACAGCTTAAAGTGACGGCGGCAGATGTGCTGTATCTGGGAGACACGGCTACGGATATGAAGACAGGCAAAAATGCCGGAATCTTTACCGTGGGCGCACTCTGGGGATTTCGGGAACGCAGGGAACTGGAAGAAGGAGGAGCAGATGTATTGATTGAACATCCATTGGAGCTTCTTAGATATATTTGAAAATGAATTATATATTGACATAAATTCTCAATCGTATTATCATGTGGGCAAGAGTATAAACTTCTGAAAGGAAAGGAGGGTTAAGAATGCAGTTTGACGACGATGTGTTGGAGTGCTTTCTGGAAAATCAGCTGCAGCTTTTTCCCAAGGAGGTTGCGGAGACCTTTGAGGAAGCTGAGAACTTTTTGGAGGAGTCCATGGCAGTTGTAGTCAAGTCTGTTGAAGAGGTGATCAGGTACTTCGAGGATGAAGGCATCGATATTGAAGGTGCAATGGATGAAGAGATTCTGGATGCGGACGAAGTGTTTGACATCGGTGACGGCAGATATCTGATTGTAACAGTCTGAACAGAAGGTGCGAAAAACGACGGGCAGCAGGAAAATCCTGCTGCCTTTTACGATACGTTATTCATGACAATAGAATCTCCCTGTATCGCCTGATGGTATCCAGCACCGAAGAGGGGACGAAAAGCTTTCCGTATCCATTACCCAGATCCAATCCCGGCTTGTTGGCGCCATGGAAATCGCTGCCGCCGCTGATGAGCAGATCGTACTTTGCAGCCAGAGAGCGGATGTGGCGTTCTTCCGCGGGAGTATAGGTGCTGTAGATGGCTTCTATGCCGACCAGACCGGCCTCTTTTAAACGGACTGTCAGTTGTTCCAATTGGGCATCTGTCATATGGTAGAGCACAGGATGCGCCAATATGGAGACGCCGGATGCTTCCCCAATCAGTTTCACTGCCTCTGCCGGCGTTATTTTTTCCCGGGGGATATAACAGGGACAGCCGTCCCCAATATAACGTTCAAAGGCTTCCGCCATAGTGCCAACGTAACCATGACGCAGCATATATCTTGCGTAATGAGCTCTGGTGATGACCGCATCGGGAAATTCTGCCAGGAGATCTTCGTAAATGACAGGAACCCCTGCCTTTTGCAATAAACCGCAGATTTTCTGATTCCTTGTGATGCGGGAATCTACAAATGCCTGGAGCTGTTCCCGGAACGCTTTTTCCTGATAGTCTATATACAGTCCCACAATGTGGACATCTTTTCCCTGATATTCGGCTGAAAATTCAATTCCCGGGATGACTTCAGGTACATTCTCAGGGACGGGGGACGAGGCCCTTAGTCCTGCGGCGTAATGTATGGCCTCATCCAGTCCGTCCACCGTGTCATGATCCGTGAGCGCAAACGCTTTCAGACCTTTTTCCATGGCATAGTCTACCAGTCCGGCAGGAGAAAAAGTGCCGTCTGATCGATTGGAATGTACATGTAAATCAATTGGCTGTATCATAATTCCCGCGCCTTTCCATGGACTGACTTCTCTGTCAATATTCTTCCTCTTCCTTCTGAGCGGTGAATACGGTCCGCTTTCTTGCCATTTCATCATTGGCCAGATATTCGTCATAAGAAGTAATTTTGTCAATCATATGTCCGTCCGGCAGGATTTCCATAATGCGGTTGGCTGTGGTCTGCACAAACTGGTGATCATGACAGGAGAACAATGCCACGCCCGGAAACTTGATCAGGCCGTTGTTCAGGGCGGTGATGGACTCCATATCCAGGTGGTTGGTGGGCTCGTCGAACACCAGACAGTTGGCGCCGCTGATCATCATTTTAGACAACAGACAACGCACTTTTTCTCCTCCGGAGAGCACCTTTACCTTCTTGACGCCGTCTTCACCGGCGAAGAGCATACGTCCAAGGAACCCGCGCACATAGGTGACATCCTTTACGGGAGAATAGCCGGTAAGCCATTCCGCAATGGTCAGATCGTTGTTGAATTCTTCCGTACTGTCCTTTGGAAAATAGGCCTGGGAAGTGGTGACACCCCATTTATAGGTCCCTTCGTCCGGCTCCATCTCACCCATGAGAATCTGGAAAAGCGTGGTTTTGGCCAGCTCCTGGCCGCCGACGAAGGCAATTTTGTCATCATGGCCTACCACGAAGGAGATATCATCCAACACTTTTTCACCGCCGACGGTTTTAGACAGGTGTTCCACAGTGAGCACCTCATTTCCGATTTCACGGTCGGGACGGAAATCAATGTAAGGGTATTTTCTGCTGGAAGGTTTGATTTCATCCAGCTCGATTTTCTCCAAAGCGCGTTTTCGGGAGGTGGCCTGTTTGGACTTGGAAGCATTGGCGGAGAATCGGGAGATAAATTCCTGCAGTTCCTTGATTTTCTCCTCTTTTTTCTTGTTGGCTTCCTTCATCTGACGGATCAACAGCTGGCTGGATTCATACCAGAAATCATAATTGCCGGCATAGAGCTGAATTTTGCCATAATCGATATCGGCGGTATGGGTGCATACCTTATTCAGAAAATAACGGTCGTGAGACACTACAATCACGGTATTCTGGAAATCGATCAGAAATTCTTCCAGCCATGCGATGGCATCCAGATCCAGATGGTTGGTAGGCTCGTCCAACAGCAGAATGTCCGGATTGCCGAACAGGGCCTTGGCCAGCAGCACCTTTACCTTCAGACTGCCGTCCAGATCTTTCATCAGAGAATCATGAAATTCCATGCCGATTCCCAGGCCGTTCAGCACCATGGAGGCATTGGATTCCGCTTCCCATCCGTCCATTTCCGCAAATTCCGCTTCCAGTTCACTGGCCAGAATACCGTCCTCGTCAGTGAAATCCTCCTTTGCGTAGATAGCATCCTTTTCTTTCATGATCTGATACAATCGGGCATTTCCCATGATGACAGTATCCATTACCGGGTAGTTATCATATTTGAAATGATCCTGCTCCAGCACGGAAAGACGCTGTCCGGGCGTAATGGTGATGTCGCCGCTTGTGGTTTCCAGGTCACCTGACAGAATTCTCAAAAAGGTGGACTTACCGGCGCCGTTTGCACCGATGACACCATAGCAGTTGCCTTCGGTAAATTTGATATTAACATCCTCAAATAACGCTTTCTTGCCGATTCTCAGAGTTACATTGTTTACACTTATCATTTTAAATCCTCATTTCCCGCGTCTGCCGGTTCTTTTTTGTCGGACAGGCGTATAGTATACTTCTATTATTATACACAAAACCTTTGAATTAGCAAGGAAAATCGCGGGAAATCATGGCGGCCGGAAGCGGGTGGAAAGGCGGACGGGAAAGTTTTAGAGGAGAAACTTGCAAAGTATCCGGAAAAGGGTTAAAGTAGAAGCAGTACTTAAATGAGGAAAGGATTGATTTTAGAACGATGAAGATAGTGCTTGTGTTTTTCATCTGTATCCTTGTATTGGCAGGACTCTATTTTCTGATGATTATGCCGAGAGTGGCTTATAAGCCGGATACGGCTCCTTTTACGAAATGGTTGTATGCGCACAGAGGACTGCATGACAATGCGGCGGGGATACCGGAGAATTCTATGGCGGCTTTCCGGCGGGCGGTGGAAGCGGGGTTTGGTATTGAACTGGATGTGCAGCTTACCAGGGATGGGATTCCTGTGGTATTCCATGACTTCACATTGGATAGAATCTGTCGTGGGCAGGGAAAGCTCTGCGACTATACTTATAATGAGTTGCGGCAATTTAGGCTGTGCGGGACACAGGAGAGGATTCCGAAGCTGGAAGATGTGCTGCGGCTGGTAGACGGACGTGTACCATTGATTGTGGAATTGAAAATCGAGTGGACCAATATGTCTCTTTGTCCGGCTGTGGACAGGCTTCTTTCCGAATATAAGGGATTGTATTGCATAGAGTCCTTCAATCCGTTGGCTGTGTTCTGGTATCGGACACACAGGAGAGAGATCGTCAGGGGGCAGCTTTCGGATGCGTTTCTGAAGGAGGGGGAATATGTGGGTGCCTTCTCTTTTCTGTTACAGAATCTGCTGTTTAACTGGGTAGGCCGACCTGATTTTATTGCATATAATTGCAAATATCCGAAAATCTTATCCAGAAGGATCTGCCGCAGCTTCTATCACAGCAAGGCGGCCGCCTGGACCATTCGCAGCAAAGAGCAGTTGGCGGAAGCAAAAAAATATTTTGATATCTTTATTTTTGACAGCTTTCTCCCGACAGCCATACCAGCCAATGTCGGCAGAAAGTGACGGGGCATTGCGGAGCACATATGGCCGAATGGCTGTGAATGGACGGGAAAGCGATGCAGAATTGGATAGCAGCGAAGGAAGAGGCTTGTAAGTGCAACCATGTAAACGCTTACAAGCTGCTTTTTGTTGTGCAGAATGTCATCTGCAAATGGTGAAAAATGGACAGGTTGCACGAAATTAAAGAGTCGGGTCAAGAATTGCCAAGATATGGGTTGATATTCCTTTGGCAAATTGTTACAATATTAAAATACTGACGGATATTTGTTTTTCTGTCAGATAGCGGATATTTTCTGGCCGCTCAAGAATCTAAAAAGAAAGGGAGAAAAAAGATGAGAAAATGGGTGTACTTGTTTACGGAAGGGAACGCCGACATGCGCGAACTTCTGGGTGGAAAGGGTGCAAACCTGGCGGAGATGACCGGACTGGGACTTCCGGTGCCTCAGGGCTTTACGATTACAACGGAGGCCTGTACGCAGTACTATGAGGACGGAAGGGAAATCAACGATGAAATACAGGCACAGATTAATGAGTATATAGTAAAGATGGAAGAAATTACCGGCAAAAAGTTTGGTGATAAGGAGAATCCGTTGCTGGTATCGGTTCGTTCCGGCGCGAGAGCATCCATGCCCGGTATGATGGATACAATCCTGAACCTGGGGCTGAATGAGGATGTTGTGAATGTCATCGCAGAAATGTCCGGCAATCCCCGTTGGGCCTGGGACTGCTATAGAAGATTTATTCAGATGTATTCCGACGTGGTTATGGAAGTGGGCAAGAAGTATTTTGAGCAGCTTATCGACGCCATGAAGGAGAAGAAGGGCGTAAAGCAGGATGTGGAGCTGACAGCAGATGATTTGAAGGAGCTTGCGGGACAATTTAAGGCTGAGTATAAAGCGAAGATCGGCAAGGATTTCCCGGATGATCCCAAGGAGCAGTTGATGGGTGCCATCAAGGCAGTGTTCCGTTCCTGGGACAACCCTCGTGCCAATGTATATCGCCGTGACAACGATATTCCTTATTCCTGGGGAACTGCTGTCAACGTACAGTCCATGGCTTTTGGAAACATGGGCGACGATTGCGGCACGGGCGTTGCATTTACCCGTGATCCGGCTACCGGCGCAAAGGGCCTTTTTGGTGAGTTCCTGACAAATGCACAGGGCGAGGACGTGGTTGCAGGCGTACGTACCCCTATGAAGATTACGGAGATGGCGGACAAGTTCCCTGAGGCTTTTGAGCAGTTTAAGGATGTGTGTGCCACATTGGAGAATCACTACAGAGATATGCAGGATATGGAGTTTACCGTGGAGCACGGCAAGCTGTACATGCTGCAGACCAGAAACGGCAAGCGCACCGCCACCGCCGCCATCAAGATCGCCTGCGATCTGATCGACGAGGGCATGAAGACCGAGGAGGACGCGCTGCTGATGATCGATCCCAAGCAGCTGGACGCTTTGCTGCACCCGCAGTTTGATCCGGCCGCTTTGAAGGCCGCCACTCCCGTGGCCAGCGCTTTGGCCGCTTCTCCCGGAGCCGCCTGCGGCAAGATCGTCTTTACCGCAGAGGACGCCGTGGAGCAGGGCCAGAAGGGGGAGAAGGTCGTTCTGGTTCGCCTGGAGACCTCTCCCGAGGATATTGAGGGCATGCACTACTCTCAGGGTATTCTCACCGTGCGCGGCGGCATGACCAGCCACGCGGCAGTGGTGGCCCGCGGTATGGGCACCTGCTGTGTTTCCGGCTGCGGCGCCATCAAGATGGACGAAGCCAACAAGAAGTTCGAATTGAACGGCCGCACCTATCATGAGGGAGATTATATTTCTCTCGACGGCACCACCGGCAACATTTACGGCGAGGCGATCCCCACCGTGCCCGCTTCCACCACCGGCGGCTATTTCGGCCGGATCATGGAGCTCTCCGACAAGTACCGCCAGCTGGAGGTACGCACCAATGCCGATACCCCCAAGGACGCCCAGCAGGCTGTGACCTTCGGCGCTCAGGGCATTGGCTTGTGCCGTACCGAGCATATGTTCTTTGATCCCGACCGTATCGCCGCGATCCGCGAGATGATCTGCTCCGATACCGTGGAGCAGCGCAAGGCCGCTCTTGCCAAGCTGGAGCCCATGCAGCAAGGAGACTTTGAGAAGCTGTACGAGGCCCTGGAGGGCAAGCATGTCAATATCCGCTTCCTGGATCCGCCTCTGCATGAGTTCGTTCCCACCGAGGAAAAGGATATCGAGGCGCTGGCAAAAACTCAGGGCAAGACCGTGGAGGATATCAAGGCCATCATTTCCTCTCTCCATGAGTTCAATCCCATGATGGGCCATCGTGGCTGCCGTCTGGCCGTCACCTATCCTGAGATCGCAGAAATGCAGACCGAGGCCGTCATCAAGGCCGCCATCAATGTGAACAAGGCTCATCCCGATTGGCACATCGTGCCCGAGATCATGATCCCGCTGGTAGGTGAGGTCAAGGAGCTGAAGTTCGTTAAGAAGACAGTGGTTGAAACCGCCGACCGTATCATCGCCGAGGCCGGTTCCGACCTGAAGTACAAGGTAGGCACCATGATTGAGATCCCCCG
>CAQUWW010000040.1 GCA_948896875.1 uncultured Acetatifactor sp. | reverse complement strand
ATCTTTTTATCAATGTATAGGTGGTATTCATGTTCCAGCCGGTCTCTTCCTTCAGGACATCGGATATATGCTTTGCCGTCACATCTCCCTCACGCCAGAGCACCCCCATTATCTTCAGCTCCGAGTCAAAAAGTTTTGTATCCATTTGTGTCCTCCTTTCCACACTACTGCAGTAGTTTCTCTTCTTCTATACAGTATCACGGCCGTGGCAGTTTGTCAACACTACTGTAGTAGTTTGTAAAAATATTTATGCTCTACTTCCATTGCCGGCCTGTGCATATAGAATAAGCGGCCCAGGCAATGCCCGAACCGCTTATTCTGCTCCTTTATTTATATGCATTCTCCCGTTTAGTAGAAAACCTTCAACGTTCTGATCTGGAAAGGCCGGAATGTCAGCGCTATCTCCTGACCGGGCTCCAGCGCCGCTTCCCTCTCCTCCAACATATTGGTCTCTTCGATTCCCGTGACCTTTACGCCGAAGTGCAGAGCCGCATCGGTGTAGGTTCCTTCCGCCTCGTAAAGCCTGAGCACAAAGCACTTTCCGGCGTCCTCAGCAGGCTTAACCGTCTCCACGATTACATTGGGTGCGTCCACAGTCAGCAGGCTCTCCAGCGTAAGCGCTCCCTGTACTGTCAGCGGCCTCTCGTTCAGCTGGTAAGCAGGGCGGATGACCGTTTCCGCAGCCATACTTCCCATATGAGGCAGTAAAGCGTAAGTGCAGGCATGCACTCCCTTGTCTCCCCGGTAATCCGGCACATTTCCGCCCTTGTGCAGGGACAGCCGCATACTTCCCCCGTTCAGGCTGATGCCGTATTTACAGTCATTCAACACTGCAATTCCATAACGGGTCTCGGACAAATCTGTGTACTTATGGTTGGATACCTCGAACTTTGCCTTCTCCACGGAAGTGTTGCGGTTCGTGGGCCTGCGGATATAGCCGAACTGGATTTCCTGGCTGGCATAGTCTGTGTGGACATTTGTGTCGAAGGCGGCCTTCAGGAATCTGTGGTCATCCTGCCAGTCCATCCTGGTCTCAAACACAATCTCAGGACTCTCCCCGTAGAAAATCATATCCTGGGTCAATGTTGACTTGTCCGTCAGACGGTAGCTGCTCCGAATCCGGTATTCCACCGCTCCATCTGCCACCACCTGGCGGGAGAGCAGTTCCGCAGTGTCCGCATACTTACATTCGCTGTCTGCGTCCACGTCCCAGTTGTCATAATCCAGAGATACCTCCTCCGCCGTCAGGAAGGTATTCAAAGCATAGCCCTCTCCCCTCAGCTGCCGTCCGTTTCTCCTGTCTGTCAGGGCCTCTATATAGCCTTTTTCATTGAAAAGCACACGGTAGAACGGGGTCTCCAGTCTGTTCCCCTCCGCCACGAATGCCGATGTACTTTCCGGTTCCTTCCCGGTCTTTTGGAAGGTCAGGCTTCCGAAAGGTCCAATCTCCGCTCCGGCCACCGCAAGCCAACGCGCGCCGTCCCGGTCCGTTACTACCTGCTGCCTGTAATCTCCTTCCACGAAGGAATCCTCAAAAGGTAAATAGATGACATCATTTCGCCGGAAGGACAGACTGTTGAGCGCTGTGATGCTGTCTGTCACTGTGTTACTGCTTTCCACTGTGGCGCTGTCCGACTCTCCTCCGGCAAGTCCGGCCGCGATCTCCGCCGTAGCCTTCTCCGCGGCTTCAATGACGCCGCTCACATCCCTTATGGCATCATCATGCGCTTCCGGAATACAGGTGCCGGGCAGAATATCATGGAACTGATTGATCAGCAGAAGTTCTGTCAGCGGATTGATTTTTTCCCCGTCCGCCGCCCTGTCCCGGGTCACAGCCTCCCGCACTGTCATATATTCCAGATCTCTCAGCGCGAACTCCGCCTTCCGGTTATTCCTCTTAATCTGATGCTGATTGGTCAGCGTTCCCCGATGGAGCTCCAGATACAGCTCTCCCGTATAGACGGAAGGATGATAGAGACTTTCTTCCAGTTCGTTCATGAAAGCGCTCACCGTGGTGTGGGAGGTCCTGGGCAGTCCGTTCACATCCCTGACGCGGTTTGCTATCTCCACCATTCCCAGCTCAGGGCCGCCGCCCCCGTCTCCGAATCCATAGGAAATCAGCCGCATATCGGAAGTGACCTTCTCCTTAAGCCCCATTTCATTTCCCTTACAGGCGCGGGATAAGGTGGCAGGGTCCGGCCATGCATGGCTTATGTTAAAATGCACCAATACCTTCGAGCCGTCGATGCCCTTCCAGTAAAAGGTATCATAAGGAAATTCGTTGGTGTCGTTCCAGCTTATTTTGGTGGTCAGAAAGTAACGGATGCCGCAGCCCTGCATGATCTGGGGCAGCGCCGCCGAATAGCCGAAGGTGTCCGGCAGCCAGAAGGTGTCGGAGGTATAGTCAAAATACTTCCTGGTAAACCGCTGCCCCCAGACAAACTGGCGTATCATATACTCCCCGGAGGGAATGTTGCAGTCGCATTCAATCCACACCCCGCCGTTGGGCTCATAGCGCTTCTGTGCCACCCGTTTTCTGATTTCCCGGAATAATTCCGGGTACAGCCTTCTGATGGTTTCGCTGTGATAGGCGGAACTCTGCATAAAGGTATATTCCGGATACTGGTCCATGAGGTTCATCTGGTTGGCATAGGTTCTGGCGCACTTCTTCTCCGTCTCCCAGCGGGTCCACAGCCAGGCCGTGTCCATGTGGGAATGTCCGATCAGTCCCACATAAGGCGCGGAAGGCCCATTGGGCATTGACAGGAATTCTCTGAGAAGTGCATCCGCCTGCCGCACGCCTTCCATAAACACTTCCGGTTTCACATGTTCAAAATCATAATAGATAAAGGTATGAATCTTCAGCAGGGTCCGCACTGCCTCCGCCCGTCTGAAGGGGTCCAGTCCTTCCACCGCCTCTCTTCCAAAGCGTCCGGGCTCTTCCGCAGCCGCCATCTGGTTCACAATTTTCAGGTCAAAATAGAAGGCCGCCAGTTCTTCCCTCTTTACACAGATATCCACGCCGTCATATGTAATCTTAAAATCGGGCCTCTGATCCCTCTGAAAAGGGCCTGTGCCAATCACATAATGATTGGAATAATATTCCATTGCGACGTCAATCTCCTCCCCGGCCTTAACCTCCTTCCGAAGGAGATCGCAGTAATGGCTGCCGGCAAATTTGGAGGCAAAATTCCCGTAGGGAACCCCGTCCACCCACAGCATGCCCTCATGTCCCTCCACCCTGGGCCAGATGAAAAGTGTCCTGCCCGCCAGGCGCTCCGGCACCTGATACTTCCCCCGGAACCACACATAGACGGCCTCTCCCGGGTAAACCGTTCCCTTCTCACAGGGCGCAAAGCAGCTCTCCTCCGGCATGGCATGCCGGCTCCTGTCCGACTGGAAGCTTCCCATCTCCATCTCGTCCACCTTTTCAAAGAGATGAGGCTCCAGCATCTTCTCCAGACGCTTCAGTTTCCCCAGCGTCTGCCGAACCTGTCTTTCCGTATACATTGTAATCCTCCTTTTCCTCTCCCGCTGTGTGGTTAAGTCACTTATCTTCACGCTTATGCATGAATCGGCCCGCACATAATTTTACAGTTCTATTCTCTCATAAAATATCGGTCATATTCCACTGTCAAATCTCACAAAAAGTAACCAAAACACGCCAAAAAAGAGATTACGTACGTTGTGACAGTGATATGAACTTATGACAATTGCAACCGGAATATCAGACCATTATGATGAAAACAGATAATCCGCGAAACATAATACGAGGAGACCGACCGGCTATGTATAAAAGAAAAATTCGCTCCAAATCTCACAATGAAAAAAATTATTATTGTATTCTCTTCGAGGGTCTGTTCAATACCCTGGGGACGGATGTCCTGGGCATGACCACGATCGTGCCTCTTTTTCTGGCAGAGTTCGGCGCAAGTCTGACGCTGATCGGGTCCCTGTCCAGTATGCAGAGTATTCTGCAGGGAATCACACCTCTGCTGGCCGGAGGTTTTATCGCGGCGGCTGCCAGCAAGAAATCTCTTTCTCTGCTTTTAAATGGAATTTCCCGGGGTGCCATCCTGCTGATTCCTTTTCTGCTGTTCCTCCGCTTTCCGGATTCCATAATCATCGGAACATTTTTTACAATCATGGTGGTCTATTTCTGTCTGCAGTCCATGAGTGGTATCATCTGGAATCACCTGCTTGGGGACTGCGTGACCGGCCAAAAGCGGGGACAGCTAATGGGAACTCTTTTTGCCATGTCCGGTTTTATCACCTTCATCTCCAGCAATCTGGTAAAGATTATCCGGGATACGCCTGATCTGGACCGCTGGACAAAATACGGCATTATCTTCGGCCTTGCGGGCATCCTTCTGACTTCTTCCGTCCTGTGTTTTATTCCGCTCAGGGAAGAACAGCACGACGCAAGTCCCGGAGAAGAGCGCAACTTGAAGGCCTACCTGCTGGAGCTTTTCCATTGCTTTCGCAATCGGGACTTCAACCGGCTGCTTGTGACAAACTGCCTCTCCCATACTTCCTCCATGATCAACACCTTCATCTACCTTTATGCTCAGAATTTCCTCTGTCTGCCCTCCACCCAGGTATCCACGCTGCTGGTCATTCAGACACTGGGCGTGATTGCGGGAGGTTTTTCCACCGGGCGAATCTCTTCCCGGTTCGGCTGCAAACGAATGCTGATCTTCGCGGAGTCTCTGGGATTATTTGTTCCAATCTGCAGCCTGACCGCCATGCACACCCGGTTTCCCTTTTTTGTCATGTGCGCCGCCGTATTTTTCTTCGGATTTTCCAAAAGCGGCTACATGGGGTACCAGACACACCTTCTGGAAATCGTTTCGCCGTCCAAAAAGGTATATCACATCGTGTGCAAAAGCCTGGCAATGCTTCCGCTTTCTCTGGTCAGCACCCTGGTGGGTTATGTGCTGCAGCAGGCCGCAGGCGGCAGCGCCTCCGCGGTATGGCCTGTGTATACGGTCCAGATACTGGTCATCCTGCTGACCCTTGTATCCGCTTCCAGGCTGAAGCTGGTGGTCTATCCCAAATCAGGAAAGGAGAAGACACAGGTATAACAGGCAAGATAAAGCAAAATCAGAAAGGAGAATCTATGAATTCCGAAACAAAACTTTCTCACAGGGAGCGGGCAAAAGCTCTGGTCTCCCAAATGACTCTGGCGGAAAAATGCGCCCAGATGAAATACGATGCACCGGCTATTCCCCGCTTAAATGTCCCCGAGTATAACTGGTGGAACGAAGCGCTGCACGGAGTGGCCCGGTCAGGGGCGGCAACCGTTTTCCCCCAGGCCATCGGCATGGCCGCAAGCTTTGACACCGAGCTGATGCACAGTGTAGCCGCGGCCATCTCTGATGAAATGCGGGCCAAGTACAATGAGTACCGCAAATTCGGCGGCACCCGGATTTATCAGGGGCTGACCGCCTGGTCCCCCAATATCAATATCTTCCGGGATCCCCGCTGGGGACGTGGGCACGAGACCTACGGGGAAGATCCTTACCTGACCGGTTCCATGGGCACCGCTTTTATCACAGGCATGCAGGGCGATGATCCGGATTATTACAAGACCGATGCCACCTTAAAGCACTATGCGGTTCACAGTGGTCCCGAAGATCTTCGCCACGGTTTTGACGCAGAAGCGGATGATACGGATTTGTACGAAACCTATCTGTGGGCCTTCCGCTACTGTATCGACCACGCCCATCCCGCCGCGGTTATGGGGGCCTACAACAGAGTCAACGGGGAGCCTTCCTGTGCAAGCCCCCGTCTGCTGCAGGAGATTTTATACAGGGAATTCAAGTTCGACGGTTATGTCCTGTCCGACTGCGGCGCTATCTGCGATATCAACCGCTCCCACCATGTCACGGCAAACGAGGCGGAGAGTGCCGCCCTGGCCGTCAATAACGGCTGTATCCTGAATTGCGGCGACGCCTATAAGTGGCTGGTAACTGCCGTAACCGCAGGCATGATTTCCGAAGAAACCATTACCGCCGCCGTGGAGAAGCTGTTTGAGACCCGCTTTCGGCTGGGCATGTTTGATGAAGACTGCCCCTACAATGCCATTGACGATCAGGTGGTGGAATGCCGGGAGCATCTGGCCCTCAGCCGTAAAATGGCGCAGGAAGGCATTGTCCTGCTGAAAAATGACGGCATTCTGCCCCTGCAGCCGGATATGAACATCGCCGTGATCGGTCCCAATGCGGACGACCTCTCCGTACTGCTTGGCAATTATAACGGCACTCCCACAAAGCATACCACCATTCTGGAAGGAATCCTGAAAGCGGCAACAGGAAAAGTTCGTTACTCTGTGGGCTGCGATATTCTCAACGCCAATCCCGGCCGCTGGGATGAACATCCTCTGCGGGAGGCCGTCATTGCGGCACAGAAGAGCGATGTCATTCTCCTGTGCATGGGGTTAAATCCTCATCTGGAAGGAGAACAGGCCGATGACTTCAACGGCGCGTTAAGCGGCGACAAATCCACCCTGGATCTGCCCGCTTCCCAGCTTATTCTGATCAATGAGATTCTGCAGCTTGGAAAGCCTGTGGTATTCTTAAATATCAGCGGCAGCTGTATCAATTTAAGCCGCGTCCATCAGGAATGTAACGCGGTACTGCAGGTCTTCTATCCCGGCGCGGAAGGCGGTGACGCGGTGGCGGATATTCTGTTCGGCAAAGTATCTCCCAGCGGCAGGCTTCCGGTTACCTTCTATGCCGCCGACGGTGATCTGCCTGCGTTCACAGACTACGCCATGAAGGACCGCACTTACAAATATTTCAGGAAAGAGCCTCTGTATCCATTTGCCCACGGCCTGTCCTATACCACTTTCTCTTATGAGAATCTCTGTTTTGACGGGAAAAGTGTAAGCGGCCTCCTGAGAAATACCGGATCCATGGACAGCGGGCATGTGATCCCCATCTTTTTAAAGGATCCGGAAGACAATACTGTCAATTGCCGTCTGGCAGGCTATGCGCGCCTGGAACTGAAGGCAGGAGAATCTGCCCGTTTCCACATTCCTCTGTGCCCGGAGATCGTCCGGCGTTTCAGCTGCCCTGAACGCCTCACTGCACTGGCGGGCGGCGTGAACGGCATTCCCGTCCCTTTGAGCACCCGGCTGCCCGACGCCGGAACGGAATAAAATTTTATGGAAGAAGGAAAAGAAGAACAACCTATGAATATGAGAAAAAGAACATGGACCATGGAATATGACAGCCCTGTGGATGTCTGGGAAGAGGCCGTCCCTCTGGGCAACGGCCGCCTGGGCGCCATGGTGTACGGCCACACCGCCGTCGAGCGGATTCAGCTCAATGAGGACAGCCTCTGGTACGGAGAATTTGTAAACCGCAACAATCCTGCTCTTCAAAAGGTCCTGCCCCTGATTCGGGAGAAGGTCCTTTCCGGGCAAATGCAGGAGGCGGAAGATCTGATTGCCCAATACATTGTAGGCGCCCCCAACACCATGCGACATTACGAGCCTCTGGGGGAGCTTGATATCGCACTGAACCAGCATACTCCTTTCATCCAGAGCTGGACTCCTGACAGCAGCGGCGCGGAAGGCTATCATTCCTCTCTGGATCTGATGACCGGCGTATATACGCTGACTCACAGCCAGAATGGCGTCAACTATACCCGCCAGATGTTCATCAGCCATCCGGCACAGGTTCTGTGCATCCGCATCACGGTGGACAGGCCCGGCGCTCTGAATCTGGACATTCAGATGGATCGCTGTCAGATTTTCGACGAAAAGGTACCGGATCACCGCAGACCCGGCAAATTTCAGCGGGGCGGCGGCTGGGCCGGTATGCTGCTGGATGAAAATCATACCATCGACGACCATACTCTGCTGATCAGAGGCCATGCCTCCACCCTGGAATTTGCCTCCGCCGCAAGAGTCCTCTCGGATGGCGAAGCCGGCAATCCCTACTCTCAGCTTCTGGTCCGCAATGCCACTCAGGCCTGTATCTATCTGGCCGGTGCCACTGCAAACCGGGAAAAAGATCCGGTCCGCGCCGTCTGTGCGTTGCTTGAGAAAGCGCAGGAGAAAGGCTTTGATGCGCTGATGCGGGAGCATATGGCCGATTTTTCCTCCCATATGAGCCGCTGCACTCTGGATTTGGGCGAAGCGCCCGACCTGGCTCTCGACCGGAGACTGGAGGCATATCGAAGCGGAGACGAAGACCCCGATCTCAGCGCACTTTATTTCACCTTCGGCAGATACCTTCTGCTCTCCGGCGGACGGGAAGGCTCCACAGCCATGAATCTCCAGGGAATCTGGAACCAGATGTTTATCCCCGCCTGGGACAGCAAGTACACCATCAATATCAATACGGAAATGAACTACTGGCCTGCGGAGGTGACCAATCTCTCCCTGCTGCACGAATCCCTGTTCGACCTGATTGCGCGGATGGTGGAGCGGGGAAAAGAAACTGCCTCTGTGATGTATGGATGCAGGGGTGCTGTCTGCCATCACAACACGGATTACTACGGCGACTGTGCGCCTCAGGACTGCTATATGGCCTCCACCGCCTGGACCATGGGCGGCGCATGGATGTGCCTGCATCTGTGGGAACATTATCGCTTTACTTATGACAGGGATTTTCTGCGGAAATGGTATCCCGTCATGCGGGAATTCGCCCTGTTTTTCCTGGATTTCCTCATGGAAGATCAGGGGGAGCTGGTCACCTGTCCCTCCCTGTCCCCGGAGAACCGCTATCTTTGCCCGGATGGTTTTGACACTCCCATCTGTGCCGGTCCCGCCATGGACAATCAGATTCTGCGGGCGCTGTTTTCCGCCTGCGTGGAAAGCATTGAGATTCTGGAGCTGGACGACCCGTTGAAAACGGAATTTGATGCAGCCGCGGAAAAGCTTCCCAAGAACCACATTGGCTCCAAAGGCCAATTACTTGAATGGCGCACCGAGGTGCCGGAGCTCACCCCCGGAATGGGTCATATCTCTCATCTGTGGGGAGCTTATCCCGGCGCCGAAATCAACTGGAAGGATACTCCCGACCTCTGGAACGCCGTAAAGGTTTCCCTGGATCTGCGGACCGACCATGGCGCCGGGAAAGGCGGCTGGCCCCTGGCCTGGTTCATCTGCCAGCAGGCCCGTCTGCTGGACGGAGAAATGGCCGGGAAAAACATCCGTCAGATGCTGGCCCATTCCACTGCACGCAACTTCTTCAACGCAGGGAAAATCTTCCAGATCGACGGCAATATGGGCACGGTGGCAGGTATGGCCGAAGCGCTGCTGCAGAGCCACACCGGCATTCTCCAGCTCCTGCCCGCACTGCCTCCGGAGTGGAAGAACGGTTGCGTGAAGGGTCTGTGTGCCCGGGGCGGCTACACTGTGGACATGGAGTGGAAGGAGGGATGTCTGACCGAAGCAGGTCTGACCGCTTCCCGGGACACGGTGGCAGAAATCGCAGGCCCACCTCTGGAAGTGACCGCAGACGGCGAAGCTGTTCCCGTATCCGTCACCTGTCATGGCTTCTCCTTCCCGGTCAGGAAGGGATGCCGCTATCATCTTGAAGCGCCCGCAAAGAAATGATATAATGTCCGCAAAGGGCAGAGCCCTCTGCTTTTGGAGGTCGGGTCTCTGCCCGGAACTTGTGGACAGGGTAAAATGTCCGAAGAGACCAGATGTCTGGTTTGCTCGAGCAGCTGTCTCTTTGGGCATTTGACGGGAGGAGGGAACCATCATGCCAACCATAAAAGATGTCGCAAAAAAAGCGGGGGTTTCCACCGCCACCGTTTCCTACTATCTCAATCACAAGCCGGTCTCCGAAGAAAAGGCCTCCCGGATCGCCGCCGCAATCCGGGAGCTGAATTATGTCATTCAGAGTCCCGGAAGAGATCTCCGCACCAGGAAAAACCGTACCATCGGCATCGTATTCCCCAACATTTCCGACCCCTACTATCAGAAAATTATTCAGAGCGTCAAACTGTTTCTGGCACAGCACAATCGGCTGTTCAGCCTGATTCTCTCCGACAATGACCCGGATTATGAGAATCAGATTCTGCAGGATTTTATCGGCCGTAAGTGCGCGGGTATCCTGTTGTACTCCTGTCAGCCCCACCGGCCGGAGGTCTTTGCCATGCTGGAAAGCAGCGGCATCCCCTTTGTGCTCATCGATCGAAAGCCCGAAGATTCTCATTATAATTATGTGGGCTGTGACAATTACTCTCTTTTTTACGAGCTGACGCTCAACTGTTGCCGCAGAAAACGTGCCGAACCGTTACTGATCTGCGGTTCTTCCGTTTACCCGGAGCATCAGGCGGCCTGTGAGGGCTTTACCGAGGCTGCTCACTCCCTCAAATACTCGAAGCCCAGGATTATCTTCTCGGATTCCCTGAGCCGGGAAGAGGGGTTCCGAATCGGCATGCAGCTATGTAAGACCTTGTACCGCCCTTCCATCCTGCTCAGCACTTCCTTCCTGCTGGCAGAAGGGCTTCTGTACGCCATGCGTCTCAACCATGTCAATCTTGACCGGGATATTTTTCTGGCCACTGCCGGCGACTGTGAGGATGACGTCTTCTACAGCAATCCTCTGATTTATAAAACCTCCAGACCGGCCTTCCGCATCGGAGAAACCGCCGCCAGGCTTCTCCTGGATAACATTCATGCCCCTCAGGATTTCGTGTGCAAAAGTCTCACAATCCTCAATGAGCCGGACGCCTGCGAAATTCCGGAGAAATCCCCTTCCTCTGCCCCGGCCGTCATAAAAAGCTGCGATCAGCTTAATGTGCTTACCACCGACGGATACCAGTTAAAGTCTCTGATGGCAGATTTCTATGCGCGGGAGCACATTACCATCAAGACAACGGATGTTCCCTCCGAAGAGCTTTACCATATCATAGATAAAGAACTGGCTCGAAAGAGTCCTTCTTACGATATCATTTCCTTTGATATGCCTTATATTGCCGATTTCGTCAGGCGAGGCTATCTGCTGCCTCTGGATTTCAGGGAAGATTCCTTTCAGGCGGACGCCGGCGAGTATGTGCCCGGCGTGCTCAATCCTGCCTGCCGTTTTTACGGCCATTATTATGCTCTGCCCTATCTCGCAAGCACCCAGCTTCTGTTCTACCGCAAGGATTTTTTCACAGAAGAAAACATATGCCGCCAGTATGAGAAGCAATATCAGATTCCTCTGTCCGTTCCCATAAACTGGCAGCAATATAATCAGCTCTCCCAATTTTTTACCCGTTCCGTAAATCCGCATTCCCCTTCTCTCTACGGAAATGCACTGAATTTTTATTATTCCTCTCTGGCGGTGTGCGCTTTCTGGAACCGGCTTTTTGCCAGCCCCAATCATCCGGTTCATCCCATCACCAGACAGCTGGAGCTGACCTCGCCCATTGCCGTTCAATCCCTGAGACAATTATTGGAAAGCATTCCTTTCTCTTTCCCGAACATCCGCCTCTATCCCATGGACTGCATCCGGAAGCTGATCAGGGGAGAGGTCTCCATGGTTGTCACCTTTTTCAACCATGCCACAGAGATCCGGTATCCTTCCCTGTTCGGCAAAATAGGCTATGCGCAGATTCCCGGTGGCGCGCCTGTTCTGGGCGGCTGGGTACATGGAATTAATCGTTATTCCGCCCATCCGGAGGAAGCGCTCCGCTATATTAAGTGGGCCTCCTCTGATCGTCTGGCCGTACCCCAGGCCATTCTGGGCGGCCACTCGCCCCACCTGAATGCCTATCATGATTACAATCTGCTCTCCCACTATCCCTGGCTCTCCGTGGCGCTACAGGCCTTTCAGCTGGCCAGGACAAGGCAGTTCGTCACCAGCTCACACAGCAGAAATCTTTCTTCCCGGGACGTGGAATATAAGCTGGCCAGTGAGATCTGTCTTCTGGCCGATCAGGCGGCGGCAGGTCATATGCCGGATGACGGAGCGCTTCTCCGGGCGCTGAGCCGTATCGAAAGCGATCTTGCGGAGCCGTAGCATTTCATAATTCTTCGTCCAAAGGGCCGATCCTGTCCCCTTTCTGCAACCGTTACCAGGGATACTCTCTCTCGAATCCAGCGGAATCCTGTGCAACCGGTCCGGATAGTTCCCCTGCAGCTCTTCCAGCTCCCCCCATTCTTCCATAAACTGTCCTGCAAATACCACGTCTCCCCGGGCGAGGAAATCCTTCGTCAGGGCAAATCCCAGTCCTCTGTCCGCCCCTGTGATCAGAACCACCTGGCTCATGCCGCCTCCTCCTGGTTAAAAATATTGTATATCCTCACCGCTCTCTCCCGCACCATTCTATGGCCTGCCTGACCAGCCTGAGAAATGCTTCCTGTCTCCAGACCTCCAGAATATGCCCCGGTGTCAGCACACAGACTCTCCCCTCCCCAAAGCTCCTTGTATATCCTGCCACCTGCTCTCCGCCCTTCTCCGAACGGGACTTTAAGAAGATCGAAGCATCCTGCGCTGTAAGTACAATCTGATAATGTTCGTCCCGCAGAGAAAAAGCCCCGACACCCTCCGTGACCGGATGCGGTATTGTCTCCAGGTCCACCCGACATCTGGGCGGATGACCTGTGAAAGAATTTCCGGAAAGGCCGGACAGAAGTTCCCCGTCCCGATAGGTATTCCCTGCATGAAGAAAAAGAAATCCTCCTCCCTGCCTCACCCAGTCTTCAAAATCCTCCGGCATGACTTCCGTCACTTCTTCCTGAAACCAGGGATTCTGATTGGCACCGTTGATCTGGTTGCTCTTACAGCAGACAATGACCCCATACTCTTCCAGCATCTCTCTCGTCAGCATGTCCTTCGCATCCCGCACATAATCTATTGCAAACTCCCCTTCCAGCGGTTTCAACCCCGCCTCTATGACTTCCCCCGGATGCCAGTAGTCGTCGCACAATACTAAAACCTTCATTCTTCCTGCTTTTCCTTTCTGCTGAAATATAGTTTCATTATACCATATGCACAGCCCAAGTCTAATAATATTTCTGAAACAGCTGTGTGGGCGTCATATTCAGCTTATCTTTAAAAATCCGAAACAGCTGCCGCTCCGAATGATATCCCACCTGCACGGCGATTTCGCTGACCGTCTGGCGCCTCTCATCCAGCAGAAGCTCCACTGCTCTCCGCAGCCGCAGCGCACAGATAAAGTCAAGGCAGGTAATCCCAAGTTCCTTCTTGAACAGATTGCAGACGGAGTTCTCACTCATCCGGCTGTACTCCGAAATCACTGTCAGTGAAATCTCCCTGGTATAATTCTTCCTGATATACCGCACAATCTTTTCCAGAGACGTGGAAAAGTCTTCTCTATTCAACACCTGAAACACATCCTCGTGCTCCCCTAAAAATGTGTCAATCTTCGTCTGCTTCTTCGGCTTCATGGCCAGCCGCCGAATGTTTTCCTCCAGCTCCAGCCATGAGCAGGATTTCAGCACATAATCCATCACCTGATATTTCAGGGCACGATATGCATTCTCAAAGCTTTCCGAAGAAGTCAGAATAATAAAATTCTCACATAAATTTTTCTGCTTCGCATTGGCAATCAGCGTAAACCCGTTCATGGATGACAGCAGAATATCTGTAATCAGCAAATCCGGCACAAAATACTCCATTACCTCCATAGCTTCCTCTGCGGAATATGCGCCTGCCAGCTGTGTGGGCACATCCTTCATTTCCCGGATTCGTCTCAGATTATCCTGAACAAACTCTTTTTCCCTGTCAACCATCAGAATATTCATACTAATTCTCCCCGCTTTTGTGTCTCGTCATGATTCTAAAATAGGCCTTTGATCATAGAATTTTGTCTTTGATTCTAGATAGACCCTTGACCATAGAATCTTGTCTTTGATTCTATGGTAGAATTATCTTTCCTTTAATTTTATTATAAAAATTTTATGGCATAACTGTCAACGAATTGTTATCTAAACGATTAGATCTGTAAGATGTGTCCAAAAAAGCTGCCGGTCTATCTGCCTGCAGCTTTTTTGTTATTCATGACAATAGAAGACTCGCGAAGCGTGGATTCTATTGTTGCATCTTTATTATCGTCTTTTTATTATTGTTTTTCCATTCAAGCCTTGTCTATACCGTAGCTGTGTCCCTCCGCCGCCTGAAAAAGGATGCATTCCCCGTTTGAGGTATCCATTCCCACAGGGATATCCTGCATTGTTTCCAGATCCGTGACCGTCACCTTCCTCCCGGGCCAGGGATTCATCAGGCGGCATGGTATCGATCTGGCAGCCCTGATGGTAACCGCCTTCACGCCGTCTTCCTCCCGGGCCGCGCTGACCGCAAAGCCTCCTCTGGCCAGGAAATCCCGAAAAGTGACACAGGTCCAGTCCGGTATGGCAGGGAATAAATGAATCCGGCCGCTTCGGCTGTTCATCAGCCGTTCCGGCTCCTCTCTCAATACATTGGCCAGCATTTCATAGTCCTCGATTTTGACGGCACCTTTTCCGTAAGACCGGGGAATCTCATCCTTTGACGCACCTGTCAGCACATAGGGCTCCCAGTTGCGGGCAGACCCCAGGGCATCTGCCGTCCGGGTCATCATATCCTTAATCTTCTGAGGGCTGTCCAGATTGTATTCATCCGCCAGGTTGACCGGGTAATAGCCTGTGAACATATAATGGTCCCCTCTGGTGAACCTGGGAAACGCCATTTCGTTTCCGCCGATCACCTTTCCGGAGCCTACCCGGAAAGTAGGATATGGAGCCAACTGTTCCGCCACTTCCAGCCATCCCGCGGCCTCTGCCGCATCCACCCCCAAATGTCTGGCTGCCTCTGCCGCCGTCCGCAGGGTCCATTTAAACATGGAGAGTGCACCTGTGGTATTTCTCGTATATTTCAGCTTATAGGAAATACCATAACTCTCTGTCTCCACCACAGGCTCCAGATTAAACTGCTTCCCGTCCCAGCCCCTTCTGGCAAAGGCTTCATAGAAGACTGCAAGGTCCCGCAGCAGAGGATACACTGTCTGGCGCAGGAAGGTCTCGTCTCCGGTGTAATCCCAGAAATTCCATACCACCTTCATGATCTGTGCCGGGACCTCCATGGTAAAGTCCAGACAATTGTTCTCCATGTACCAGGGGCTTTGCGCCGCTGCCGGCAGATAACCGTGAGCGGCACACATGCCGGGAAGCCCGAATTTCAGTCTCGCCTTCTCCCGGAGCGTATCATGCCATAGCGTCAGAAGGGCCGGCCACTGTCTCTTCGGCTCATATCTGTTGCGCATAAAGAAAACACCTTCTGTGAACAGTTCGTTATAGCAGGGCAAGGAGTGCCAGGACTGGGTGTCCACATCATAGCAGGCGTAGCTGGCCGACCCCTCATACTTTGCCGGATCCGGGCTGCAATACCCCAGATGCCCGCAGGTCCAGCTCTGGTAGTCATCTCCCAAAAGAATCTCCTGCACTTTCTTTCTCTCCTCTTCCGTCTCCCCCAGCAGTATTCTTCCCTTCTCCCGCTTTTCGTACAGGGCGTCGTACCAGCTCTTATTTTCCGCCGCCAGTGCGTCAAACCCGGCTTTCTCGGCCTCCAGAAGCATTTCTCTGGCCTGTTCCATATAGTCCGGGGTCTCGTTCACTGTCACGATGACTGTGTATATCCTGACACAGCCCTTTCCTTTTCCTGTCCCCGTCAGCCTCGCCTCGGCCGCCACCCCGGGCGCCGCCGCCACATAGGAATAATTCTGTGCCATCATTTCGAATATTTCCGGGTGGGTGGTGGTCCGAATGCCGGGCACCTTCAGCACCCCCTGTCCGTCCCGCGGAATGTAAGGCATGGAACCCAGATTTTTTGCAAGCTCATGGCACACAAGCTCCGCATCCTCTCCGGATACCAGGCTCATCATCACATATCGAAAGCCTTCCGGGAAGGTTTTCTCCGCCGGGAACACCTGATGTACCCAGAAGAATCTTCCCTCCGTGCCGCATGTGGGAGGCTCGAAATGTCCGTTGACATCCCTGTCCGCCTCAAAATCATAATATTCCACCGGTTCCTCTCCGTCCGCCGGCGTGTAGACCACAAATTTTTTATAAGAACCGTCCTCATTCTCATATCGGCGGTGTCCCTGGTCCAGTCCTCTGTACAGGCGGAATGCCAGAGGCTCTTTCAGATTGTCGTACGCAAGCTCCATTGCGGTGACATTCTTTTCCATGCACATCAGATAGCGAATATCCAGCTTCTGTCCTTCCTTCTCCAGGCCCACGCTGACTATACCGTTCTTCATATGCTGCACTGCTTCCGGCTGTGCGGCTCCCTTCATACCCGGTGCCCGCAGAATCATCTGCCCCACCGGCTTCTGGCAGGGGAAAGGGTAAACCTCGGACCAGAGTGCATGATTGTATCTGCCGCCCCGCTTGTCCAGCGCCGCAAAGGGCGGGCGGGTCATACCGGCCAGGGGCATATCGTTCAGGTCTCTGTTTTTGTCGGAATATGCCGCCTCTATGAGATCCTGCATGGTGAAATGGTCCTTATCCACATAACGCCTGTCGATGACATCCGTTTTCAACAGGCTTAAGGTAAGGTTCTCCGGACCTCCCCAGAGCGCCGCTTTGGTGGTCCGGGAGGTAAGCCTGGGATACGCACCCATAATGGCCCCGCCCATGCCTCCGGGATGTTCCTTACAGATGCTGCGCGTAAATGTGGCCTCCTTTGCCAGTTCTTTCAGAGGCGGTGCTTCCTTGAACAAATTCTCCAGAATTTCATTTGATTTCATCAGTGTCCTCCTGTATCTACAATTTAAGGATTCTCAAAGCATTCTTTTATGACGTCTTCGTCCCCATATCCGAAGGGGCAGGCATCGCTCCGGCGGTTGCCGCTGTAATAGCTGCGCCACAAAATGGCTCTGTTGTCTTTTGTCAGCTCATACCTCAAGAATTCATCTTCTTTGACCTTCTCCAGCCAGTCCACATCCGGCCTGTCCCAGATAAAGGGAATCTCCTCCGTCAGGCAGCGTCTGGAGGGCATCTCCACCCAGCCTTCCGGGTATCTGTCTCTAACCCATCTCCACAAATATTTTAAGAAGCGATGTCTATATTCGTCGCTCTGGAGGCTGAACCAGGTAATCTCGTCGTATCCCCAGGCAAAATGGCTGTTATGGTCGGGGGTACCTCTGAATCTGCTGCGTCCGAAATTATCCAGCTCCACTATAAAGGGCATACTCTCCGCCGTCCATCCGGAAGGAGACTTCCCGCCCTTGCTTCTGCCGAAAATGCTGTCATAATACCCCTCTTCCACCGTGCATTCCATGGGGTGCTCCAGCACCTCCTTCAGGCGGATGGGCCAGGCGTTATAGTCAAAAAGCATTTCCCCGTCCACTTCGATTCCATGGGTATGGGCGTCGCAGAGCACATAATGCCTGCGGGCATGCACGGCCGCAAAATCCCGAACCATTCTCAAGGTTTCCTTCCAATAGCGGAATCCTTCGTCCGCCCCGCCGATTAAGTGAACCTGTCCGAAGTGAATCCCCTCGTAACCGGCCCGTATATAGGCACAGGCCCTGTAATAAATCCACATACGGCTCTCCAGCTGTGTGATATCCTGTACGGAGCAGTCCTTTCCCCAGTGATTCACATACATTCCCCCGGGATTCAGCATTTTATCATAGGAGAAGCATCTGTTTTCCACTGGCTGCCCGAATGCCTCGAACACCCAGGCCGGTACCGGCACCGTGTCAATAAAGGCTTTCGTAATACATTCAAAGACACAGGCCTGCAGGACAAAGTCCGGGTCCGCCTCATGGGCTCTGGCCGCCCGCTCCTTCGCCACTCTGAAATGCTCCTCCTCGTTCGTCTCGCTCCAGGCAAAGGCGGCCCGCCCGATGAACTTGGCCCCCTCGTTCTTCAACATTCTCAGATCGTCCTCAAAGGTCTGGCTGGGGGAAAAGCAGTCCTGTCCTATCCCCGTGTGGGTCACCGCGTGAGACAGGTAGTTATTCAATACTTCCCGGGAAATAGAGCCGTCAAATTGAAAATCCATACGACAAATAGCCTCCTGTTATTTTAGTTTTGAAAAGGCATGCCTGCAGGAGGCACGCCTTTTGGTTGGTTCGTTTTCTATGTCGTTACTGATACAAGGGCATCAGCTCGGCCACGTGTTCGGTTATATATGCTTCCACGCTTGCAAGTCCGCTCTTCTCCGCATTTGTAATCAGCTCGTCATACAGTGCCGCCGCCTCTTCGGGAGTAGCGGCCTGAATGATTTTCTGCTCATAGGGCATCACCATCTCCGAAACCTTATCTTCCGCTATCTTCTCGTCAATCTCCCCAATCGGCCTTGCCGCCTCAATCCAGGGCAGGTTTTCATAACGTTTTCTGATCTCGGGATAGGCTTCCTCATACCATTCCTTCTCCATCTGCGCCACACGGCCCTCTGCCTCAATGATGGTAGAACCGCCCAGATAGAACCAGGTATTGTAATCTACCTTATTGGTATCCGCTGCCACACTGGCCTTCCACTCTTCCGAATACACCGGGAAGCCGTTCTCATCAAAGGTAAAGTCTATTCCTTCCCTTCCCATCTGGGTCAGCTGCTGCATCTCGGGTGTGAACATCTGCTGGAGGAATCTGATGGCAGCCTCCGGATCCTTGCAATTCTTACTGATAAAGGTGCCGGACCATCCCAGAGAGCTCTGTCCGTAATATGCCGTATCAAAAGGCTTCATCTCATACCGTACATAGGAAGGATCTATGGCCGCAAGCTCCCCGTTGGCTGCCGTAATGCCGTTCTGGGTACAGCCGCAGCTGAAGAAATATCCGTCGGCATTGAAACCCTGGCTGGCCTCCGAGAAGAATTTATCATCGGGGCTCAGGTATCCGCTGGCATAGCATTTATTCAGCCACAGCAGCATCTCTTTATAGCGCTCGTCTCTGATATAATGCTGATAAGTACCGTCTTCTTTTTCCTCATAGCGCACCGCGCCGATTCCCACCAGATCCTTGAATACTTCTGTGTTCCAGGCATTATTCAGCTGAAGGGGAACCATGTCCGGATACTTTTCCTTCACCATGCCCATCACATTGTACAGGTCGTCCAGATTATTCATAGCCGGACTTCCCAGCTCTTCATAGATATCTCTCCGGTAGGACAGACTTCCCATCATGGGTGCGCTTTGGGTATTGGCCCACTCGCTGGTGTCCGCGAACAGATTCAGCACCGTGTAAGCCTTTCCATCCTGGGAATAGCCTCTGGCAATCCCCAGCTGCTTGGCCGGAATCTCCCAGTCCACATTGTACTCGCTGATCAGATCTTCATAAGAGTAGCATACCTTCTCATTTGACAGCGTGTCAAAAAGCTTCTGTGTGAATACCAGATCCGGCAGCTCACCGGAGCTGATCATGGTGCCCAGCTGTTCCGCGTTCACAGCCACTGTCACATCCAGAGTAATCCCCGTCCTTTTGGTGATCTCCTCCGGAATAGCCCCCGTAAAGCTGTCTATGGGATACCAGGTATGGTCAATGAAGATGCTTAACGTCTTCACTTCGCCGGAGTCTGCCCCCCCGTCCGTATTTTCCGCCTGCTGTCCGCCGTCTGCGGAAGCACTGCTCTGGGTGCTGCTTTCACCCTGAGAAGAGCCTCCTCCCGACTCATTACCGCATGCAGTCAACGCTCCCATTACCAGCCCTGCAGCCAACAGTGCCGCCAATACCTTTTTCCCTTTTATCACTTTTTTCATCATGTTTCTCCTCCTTTTTTAATAATGATGAATTTTTTCTATATTTTTATCCCTTTACTGCTCCGATCGTAATTCCGCTGACAATATACCGCTGGAAGAAGGGATATACCACCAGAATCGGCCCCACCGCCACAATCATTGCCGCAAGCTGAACAGACATGGTAGTCACCGTGGAGGCGGACGCAGACGCCGCGTAAGCATCCATACTCTGGGCATTCAGACTTGATTTGTTGATAATCGCCATCAGCAGATACCCCATCGTCCGCAGCTCCTTATTCTGGGTAAAAAACGCGCAGTCATACCAGCTGTTCCACTGTCCCACCGCCGTGAAGATGGCTATGGTCGCCAGCATTGGCTTGGAAATCGGCAGAATAATTCTGGCAAAAATCGTCGCCTCCGCCGCCCCGTCCAGCCTGGCGGATTCTCCCAGCTCCGACGGGATTCCCTGGAAGGAGCTGATTGCCACCATGCAGTAAAAGATATTGAACATGCTGGGGATGATATAGACCAGGAAATTATTAATCAGATGCAGATTGCGCAGTACCATAAAGTATGGAATAATT
This sequence comes from uncultured Acetatifactor sp., assembly GCA_948896875.1. Classification (GTDB taxonomy): domain Bacteria; phylum Bacillota; class Clostridia; order Lachnospirales; family Lachnospiraceae; genus Acetatifactor. The sequence continues at coordinate 4,136 of CAQUWW010000040.1, read as the reverse complement.
CCTCCTGAAAAGTACATGGCAATAATCAGCATCGTCATATATACTTTTCTCCCGGCCAGATTCGCGAAGGACAGTCCGTAAGCCACCAGCGTGGTAAAAAGTACGGTAAGCGTTGTCCCCAGCACCGTCCTGGAAAAAGTGATGATCAACGCCTTCCCCCAGGCCGGATCCTCTATCAGGTTCTTAAAATTATCCAGTGTAAACTTCCTTGGCCAGAAATAGATCCCTCCGACTCTCGCGTCTTTCCCTTCGTTAAAAGCCAGAACGATAGACAGCCAGAAGGGATACAGGCATATTACAAAAATCACTGCCGCAAGAAAATATACCACAATATCAATTATCCAGTCTTCCCGGCTTCTCCTTCTCCGCCTTGCTTTCACATAATCCGCCATATTCCGTTCTCCCTTTCTTTTTTCTTTTCCAGCTTCTCAGAACAGGCTGTCTCCGCTGACCTTCTTCGAGAAGAAATTACTTGTAAACACCAGTATCACCGAAATCACAGACTGGCAAAGGCCGATGGCCGCCGCGTATGCATAACGTCCCTTCGAGAGGCCTACCTTCATGACATAGGTCTGAATGATCTCTGATACTTCACTGTTACCGCCGTTGCCCATCAGCCAGGCCTGGTCGAAATTGGACCCTCCCAGACCGCCGCCCAGCAGGTTCCCCAGAGAAAGGATCAGCACCACCGTAATCGTACTCTTGATCCCCGGCAGGGTGATATGCCAGATCCGTTTCAGCCTGCTGCATCCATCCATTTCCGCCGCCTCGTACAGGCTCGTATCAATGCTTGCCATGGCGGAGAGAAAGAGGATTGCCCACCAGCCCATGTCCTTCCAGCAGGCGGTAAAAATTGCGATAGGCAGAAAATACTGCTTTCCTGTCATAAAGGAAATCGGCTGTTCCACAGCTCCAATGCCCATCAGCATATTGTTCACGATACCGTTGGACTGCAGGAACAGCTGGCAAAAGCCGGCAACGATAACCCATGAAATAAAATACGGCAGATAGCTCACCGTCTGCACCACCTTCTTCACACGGCCGGATCTGATCTCATTGAGAATCAGCGCCAGAAGAATGGGAAGCGGAAAAGTAAATACCATCTTCGACAGACTCAATACCAGCGTATTGCGAATCAGACTGTAGAAATTATAATCATTCACAAATTCCCGGAAATATTTCAGCCCCACCCACTCGCTGGTAAACAATCCTTTGACTCCATCTGCTATGCTGTAATTTTCAAAAGCCATCACAATGCCGAACATTGGGATAAAGTTAAAGATCAGGAGAAACAGCAGCCCAATCCAGACAAATGCCTGAATCTGTCTCTGTTTCCATATCAGTTTCCAGACAGATACCTTCCTTTCTTTCCTTGCCTTCACCGGTTTTCCTCCTCTCATACTCCCTGCTGATTTCATCTGACGTCAAATGTCCACCCTTTATATGCATATCATAGCAAAGGGAAATCTACGTGTAAACTGTCACAAATCCTGCTTTCCGTCAAATATCACTTATGCGTTTTTAACCCCCGCCGCCATTTTTATGTCCCTTTTCAATGGCAATTCTGCCATATTATCTTCTATTATAATCAAATTCGCACTGATCCAGAAAAGTTCTGGCCATCAATGTCGCACCGATCTGGTTGGGATGTACCCTGTCCCATGCAATCCGGGAGGAATGGCAGATGTTGCAATACTCCTCGAACATTTTCTGAAAATCCACAAAATGACAGCCATATTCTTCTGCCAGACTCCTGCAGATATCCACATATTCATCCATCCTGGCCCGCATTTTCTCCTGCCGGTTTGGCTCTATAAAATATGGTGACAGAAGAAAAATACCTTTTACCTCTTCCTTCACTGTTCGTATCATTTCCCGTATATTTTCTTCATATTCCTCAGGCAGTACCTGAAATTTCGGTATCGCCGGGCAGTTAAACTGTGCCCAGACATCATTGATTCCGATACAGATAGCCACCCAGTCCGGATGCAGCCCCACCACATCCCGCTGATACCTTTTCAGCAGATCTCTGCTGGTATTTCCCGCTATTCCCGAATTGGTAATACGCAGATTCACCTCCGGATAAAAAGCCGCCAGCAGATTCTCAATCATTCGAACATATCCTGTCCCCAGACTGTCAAATAATCCTTCACCCACCGGTTGATCACTCCCCATATCTGTCACAGAATCCCCTGCAAAAACAATCCTGTCCATGTCTTCAAAAATCATGACAATCTCCTTTCCTGCACTCGCTTAAAGCTCACTGCTCATTCCCTGCATGACCAATATGCAAGCTGCCCGCTGATATTTTCATTATCATAACAAACAGGATTTTCTACGTAAACTGTCACAAAATAAGCTTTCTGTCAAATACGGCACTGTGGTTTATAAATCGAGTAGAGGAAGGCTCTTCTCCGCTACTCGCGCGCGGCTCGCATGCCGCATCAGCGGCAAATTTCCATATGCGGGCCTGCGCATATAAAAAGCCTGCCCGGACAGTATCGGATTATTTCCGATTGTCCGAACAGGCTACTTTCCTTTCCCTTGACTACCTTTCTCCCCCACACCACTCTATCGCCTGAAGCACCAGTCTGAGAAACTGTTCTGTTCTCCAGACCTCCAGAATATGTCCCCCTTACTGCCGCTCAATCACCATATTACACCTTGTCCATTGCTCATCGCCGTACTGGTAAGCATTTTCATCTATACGTCGCACCGTAAGCCCTGCTTTCTCATAACATCTCATTGCAGCCCTGTTGCCCTGGAACACATTCAGCTGAACAGACTTCACCCCCGTGATGTCAAAAGCATACTTCAGCGCCAGCTTTATCATCTGTACACCATAGCCTTTTCCCCGGAGTTCCCGGTTCAGTACTATAAACTTCAGAAATCCGGAATTCTCTTCTGCATTCACAGAATAAATAAAAAATCCTACTGGTTTTCCGTCATCTTCCGTGGCCATATAGGCAAAACCGTCCCATTCTTTCCCATCCTTCTCCAGGAAAGCTTCCATCGCCTCTTCTGTCAACGGCCTGGGAAGCAGACCGGCACACCACAGCGCATGTGTTCTTTCATCATTTACCCACTGTTCCACATATTTATAATCCAGTTTACCGAAATAAGGTCTTAATCGCATAGATATCCTCTCTGATTTCCACCCCCACAGTTTTCATGGAAATCCTTTTTCTTTCACTATCCGTCATTCAGAGATCGCCTCCCGCGGAAGTTCCCCACTCTTCTGATATTTGTTCCACAGCTTGTAGAATTTAAAGGTATATGTAATTGCCCATATACCTGCCAGCGGAATCCACCAGCCCCGAAGGCTGCCTGTCCCCAGAGAACTCACCACCATATTGTAGATCCCGTAAACCGTTATCAGGATTGCCGCCACCCTGCTCTTTCCAAACTGCAGCCATACTCCCAGAAGCACCAACAGGACTGCGTCCACAATGGAAAGCAGCGGAACCATATCCCAGAACACTGCCGCCAATGTGGTAATGGCAGCACAGAAATAAAGTATAATCGCACAGGATTTGATATTGCTCCTGCAGGCCTTCATCCCGGAAAGCTCATAAAATTCCTTTTTACTCAGCGGCCTGGTCGCCGCCTGCTGTCTGATTACTTCCACCGTATCCACTGCTCTGCCGCACTGCGGACACAGCAATGCACCTTCTGCCAGTTCCGTCCCACATGTCCCACATTTCATTTTCCACACCCTCCTGTTATCATTCATACTCTCTATTTCCACCTGTTTTACAGGGAAGAATCTCCATCTGCCTAAAATACATCCGGACCGCAGGTCAGTCTCCTTCGAAAAATCTGGTACAGACAATTCCACTCAAAATCGCTCTCAGGACAATATTTTTTCGGGAAAAAGGAACTGAAAAGCCTGATATCACACATATTTCCCCTCCCTGTCATACACCACGATACCTTTTTCTTCAATCTCTCTTCTCAGCCGCTCTCCGATCTGGTCTGCGTAAAGCACATCCATTTCCACGCAGTCCCCGCCGGCCTCATAGTGAAATCCTTTGTCTGAATCATATCTTTCGATGCACAAATCCAGATCACTGTAGCTGTTACATCGAAATTCCACACCGCTGCCGAAAACGATTGCCGCCTTTACATTTGCATCC
>CAQUWW010000039.1 GCA_948896875.1 uncultured Acetatifactor sp. | reverse complement strand
ACTCCGTTCCCTTTCTGTACGCCTCTGGTAATAGCGGCCGCCATGGAACCGCTGAGCAGAGGGTCCTCGGAAAAATATTCAAAATTTCTGCCACAGAGAGGATTCCTGTGAATGTTCATTCCCGGAGCCAACCACCAGCTGATTCCGAATTCCTCCATTTCCACGGCCACTGCCTGCCCCACTTCCTCCAGCAAATCGGTATCCCAGGTCTGGGCCAGCAATGTGCCAACAGGAATGGCAGTGGCATACTGATAATAAGTATCCGTATTTTTGCCGTCCGTACGTGTGGCAAAAATGCCTCCCTCCACCGCGCCGAAGATCCCCTGATTGTGAATCTCTCCTGTCTTCCTGTCCACTTCATAGGACTTCATCAGCCGGATTCCCGCAGGTCCGTCCGCCATGACCACACCGGGCACCCCGTACTGCTCCTCCAGACATCCGCTGGTCTCGCCTGCGGCTCCGGGCACCATAATTCCCGCGCTGCCCAAAGTCTGTCCCTGCCCTCTGCTAATTTCGCCGATGACCATGGAAATCAGCTGTTCTTCCGTCAGCTTTGCCGCAAGCTCTTTGGCTGTTTTTGCCGCTTCCGGCTCCGGATATCTTCCGGCTGTCTCTTTTCCCGGAAGATAAGGCACTGGCTTCAGTCCTTTCTTTTCCGCGATTTCCTTCCATTTTCGCTCCTGCTCCAACCGGATTTCCTCCGGACAGCTCAGCTTCTCCAGCGGCTCCTGCAGCGGCAGAATATGCTTCACAGGCTCTATCACTGTATCTTCCGCCACCTCCAGCACACCGGATATCTCCAAGGATACAGAGGAATTCCCCACCCAGATGCCATATTGCCCTTTTTCCACCACCCAGGCAGATTTTTCTTCCGAGAAGGAAGCCAGATTTTTCGCGGGAATCCGGATCTGCAATTCTTCGCTCTCCGCCGGTGCAAGCAATTTCGTCTTCCCAAATCCACACAGTCTGCGATATTCTTTTGGCAGCTTCCCCTGTGGACAGGAAGCGTATACCTGAACCACTTCTCGGCCGGACCAGATATCTCCGGTGTTGGTCACCTTGATCTTCACGGTCACATCCCCCTCCGCCGAAGCCGCCACATTCTCTGTCTCTATGGAAAAGTTTGTATAGGATAAGCCATAGCCGAAAGGAAATGTCGGCTGCTTTTCAAAGCTGTCAAAATAACGATATCCCACATAGATATCTTCCGTATAGTATTCTTTCTCCACATTACCGTTGTTATGGCTGTAATTCCCGGAACCTGGAATATCGGCATACAGTTTTGCCCAGGTGTCGGTAAGCTTACCGCAGGGCGTCACCACCCCGGTCAGTACATCTGCCAGCGCATGTCCGCCTTCCATGCCAGGCTGAGAAATACTGAGCAAGCCTTTCAGATGACTCAGCTCCAGGATGTCCTCCAGATGAATGGCACCGCCCGTATTCAAAATCACCACCAGGTTGTTATTATTGGCATTCAGATATGTCAAATCCGTCTTTTCCGCTTTGGTCAGATAGTAATCTCCCGGCTCCAGGAATCTGTCCGCACTCTCCCCGGCTGTCCTGCTGATCACATAGAACACCACGTCGGCCCCTTCCACCTGCTCCTGCCGTATTGCGCTGCCCGCAGGCATGCGAAATACATGGGAAGAATAAATCTGGAAAAACTTTTTCTCCGGGTTTTCTGCCGCCGCATCCAGTATTTCCCGGCGCCAGTCCTCCCGGGCCTGATTATAAATTCTCGCATATTCTTCCAGCCAGTTCTGATTGGTCAGCCTGATCCCTGCATCCATGAATCCCTGGTAAATGCTGACTACCTCCCTCTCATTCACATCCCCGGAACCGGTTCCGCCCTTGATGGTGCTCACTGCTCCTCCGCCGTACAGCGCTGTTTTTACATCCTTCTTCAGGGGAAGAACACCGTCATTTTTCAACAGCACAATCCCCTCGGCGGCAGCCCTCCTGGCTATCTTCCGGTTTATCTGTTCCCTCTGAGTGGGAGTATTGTCCTTTGTTCCGCTGTAAGTCCTGATTCGTTTTTTCTGTTCCATATAAGGGTTAGTCCTCCTGATTTTTGTACCATTACATTCCCGCCAGTCGTTGGGAGTAAGCCCTGTCTTCTTCCGGAAAAAACGTCCGAAATATCCCGGACTGGAAAACCCCAGCTGCCTGGCAATCTCTTTTATCGGCAATTTTGTGTCTGTCAGAAGTTGTCTGGCCGCGGATAGTTTCAGCGCGTTGATATATTGAAGAATGGTAATTCCTTCCTTTTTCTTAAAGAGCCGCAGCAGATACTCCTGGCTGAAATGAACCTGCTGTGCAAGAAGCTGCAGAGAAGTGTCTTCACCCAAATGCTCCCTGATATAGCTTTTCACCTGTTCTATCACATCTGCCGTCTGTTTTCCGGCGTTTTGGGATTCGACGTTTTCCTCTTCCACACAGTCTTTCCCTGCATGTTTCTTCTGATAAACGATTTCTTCCGCCAGCAGTATCAGGTATCCGAATAGCTCCTGCCAGTCTGTGGTCACGGATGCGGCGGCCGGATTCAGAATGCCGGTTCCGAATGGAAGCTCCCGGTGTAATCCCAGCCGCCTGCTCTGGCAAAGCAGTCTGGCGCTGATGGCATAATAGGCCTCCAGAGCATACAGGTCATACGCATTCTCAACGCTACGCATATCCGCCCAAAGCTCATACAGCAAGGATAAGGTGTTCTCCTCTTCCCCGCCTTCCGGATAAGTATCCGGATTCCACACTTTTCTCAAAAGTTCCCGGCTTCTGTCTCCGCTGAAACCGGTCTCCGGCCTCTCTTCACCTGCTTCCTGCGGCAGTGCTTTTCTACTCAGTTCTTCCATCCTCCCGACACCACGCTCACTTGTATATCATACCAGCTTCTTCACCAGCTCGTCAAAGGCTCCCAGCACTTTTCTCTCCATTTCTTCCGTGTCATAAACCATGGTAGCCATGGTGCTGAAACCATTGAATTTCTCTGTCTCACTGTCCGGCACATATCCCACATGTCCATAGGCCATCTCAATGAAAATAACTTTCTTCCAGGGTAATCTCTCCTTAATCAGCCTGCCAAGTCTGGAAACCGCCTCACAGTTAATCCCCACAAAAGCAATGTCCCCTATTGTGGTCAGCCTGCAGTTAAAATGTATGGGAGTGCTTTCCTTCTTTTCCACCGCTTCCCCATATTTCAATCCCCTGAGTCCCAGGCTTCGGTAGCTCTGGCGTCCCTTCACATCCACACCGATCTCGGCGCTTCTGATCTGCGCTTCTTCCATGCCTTCCGTCACAGTCTCCTGAATCCTCAGAATATCCTGTCCCTGCTCACTGGCCATTTTGTCAATCAGCCGCCGGGCGGTGGCAAGCTCCAGATCAAACTTATTCATCTTGTATCCGCCGGCTCCGTCGTGTTCACAAATAAAATTGAATCCCATGTGAACCGGATTCTGATCGCCTGCGGCAGCGATTCCCCAGCCTACAGGGCAGTCTCCTGGCAGCCCCTGTTCCACAAAGGCACAGATTCTTCCGGACAGATCTCCCCCTGACTCCCTGAATTCTCCATTCATGCGATATCCGAACAGCACATTGTTATGCATGGCATAATTTGCAAAAATTCCTTTGGGATTTCCGTTTTCGTCCGTCAGCTTCAGCAGGCTTAAGGTCTTGTCGCTGGGACCGGCAAAATTGGCATTCTGCAGGGTTCCCGCAAAGCTGGGGCACTCTCTGGACACATTGATCCAGGACTCCCCCTGTCCGTATCCCAGCCGTATGGGCTGCAGCTTGTCCGAGGCTTCCTTCAGACTGTCCATCACGATTCCATGGACAAAATCAATATAATCCACATTCATGGAATCATCATTTTTGTCGGAAGGTCCCTCTCCTCCCTCATAAGCCATCAGCGTCTGGTGATTATGGGTGGCCGCAAACCAGATATTCCCCCGGGGTACCCCATAAGTATCTTCAATTCTCTCCGCCAGCCGCTTCTGCCCCGGAAAGCTCCCCATCTCGATGGTGCTCAGCACGAACTTTGTGTCTTCATTGTCCAGAAGCATTGTGGTCACATAAGTATCCTCATAAGCACGCACAAAATCGGAAGTACCCCTTTTTGCGTATTCCTCCAGCATCTCCGCACTGGGTGTAATCGCTTTCTTTACCATGTATCCCTTTAATTTACCCATACTTTTCTCCGTCCTTTCCTGCTCCTTAATCGGCACATTTTACCTCAATACTTCCACATCCCCCAGAATTCCTTCCGGCTCCACCGGACGCCCTTCGCTCAGACCGTCCATCTGTGCATTGGCCAGCGTGGTTGCCACTTCGATGCGAAGTTCATTTTCCCCGTCCCTGCACAGTGATTCAATATCATAGAGATAGGGATAAATAATGCAGGTACCTGCGGACTGCCCGTTCACCCACACCTGCGCCGCCTCATAACAGCAGGGCAGCTTTATCGCTCTCTGCCTGCCTTCAAAAGCAGTCTCATATCGGATAATGCCGGAAAATTCTTTTGCATCCAGCGCCACGTCTGTCAGCTTTTCCGTCTCCTTCAACAGACGGAAGTTCTCCGTGTCATCATAGTCTGCAATGCTGATCTTCCAATGGGCATTCAGAACTTCCTCGCCGGTATAAACGGGCTCTTCCTCCGCCTCCGGCAGGTCCTCCCCCGCCAGGAACAGCACGGATTGTCCTTTGTCCAGCTTCAATGGAATTCTGCCTTCCGCATCTGTCTCCACTTTCCAGAATTTTCCCCTGATGGCATCATATTTCACCATTGTTGCCGCAGGCAGCGTAACATGTGTATCCACCACCGAATTCATGGAAGCGTTCACCATCATGTAAACCGTCAGATCCGAATGTTGATATTCATAGAATCTCAACCATTTATCCGGCTTCTCCGTTTTGCAGGTAGCCTCCGCTCCGGTGATTTCCAATACTTCCTCCGTGGTGATTGCCTCTGCAATCCCGTCCAGCAGGTGCCGACCGTCTTCCGTTGCCACAGGCACGCGATCCACAAAATAGACAGCCGCCCCCCGGGCCATGTAATCCTTCAGATCCTCCAGGAAAGCCGTTGGCAGATAAGATATTCCATCCACAAACAGATATTTATAGGAAGCGGTTCCCACACAAATTCTCCCGTCTACAATTTTCGCCTGACGCAAGGTATCCATGCACAGGACTTCATAGGGAATCTGCCTGGTCAGACACAGCTCGCCGATTCTCTCATAGGCTCTGACTTCTCCGCCCCATTCTCCCTCCGCCGGGAAAAATACGGCCACATCCGCCACTGCACGACCGCCGTTCAACAGATGAGCCACCCGATTCATATATGGGAACAGCACGCTCATAAAACGGTACTGGGGATTAAAGCCATGGGCATAGAAATGAGGAGGACAGTCCGGATCCGGGAATTCCTTTTCCGTAAAGGCATGAGGCACAAACCAGTTCACCCCGTTGACCAGCATATGATCCGCCATCCACTTCATCATGGTCAGTCCTTCGGACCAGCCGAAGGCGCCGAACAGCTCGCACATGGCTCTGCCCTGCATTCTTTCGTTCTGATGGGCCACGGAAGCCGACAATGTCCCCAGTCCGTAATGATAGAATTTTCCTCTGTCATCATAATCCATATTCGGCATCAGCTGGTTCAGCACGGTATCGATACCACCCATGTGCTGTCCTGCCATTGCCCTGAAAAAGTGGCCTGTGCCGGGGCCCAGCCTGGAATGCACGCCGCAGTCCTCCAGAACATGACCGATGTATTCCACATTTCGCTCCTGACACCAGTCTCCCAGCTGCCTGGAAAAATTCTTCTCATACATATCCGTGATAATATCCATATACACATAACGGGCCTTTCTCTCCTCGCCCCCTATGGCATGGAACAGTCCCGGCAGTCTGGAAAGGCTGCCCTGTGCCGTCCTGTCCGCGAACAGCTTCTCCACCGTCACTGTCCAGGGCAGAGGCATGGGATCTCCGATTTTCACCATGCCGAAGCCGGTTCCCGCCAGATTGTAAAAGCCCGGTTCGTCGGAAAAAAATCCTGCCAGGGTTTTTCCAAAATCCTCTTTATAGTGCTCATAATGTTTCTCATAAACAGCGTCGATCAGATATCTGACAGATTCCTTCTCCAGGAAAGAAATATGGTCTGCCGCTTTGGTCACGGCTCCGATTTTCCTGGTATAGATGAAGATGTTGAAAGCGCCCTCCGGCAGATCCAGATACAGCCATCCGTCACGCACATGGTCCGTCACATCCTGCAAATCCGTGTAGAATTCCTTTCCGTCGGCCGTTTCTCTGCGTCCCAGAATCACCGCCACCAGCTCTTCCGGATTATTACTGTCAATAAAATGACCTCTGAAAAAAGACTTCCCCAGGTGGTTGGCAACAGCGAACCTGCAGTTTTTCAAGGGACCTGCCGCCCTCAATGTCTTTTCCTCCAGATACCATCTCTTCAGATGATCCGGGGCGTCCTTCATTGCACCGTTGGCATAGCCTGTGGGAAAGTGAGAATCATCCAGAATCCAGACCCTCATTCCCCTTTTCCTGGCTTCATCCATCACCACATCCACATCCTGCCACCATTTTTCTCCGGCAAAGTCCGGATGGGGCCTGGCCTCCAGGCAGACAGCTTTGATGCCGCAGTCATATATTTTCTCCATATACTCCCGCAGTGTCTCCTCCGTCGCACCATGCTGCCAGAAAAAAGGCAGAATATAATTGCCGTATGTATCCTGTAACACATCCTGTAGTCTGCTGTTCATTTTCCCTCTCATTCTGCCGCTTCCCGCGGCCTGTCCGCAAATTCTGTCAATTTCGTTCCAAGTTTTTGCATCAACATTACATTCTTTCAGGGCGCATTATCCCTTTACCGCACCCAGCGTAATTCCTTTTACAAAATATTTCTGGAAGAAGGGATACGCGATTAACAGCGGGAGAATTGCCACCACAGCCACAGCCATTCGCATGGTGGTTGTGGGAAGATTGGAGGTATCCACCACCAGCCCCATCTGGGCCGCATTGCTGCTCAGGAACTGAATATCCTCGTTTAACTGATTCAGAATCAGCTGAATGGTATAGTACTGACTTCCGTTTCTCTTGGTCAGATAGTACATACCGTTGGTCCACTCGTTCCAGTAGCCCACCGCCTGCATCAGACCCACGGTTGCCAGGATCGGCACGGACAGTGGAATGACAATTTTGGCAAAAATCTTAATCTCCCCGGCTCCGTCGATTCTGGCGGATTCCATCAACTCACTGGAAATGCTGGAACTGAAGAAATTCCTCATCAGGATGATGTTGAATGCACTCATCAGCATCCCCGGCATCACCAGCGCCCAGATGGTATCCTTGATATGGATCAGATTGGAATACACATAATAGGATGCCACAATTCCACCGTGGAACAGCATGGACAGAATGATCATAAAGGACATGACCTTCCGCCCCGGCAGTCCTGGTACCGTCAGCGCATAAGCCAGCATGGATGTGATGGTCAGGCCGATTGTAGTTCCCAGAACCGTCACGACAATCGTCATCAGATACCCTTTTCCCAACATCGACCATTGCTGCGCCAGATACTGATAGGCTGACAGACTGAACTGGGACGGGAAGAAGGAGTACCCCTCTCTGACCGCCACCCCATTGTCTGTAAAGGAAGCAATAATCAGCAGAATAAAGGGCAGCAGAGCACAGATTGCCAGAAAGGACATAACCACTGTTGCAATCGCTCTTGTGATTTTTTCATCTCTTGAATTGACCATACTCGCTTTTACCTCCTTCCTAGAACAATGCGTTCTCTTCGCTCATCTTCCGGATGATGCCATTGGCAACCAGTATGAAGATGAAGCCTACCACTGCCTGATAAACGCTGGCAGCAGACGACATGGCAAAGTCATTGTTTTTCATCAGCGCGTTATACACATAGACATCCAGGGTTCTGGTGGTAGGATACAGCACACCGGAATTCCTGGGAATCTGGTAGAAAAGTCCGAAATCCGAAGAGAAAATCCTTCCCAGATTCAAAATCGTCAGCGTGATGATCGTAGGTTTCAGAAGCGGCAGCGTGATGGACTTAATCTGCTGCCATTTGGTGGCACCGTCAATTTTGGCCGCCTCGTAATATTCCGGGCTGATTCCGATCAGATTGGAATAATAAATAACCATGGTAAAGCCCAGAGATTTCCAGAAATGGACAAAAATCAGAATCGCCGGCCAGTATTTGGGCTCCATGTACCAGGAAATCGGTTCTGATCCCATGGGCTTCAGAATGGAATTGTTCACAAATCCCACCTCTGCGGAGAACACCGCATAGACCAGATAGCTCACCACAACCCAGCTCATCAGATAGGGAATCAGGATGACACTCTGGAAAAATTTCACCTTCAGCCGGCCTCTCACCTCATTGAGCAGGATGGCCACCGTAATGCCCAGTATGACGCCGAATATGATAAATACCACATTATAAAGCACGGTGTTCCTGGTAATAATCAGCGCATCCTTGGAGCGGAACAGGTATTTGAAATTCTCAAAGCCGCACCAGTCACTTTTCAGCAATCCTTTTCGGAAATCCAGGTCTTTAAAGGCGATTACAATGCCGAACATGGGCAGATAGTTGTTAATAATCAGATATATCATTCCGGGTAAGGCCAGAAAATAAATAGGGATATACCTTGCCCAGCGAATTTTCTTTCTGGGCTGTTTCACCTTTACTTTACTCATAAACTCTCTCCTGTCTCTCATTTTTCTCTGCAAACAGGTCATTGGCTCAGATTATTTTGTTATGCCCGGCACCTTACTCAAAGGCTGCCGGGCAAACAGTTCTGATTGTCTGTCAATTATTTCTGCGCTTCTATCCACTCGTTCAGACTCTTCTGATTAGCCTCGATACAGGTATTGATGCCTGCCGCCTCCAGTGCGTTCAGGAATTCCGGCATAACCACTTCCGGATCCACGGAACCGGATTCCAGAGAAGCTCTGTACTGCGTAATCACATCTGTCACAGCCGCATATTCAGTCTTCACTGTCTCCGTGTTGAACGCATATCCCAGATAGGGAGATTTCTCCGCGTCCGTAATGGAGTTGTTGAACTCATCTCTCATAGTAAAATAATCAGAAGTCAGTGGCACCATTTCATATCGCTTGGCAATGGCACCAAACAGCCCCAGTGCATTGGACCAGCCTACGCTTGTCCCGTCGATTCCTTCCGGATACTGAATAATTCTGTCCTGATCTGTCAGCACATAATGAGTCCCTTCAATACCATAGTAGAGAATGTTAATCATGTCTTCATTGGTATAGAGCAGCTTCAGATACTGGAATGCGGCGTCCGGGTTCTCACAGGTCACAGGAATCATCCAGCACTGTCCCTGATAGACACCGGTATTCACGGATTTCCCCTGGGTGGTGATGGCGACGGCATCTTCCCCGAAACCTCTACTCTGTCTGGAAACCATGTCCAGTTCCGTCCAGGAAGGATAAATAAATGCGGTTCCATTCTTGATCAGATCCTGCATCATTTCACTTCTGGTAGTAGCATCCGGGCTGATATATCCCTTCTCATACCACTCATGCATTTTCCTGCAGTGCTCCATGTACTCGTCCGTGGCGAAAATATTCCGGATCTCACTTCCGGCATGACCGTTGTCAAAGATACCGCCGCAGGCAATATCGGCGCCCAGCAGGTCCACATTGTAGAAATATTCAAAAGTAGTCAGATTGCTTCCCGCAATGGCCAGAGGATAATAGCCTTCCGGATTTGCCTCCTTCGCTTTGGCGAAAGCAGCCTCCATCTCCTCGTATCCGATTTCGTTCTCATAGTCCAGGCCATATGCGTCACAGGCGGATTTCAAGGCAATAAAGCCTCTGATACGAGCCATTTTCTCCATGGAAACACCCTGAATTTCTTCAATCTCTTTCCCATATTTCTCAAAAAGCTCATCCAGGGGAATCGCCATCTTCTTATTGATCAGCTCCAGGAAACCGGACTGCCTCATACCCAGCATCAGATCCAGCTTTTCGTTGGAGGAAATCATCAGACTCTGCTGCGTCAGAACTTCGTTCATGGCCAGAGGAAGCATAGTCATCTTCACATTAATCTCTGCCACACTGATTTCGTTCATGGCATCTTCGATCATCTGCAGGTCCGGTTTCAAAGTGCCGTAATAAGGAAAGGACATCACCACTTCATAGGGCTCTCCGTCCGGTGTTTCCACACCGGCATTTCCATCGTTCTCCGCTGAATTTCCTGCCCCCCCTGTTTCGCTGCTGTTGTTCTGCCCGCCTGCGTCATTGTTTCCGCCGTTGTCGCCGCAGCCTGTCAAAATCGTTCCGCAAACCAGTATCCCTGCCAGTGCCAATGCCGCCCATCTGCTTTTCTTCATCATACTACTCCTCCTATTTGAGTCCCGCCGATGCCCATCCATTCCCATCGTCTGGAAGTGCACCGGCTGATTGGTTGTTTTTATCAGCGCGCACCGATGTTTTTATTTGTTTCTGGTTATATTGTATATTATAGGTAGTTCTGTGGACAATATCATTCAGCGACCTGTTTAATATCTTTTCCCGACCTGTAAAAAACGCAGGGACTATAATTTACTGTTCCCTGCGTCTTTCACAATACATTTTTAAGTTTTCTGTTCTTTTCAGATTCGATTATTTTTTACATTATCTTAGTTGTTCTGTTTACGCATCAATCTACGATCACGCATTTTATTCCATATAGAATGTAACAATATGACTTCCCTCTCCGTCAAATTCAAATTATCATACAGCAAGACCTGGTCTGTATACGACAATATTTCTTCATATTTTCCTTCTCTTTGAAGTCGATCTATTTTTCTGATATCAAGCTGCTCTGCCCCTCTCATAGGAATCCTCATCTTACGCATTTCGCCTGGTTCAAAAGTCAAGACTCCGCCTCCATAGCTGCGCCCCACTGTCTCGCTGAGCGCAAGTGTATATGTGTTTAGAAAAGCAGATACAACGGCATTTCCGTCTACTCCCTCATGAAATCGTACCTTGTGGAGAGTATCTGTTACCAGCGCTCCGATGGAATTCAAAATCATTTTAGGATATAAATTTGCCTGTCGAATCAGAAAAGCATCCCCTTTCCACGACACTGGTACATGGTACCACCGCTTCCGAATTCTACATTTGTAATTCTGATTATAACCCTTACTTTCTCCCCATGTAATATATGTACGGGCACTTTCACTCAGTTCTTCCAATGGTCTGTCCCCTGGAGTAAAAATAGAAACGCGTTTTCCATTTTCTCTGAGCTGCAGATATTCATCTTCAAAAAGAATCACACCCTTTACCTGCTCAGAGCGGCTGATTATCGGACTGATGTCCTCTTCCAGCCTTCGCTCCAACACATTATTCCAGTCAGAAATAAAGAAATCATTTTCTCCGCTTACTAAACCAACATTAACCTCAAACAATTCCTGGGCATCAGAAATCCGTTCATCTACATTTAATTTTCTCAGTACTTCCAATTCCTCGTTGGTTAGATAATATTTTACCCATTTGTCTGCACTATGATCTAATTTCTTCATTTCTGCTCTATCTAAAGCAGAAAGCCCAACCTGAACAAGCTCATCCAATCCCTCAAGCTCGACAACGCTGATTCCCTTCTTAAAAGCTTTCTTCTCGCCAAGGAGAAGCACGACTTCTTGTTGAATATCATGAAAGACAAGCTTCTTGAATGTTACTATTGTTAACTTTTCAAAATGCAGACTCAAATACTCTCTCGCCTCTGCCGCATAATCCACTTGAAATAACTCTGCGGGAATCACAATTCCAATCCTGCCGTTTTCACTTAGTGCCTCACATGAAAGAAGAAGGAATGGAAGCCATATATTCGTGAGTCGATTGGGATGAAAGCCATGTTTTTTCATCAGCTCAAATGCCACAGTCCGATATTCCTCGTTAAAATTCTGGTATCGTATAAAAGGCGGGTTTCCTACTATTACATCGAATTTTCTCTTTTCTTCAATGTTCTGTTTATAATAAGAAAAATAGTCGCCCTCAGTAATCATATATCCGTATTTTCTGGCCTTCTCTGCTTCTACAGGATCAAGTTCTATGCCAATTACATTGCAATTGCTATCAGGTGAATCATATTTTTTGATAGCAGCAAGGAAGCTACCATCTCCACAGCTTGGCTCTAAAATACTGCTTTTTAAGGACGGATTTACCCATTGTATAATAAAATCTGATATCTCCGCAGGAGTATAGTATCCTCCTCGAAGCTTGTCATATCCATCAATTGGTTTCATCTGATATCTCCATTCGCATTCCTTCCACTCCATACTGTTTATCAATCATGACTTCCAACTCATTTTTTGCAGCTGCCACAGATCTTTTCAATATATTCCGCACAGATGAGTTGCATGCACGATTCATACGTTCAGTCAAATCTTCTATCAAATGTACCTTTTCAACAATAGCATTGTGCCATTTAACATCATCTTTATTGCCCCAGTCGATAGCATAAACAGGAAGCTTTGCTATGAATTGCTTACCATGTGAATAGTACCCACCTCGAAAAGTACTTGCACTCTTTTTTACAAGCATTTCCATCAGCCAATGATTCAATATTGCCTGAACATAGAAGATTGACTCCCGGATGCCCTTCTTCATTTCAATCCCGTAAAACGGTCCATTTCCACCACCTGTAAACACGACTGCCTCATCATCATAAACATAGTTTGAATCAAGTGAAAGCACCGGCCAAATAAGGTGTTCGCCCCTTATAAATCTCTTCAGGCTCTGACTACGGCCATATGCATACCACGTACTCTCTGTTCTTCCCGGCATATTTCGTTTATCAAGTTCATAGCGAAATGTAGACAGATATTTGAGTGCTTCGGGATATTTCTCTTGCATAACTCCAATATCAATCAGTTCAGGTTTACCGCTTATGTTTTCATAAGGGAATATAATATAACTGTTTGCAGCAATTTTTTCATACTTAGAGAGCTTCACATCATAAATACTTTTTCTCAATATCCCTTTCTCTACCTTGCGCACATTTTTATTCTTATCCGTAAAATACACATAATCTTTGTCGACACTGTCTGCCTGGACAATATATATTTTATCTGCACTTGTCTGCACTCCAACAAATATATCCGCAAATGCTTCCAAAGACTTGCAGTTTTGTTCTATCCTGGTCAGTGCCTCGCGCACCTGTATAGGAATAAACGTCCATGTGCTTTCTCCCAGTGCGCTTTCTACATATTTTTCAAAACTAATCTCATGATCAAATAAAAAGCGGTTCCATTCGCTAACAAAGGCAATGCTAAACTCATGTTGTGGATCTTTTGAAAGTACCAAAATACACGTATATGTACTTCTGTTTCTGAATGCCTGATGTGTGCCAAAATGAATGATTTTCTTTACTGCACCGCGCTGAGACAAAAATCGCCTCATGACATCTCCCGACATAATATTCATAAATTTATGTGGAATAATATATCCAATCAGCCCACCTTTGTTAAGAAGATTCCATGCACGCTCTATAAACAAGAAATATTTGTCCAGCAGATCGGATTTTGCCGTTTGATATCCCGATTTTTCACTTTTATAAAAAGCATATTCATCCGGTGAATATCGGACCATATTCTGTACACGGATATAAGGAGGATTTCCCACAATTGCGTCAAATCCTGTCTCGCCAAACTCGACCTTCCAGTCAAACATTTTGATTGTTTCAAGTTTCGCATAATCCGTATATATATCTGGGGAAAACTTAGTATATGACATATCTACGAGGCTGTTACCGTTTTTTATATTTTCATCAAGCCCTGGAAGAATTTTTAATCCCGAACTTCTTGTAAATGAATCTATCTCCTCTGCAGAAGTGTTATCAAGAAGTTTCAAAAGCAAGCTAAACTTTGCCACCTCCACTGCAAGAGGATCAATGTCTACTCCCCAGATACTCTTCACCAGAATCGTTCTCCGTAGTTCATAAGATAGCCTACATACATCCGTTCCTGGAATTTCACTTATATATCCTTGCTGAATTGCACTTTCACGTCCATGATTTATATACCAGTCTACACAATAATTGATAGCATACTCGTATGCGGAAAGTAGGAAATTTCCGGATCCGCAACAAATATCTGCTATGCGGAGTTTTAATACCTCCTCCACTGACTTTCCCTCAAAAACATCTGACAGCGTCTGTTCTATAATAATATCTGCAACGTTTTTGGGTGTGTTAACTGCTCCCTGAGAATCCACTGCCTCCTGCTTTTTCTCCTGTATGACCTTACCATCTAAATCAATTACAAGCTGTTCATCAAGGAAGATCTCATATATCTGTCCTATAATATAAGGATCTACCACATTAAATTCATAAGAATTATTGGGATAATACAAGTTCCTAAAAATGTTAATGAGAACCTCATCCGAAAGGTGGAAATTATCTTCTTCCAGCATCTCGAACAATCCTGAATCATATCTTTTGTCAGCTTCCAGGAAAAGGCTTTTCAGCTTATGATAAGTCTGTATATTTTTCAATATCTCATATTCTTCAAATCCTCGATCTTCACAAATTCGAAGAAATATAATCCTGTTAAGTATCCGCTGTACACCAATATTCACGGTATTAATATCCAACCCTGGGTTATTTTGGACAATATCCAGTCCAAGTGCAAGGCGCCAATCTTTTATTTGTTTCAGAAAATATTCATTAAATGGCTCTCTGCGGAATGCACCCTGTATATTATCAAATTGCGATATAAAATTCCCTGATAATACTGCCTCCTTTGATAAAAGTGAATAGATCTCGTCAAACTTCTCCACATACTCTTTGTATGTATAATGTGCAATCAAAGCAACACCTATATCGTCGCCTTCAACCGGTCTCACAGTACAATCATAAATATAAAGGTCATTATAATTCGTTAATACTGAAATTTTAAGATTTCCACTCCAACCATATCTCCGTAACTGAAATGCAGGCGCAATATCTGTTGTAATATCCACATACGGTTTTTTTGTTTCAAGATAAAATAAGGTTTCTGTCCCAACCCGGAATGAATAGTCCGGCTTCTTCCTCCGCCTTTGACCACCTTCGTCAACCAACACTGTCGCTTCATGTGTCACTTCACGCAAATGCTGTGGAAGTCCAGCCTTATTATCGACATCCCACCCAAGAGACTTGAAAAAAGGATTCACAAATTCAACTCTCACTTCTGTTTCATTATACGACTGACGTTTATATTCACTTAAATGAGAAGCATATTGTTTCACCCTCTCTGACGTACGCCTTTTCATTTCTTCCTGTCCATCGCAAGCCCCAAATTCAGCACCACACTCAAACAGCATACGTCATCCTCCTTGCCCTTACTTACTCACACGGAAATTCTTCGCCTTTCAAATTATAACATTTTTCCCGCTTCTCAGGCAAGAGGAATTATTCATGTTTTAAATAATACGTTTTGAGCAACATCCATCAGCTTTTCTTCACCTGGCTGGGCAGAATTCCATGGACTTTCTTAAACATATTTACAAAATTGGCATAATTGTCATATCCCACCTGCAGAGCAACCATATTGGCGGAGACTTTGTCTCCGCCGTCCTCCAGGAGCTTTTTGGCCAGCTGCATTCTTTCATTGATAATGTATTTGTTGATAGAAGTCCCCTGATACTTCTTAAACAGGCGGTTCAGATAATCACTGTTCAAATGTACCCGGCCGGCCAGCTCTTCCACCGACATCCTGTCGGAAAGATGGCCGTTAATATAACACAGAATCTCCGAAATCACCTGTTCTCCGTTGACATTCTGCCCCTGTCTGTCCTCAAGTCCCTTCATCTGCTCCTGATACCACTGCTCTCCATAGTGATACATCTGATCCAGATTTCGCTTCTTCCGGACGATTTCCGCCATTCGGCATACCGCCTGTTCAATCACCTGATAATCCACCGGCTTCAGAACATAGTCCAGACTATTCAGCCGGATCGCCTCCTGAGCATAGCGAAACTCAGGATGGCAGGTGAGAAATACACAGGGAATATCTTCATCCCTTTCCCTGACCCACTCCAGAAAAGCAATTCCGTTCTCCTCCGGCATCTCGATATCCAGGAGCAGCATATCCACAGGCTGCTCTTTAAAAACTTTTTTCGCCTCCCTTACAGACAGTGCGTATAAAGGCGGCTCCATACCGCAGGCACCGCACCAGTCCACCCCCGCCAGCATTCCCTGTATGGATATGATTTCATCATCTACCAATAGTATCTTCATGGGTCACCTTTCCTTTCGGGATAAAAACACTTGCCTTTGTTCCCATATATTCCTCCGAGGTAATCTGCAGCCGGGCCTGTTCCGAGAAGAACAGCCGCAAACGTTTCCTGGAATTATCAATCCCGATATGCATGCCGTCCGTTTTGGTCACAGGCCTCTCCTCCTGTATAGCGGACAGAATTTCCCGGGAAATGCCCGGTCCGTCGTCTTCCACCTCCATCAGAATTCCGTTTTCTTCCTCTTTGCAGCGAATGACCACATTCACATAGCTGCCCATACGAACGGCATACTTCGCCACGTTCTCCACCAGCCCGTGAATCAGCAGCGTGGGAACAATCACATCCAGGCAGGATTCCTGAATCTCATACTTCACCTCGAAGCAGTCCGGATACTGCAGCTCCAGGATTCCAAAATACTCCTCCACCAGCCGCAGTTCTTCCCCTATACTATTGATCTCACTGTAATTGATCACACTGCGGAAATACCGGGACAGATACAGCGCCATTTTCTGAACGCCTCCGTAATTGCGGATCTGCGCCATACTGAAAATAAGGTGAAACATATTCTGGAGGAAATGGGGATTTACCTGGAGCTGAATGTTCCGCAGCTGCACCTTCTGTTTCTCCAGCTCCTTTTCATAAGACTCGATTTTCAGATGGGCAATCTGGTCCGCCATTCGGTTAAAGGAGTGCTTCATATGAGACAGCTCTTTGGCAAGAAATTTTTCCTGCATCCGATACCCGGAATTTCCGCCTTCCAGTTCGCTGAAGGCCTGATCCATACACTGCATTGGCTGCAGTGCAATCCTGTTCAGAAGCAGAAACAGCAGAGGTATCACCAGAAAGCTTGCGAAGGCACTGAAATAAACCACCCGCTTGACCAGAGGCATCATATGATAGACCACCCGCTCTTCCATGAACACCCTGATGCAAAAATCCTGCTTTTCCGCCTCCACTTCTACCACCTTTAACTTTGTATCCTCTTCCTCCATCTCTTTCTTTCCGTGAATCTGAATATCAAGATAGGGATACTCCAGATTTTCCCTGATCTCCTGAAGGAAATCTCCCATCCAGATCAGCGCTCCGTAATACTCGGTGCCTGACTGATAGGTCCGAAGCATATACTGTTCTCCTTCCACAGTAACCAGTCTCCAATGAGAGGAAGCCTCGATTCCTCCCTGCTCAAAAAGATACTGCTTCAGAACTCCCGCCTTATTTTGCAGAGTCTGGGACTTTACTGCCAGCATCGGACTGACCCTGTCCTTCTCTGTGTAAAAGTAATATGCCGTTGACATATAATTGGTGGACACCTTGTTCTCGAACTTCCGATAGACACTGTGCCTGGCCAGCGTATATCTGTCATCTGCTTTCTCACTTAAAATATAGATAAAGTCTTTATCCGAAGAGCTCATGTCAAAAAAGAAGGCTTCCGTGGTCCCCACCTCCCTCTGAAACTGATTCAGATACAGATTCAAAATACTCCGTGTGGAATACTCTACCTGCCTGTCCAGCGCCTCCAGATAATTGTTGGTGCTCACTACCAGCAGAATATTCAGCGGCAGAATAAACAGAATGACCAGTCCCACAATCCACACCCGAATGGAATATCCCCGTATTCTCTCCCGCATCCCGTCTCTCTCCATTTTTCTATCACTTCACCTTCACCTGGTGAATCCACTTCCGGTTCTTCAATCGGAAACAGCACCATATGGTTTTGATGACATAATCAATTTTCAACGCAATGTAAACCCAGAAAGCGGGAAGTCCCAGATAAATTCCAACGATGTATCCCAGCGGCACCGAACACAGCCACATGAACAAAGCATCTGCAATCATCAGGAAGCGGGTATCTCCGCCGCCCCGCAGTACGCCCTTTGTCAGCATGGACTGCATGGTCTGGAAGATCATCATCACCGCCACCGCATCCGCAAGCTGATATGCAATTTCCACTGTCTCCGCCGACACATTGAATACACTGATGACAGGCCCGGCAATGACCCTGACAATCGCCGCTGCCAAAAGTCCTGCCAGCGCACTCAGCGTTGTAAAGGTGACGGCCTGATGATATCCGGTCTCGATTTCACCCTTCCCCAGGGAATTCCCCACCATGACGCCTCCTGCTCTGGAAAGGCCCTGATTGATCACCGTAGTTACACGCACGATCTGGCTCATAATCGCGTTGGCTGCCACAAAGGCTGCTCCGATATGTCCCATCACCACCGCCACCGCACTGTTTCCCAGGGCCAGCAGGGTATCCGATATCAGCACCGGAATGCTGTATTTCAGATACAGGCCATAATATCCCTTTCCCGACAGAAAGATATCCTTCAGCTTGAACCCAATCCGCTTATCGATTCCGAAGAAATAAACCGCCGTCACCAGCGCCTCCACCGACCGGGCCATGACAGTCCCCACGGCCGCTCCGCCGATCTGCATCTCCGGCGCGCCCAAATGTCCGAAGATAAATACCCAGTTAAAGAAAATATTGACAAAAAAGGAAATAATAGAAGTGACCAGCGGAACCTTTACCTGCCGCACAGACTGCAGAACAATGGAAAGGGTCAGATTGATTGCCATCAGAGGAAAAGTAACCAGACTGATGCCGAAATATATCAGCCCCTTTTCAATCACTGCTTCCTCCGAGGTGTAAATTTCCAGAATCTGTCTGGCTCCGAAGGCGACAGACAGTAAAAACAGCATGGAGATACCCAAGGCCAGCTTCAGCATGAGGGCCGCAACCTTTTTAATGGAAGCGATGTCCTTTGCTCCCCAATATTGAGAGGTCAGCACCATGGCGCCTCCGCCCAGTCCCATACAGACTATTTGAAAGATACTGATATATTCATTTGCAAGGGAGGAAGCCGAGAGCTGAATCTCTCCGTAGCTTCCCAGCATCATGGTATCCATCAGATTGACGCCTATGTTGATGAATCCCTGCAGCATTGTGGGCAGTGCCAACGTAATCAACGCTTTATAAAAATCACTGTCCTTAATCAGCAGTTTATCACAAATACGCCTTAGGTATCCCATAAAATTTCCTCCTGCTTTTGTATCTTCATTCTTCATCCTCAGTATTGGTATTCAAAAAAAGTATAATACCTGACAACGCTTTCGGCAATGTAACTTTTTTGATTTTCATGCCTAAAATTGACCTGTTTCTTATACCCCTTTTTTCACACCCGCCCCCAGAACCATGATTTCATGAGCGAAAAGCGGAGCCGCCGCCAATATGCTCAGGCGCATCCACTCCCTGACCGACAGCGGCGATGTGCCAAAGGCCTGAATCAGAAAGGGAACCTCCGTCACGGCAAACTGCAGAAGAAATCCTATGATACAGGCGGCGATCATCAGTTTGTTTTCCAGATGATTCATCCGGAAAACGGACTTCTGGGTATCCCTCATGCCCACCG
Organism: uncultured Acetatifactor sp.; assembly: GCA_948896875.1. GTDB lineage: Bacteria > Bacillota > Clostridia > Lachnospirales > Lachnospiraceae > Acetatifactor. Next base: position 4,753 of record CAQUWW010000039.1, on the reverse strand, counting down.
CATGGAAAAGCTGTGACATCCCCAGCACGGTGAAGGCATAGGTCTGGGCCTTCGAGAGAACCGAAGCATTTTTCAGCACTTCCGCCAGACTTGCCGGCGTCACCATCAGGCCATTGGCCCGAAGCAACGCCCAGGGAAGCATCAGAAATGCAGTCAGACTTACCGCTGCAATCAATGCCCCGTAAAAGCAGGTACAGACCAGACCGCCTCTGGCAAAAAGGCTCTCCTTCGCCTTCCTGGGCGGCTGCTTCATCAGGCTTCTTCCGTCATTTCGGTCCACCCCCAGTGCCAATGCCGGAAGAGAGTCCGTGATCAGGTTAATCCAGAGGATATGGCTGGATTTCAGAGGAGAAGCCATGCCGCATATCACTGCCAGAAACATGGTGATAATCTCTCCCAGATTGGAGGACAGCAGAAAAATAACGGATTTTCGTATGTTTTCATAGACGCCCCTTCCTTCCTCGATGGCTCGTCTGATGGTGGCAAAATTGTCGTCTGTCAGTATCATATCCGACGCCTGCCTGGCCACATCCGTTCCTGATTTCCCCATGGAGATGCCGATGTCCGCTTTTTTCAGCGAGGGGGCATCGTTGACCCCGTCCCCGGTCATGGCCACAATCTCTCCTCTGCGCTGAAAGGCATCTACGATGCGCACCTTCTGGGCCGGTGATACTCTGGCAAAAATCCGGAGCGTTTCCAGACGCTGGTCAAATTCCCCGTCAGACAGTCTGCCCAGTTCTTCTCCGCTCATACACTGCTTTGGATGTTGCGCAATCCCCAGCTGCCTGCCGATGGCAAAAGCAGTGTCCACGTGATCACCGGTGATCATGATAGTCTTCACTCCGGCCTCCCTGAAATCCGCCACCGCTGCCGCCGCTTCCGGCCTGGCCGGATCCCGCATGCCCACCATGCCGAGAAAAGTCAGATTTTCCTCCCTGGCTTTGTCCGTACCAGACCTGACAGCCACAGCCAACGTGCGAAGCGCTTCGCTGGACATTTCGGACAAAGCCTCCGTCATCTGCCTGCGGTGAGATTCCGTCAGCCGTACAACACCGCTTCTTGTAAAAATATGGGTACAGCATTTCAGCACTTCGTCGGGCGCACCTTTGGTATAGGCAATCATTCTTCCTCCGACGCTTCCTGTTCTATCACTCGATATCTCGGCGGCTCTCAATTCTCCCCTGGAAGACAAATTGTCCGTAAATCCCCTCCTGCTTTCTGCCCGGCCAGTACTTCCGTTCCTGCCTGCTCCAAAGCGAAACAGCGCTGTTTCGTTGGGTCTATGTAGTGTGGTCATCATTTTCCTGTCGGAATCAAAGGACAGCTCCTCTATCCTGGGCATCTGCCTTTCCAGTACATCCTTACGAACCCCCAGCTGCTCCGCCGCATCCAGAAGGGCCAATTCGGTAGGATCTCCCGTCCGGCTTCCTTCTTCTGCGGAAGCATCATTGCAAAGCGCCATTCCATAGACCAGATCCGGACAAAGATTTGTTTCAACTTCCTCTATCTTCCGAATTTCACCGTCAATCCAGCACTTCTCCACAGTCATACGGTTCTGGGTCAGCGTACCGGTCTTGTCGGAGCAAACCACACTGACGGCTCCCAGTGTCTCCACGGAAGGCAGACGTCGCACGATGGTATTCACCTTCACCATACGAGTGACACTCAACGCCAGACAGATCGTTACCACCGCCGGAAGTCCCTCCGGCACTGCTGCCACCGCCAGAGAGATGGCTGTGATCAACATCTCCGGAATATTGCGATGCTGAAATACCGCAATGGCAAACAATGCCCCGCAAAGCAACAGGCTTAAAAAGCTCAGTACTTTGCCGAGTTCACCCAGTCTCTTCTGCAAAGGTGTCATCTCCTCTTTGGCTTCCGTAATCATGGCGGCAATCTGCCCCAGCTCCGTGTCCATACCGGTAGCACACACCAATCCCTGTCCCCTGCCGTAGGTGACAATCGTAGACATATACGCCATATTCTTTCGATCGCCCAACGGAAGCTGACTCCCCTTCCTGCTCACAAAATCAGCATCTTTTTCCATGGGAAGTGATTCTCCCGTCAATGCGGATTCTTCAATCTTCAAATTGGAGACTTCCGTCAGCCGCAGATCTGCAGGCACCTGACATCCCGCCTCCAGACATACCAGATCTCCTTTTACAAGCTCCGCCGCAGGTATCTCCATATGTCTGCCGTCTCTGATCACCAGCGCCTGGGGACTGGTCAGCTTTTTTAAAGACTCCAGCGCTTTCCGGGCCTTTCCCTCCTGCAACATGCCCACCACCGCGTTCAGCACTACCACCACACCGATGATGACGGCGTCGCTGATTTCTCTCAAGAGCACGGAGACCACTGCCGCCACAATCAGCACATAAATCAGCGGATCATTCAGCTGCTCCAGAAAGGATTCTATAGGTGTCTTCTTCCGTGGTTCCTTCATTTCATTTCTACCGTCTCTGCGCAGCCGCTCCCCGGCTTCCCGTACACTCAGCCCAGAATGACCGTTGCTCTTCAATTCTTCCGTGACTTCTATAATACTGCTTTGCTCAAACACACAAAACCTCCCGAAGCTTGTTTGCATTGCAATTCTATGCTTGCGGGAGGCAAAGTATGTCCATCTTATGTCACAATTCCTCCAACAGACCCTGCAACAATATAATATGGTACTCCTCATCCTTGATAATTCTTCTCAATACGGCATTCACATACTCGTCCCCTATTCTGCTGATATGCGCTCTATACTGCGCGATTGCCTCCTTTTCAGCCTCTATATTCGCACACAGCATTCTTTTTGCATTCTGTGAAAGTGTCAGATAAGCCGGCGTCCACATGGTTTGTTTTCCGTCAGGACGTTTGGCATTGAAATCTACTTCTCCGCCCAACAGTTGTATCAGTTCCCCCAGTTTCTGCAAATGCATCATTTCCGCCATGGCAATTTCCAAAAGTATTCTCGCCAGACGGCAATTTTTCTGACATAGCCTGTTCTCATTGTTAATATACTGCGTGATTGCAGAAAGCTCCGACACGGCTCCACAGTAATCAAAGCTCAGTAAATCGGCATAATCCTGATTTCTGCAGCTCACCTGGATAGGCGGATAGGGTAAATCCAGCATGGCAGGCCGCAGGCCGTCCATATTGCAGCTGCTGATCATCGGTTTTCTATTTGTTTCCATATTCTGTTTCCCCCTCTTCTCTATTTTGTTCCGGGAATTGGCATTGCAGGAACCGCTTCGCGAACCCTGCAATCGTCGTTATATTGCAGGAACCGCGCTGCGAACCCTGCAATCATGATTATATTATATTCGTCGGGGCAGGGTTGTGTGTGCGAAAGTATCTTATCCTTTTCTGGCAAGAAACAGGCTATAGGCTGGCCAGGCCGTCTGTCACCTTTTTTAAATTTCCAGCATAGAATAAAAGTACAGATTTCCCGGACTCCGCCGGAAAAGGAAGAATTCATGAGTTATTATTCCCGTTTGTCAGAGTCTTTTGAGAATGTACCCAGGCTCCCTCTGAGCCGTCACACAAAATACGTCCTGATCAGTGACTGCCATCGAGGAACCGGCACTTCCAATGACAATTTCCTCAAAAATCAGAACCTGTATTATGCCGCTTTGCAACATTATTATAAAATGGGATATACCTATATTGAACTGGGAGACGGAGACGAGCTGTGGGAAAACCGCAGTATGAAACAGATTATTGAGGCCCACGGAGATGTGTTCTATCTACTTTCCTGCTTCCATGCTCAGGGCCGTCTCCACATGCTTTATGGAAATCATGATATGGTAAAGAAGAGTCTGCGCTATACCGTAAAATACTGCAACGCCTACCCCTGCTGCTGCGGAAATAATCCCTACTTGGAAAGCCGTCCGCTTCTGCCGGATATCCGATTTTATCCGGGAATCATTCTGGAAAACATATCGGCTCCCGATACGAGAGATGTCTATCTCACCCACGGGCATCAGGCCGATTTCCTGAATTCCACTCTCTGGCGCTGCTCCCGCTTCCTTGTCCGGTATCTGTGGAGACCTCTGGAGCATTACGGTGTCCTGGATCCCACAAGCGCCGCAAAAAATTATACGAAAAAGCAGAAAGTCGAGCAACGGCTGCACCGTTGGGCCAAACGTGAAAATCATATTCTGATCACAGGACATACCCACCGCCCCACTCTTTCTGCGGAGGATTCCTGCTATTATAACAGCGGAAGCTGTGTCCATCCATACAGTATCACCTGTCTGGAAATCCAGCAGCTGCAGATCAGACTGGTAAAGTGGGCTCTTGCCACCAGACCGGACATGAGCCTGTATGTGGCCAGGGAAGTGCTGGCAGAGCCTGTGCCGCTGAATTGACTTTCTTTCGGGTCATCAACTATTATCTTTTTATGTATCCACATCACATCGACAGCTTCACCTTCTTTCCCTGCTCCCCGATTCCCCAATCTGCCGGAACGCCGGGTATGCCTGCCCTGCCTGGCTGTGGCTTATTGGAATATCAGTTCCCTTTTCCACAAGGAACTGAACTTCCATTGGATGCTCACTTTTCACATATTGCTATTTTAAAGGAATGCCATTCATTGCATTATATAGTTCTTCAGTTTTTTGGATGTATTCGGCTTTTGCTGCCCTGTACATTGTGCAGTTATGGAAAATAAGAAATTCCTCGTCATCTATTGATGTTTTCGTTCCATTAATAATGTTTTTGTATATGTCATATGCTTTCTTTGTATCTCCTGTCATCTTTTCAATCAGGC
>CAQUWW010000038.1 GCA_948896875.1 uncultured Acetatifactor sp. | reverse complement strand
AGATGGCTCACAAGAACTAAAAGTGGTAAAGCAAACATAAATTTTATAAGATAGCGGATAGTTGTTACAAAATTTTTACAACTGACCGGGAAGAAACTCCCATAAGCCGAAAGAGTGTATTTTTCAGGGTTTGTGGGAGTTTTTTATAATGTTTTTGCGGAAAATCGTAGAAGAGTGTTTGTTGCTATTTATAGAAGTATCAGGTAAAATAAGGGTTACATTGTAATGATATCTAAATGACAATGGTTTACGAAAGAAGTGATGAGCAAAAAAGAGTACGGAGTAAAAAGGAATTGTCACTTTTAGTGAAATGACCATAACGGTCAACGGGAGAAAAAATGAAGCGTAATGTGGACCTTGCGGAGATTTCCGACGGACGTCTCTATAAAATAAACGATATGGTGAAGGCGGACTGCCATGGCTGCAGAGGGTGTTATAAATGCTGTACCGGCATGGGGAATTCCGTGGTGTTGGACCCGTACGATGTGTATCGTCTGCAGAAGGGATTGGGAAAAGAGTTTTCCGGAATGCTGGCAGAGGAATGGGTAGAACTGAATGTGACCGGAGGAGTCATTCTCCCCAATATGAAAATGAATGGGGAGGAAGAGCGATGCGTATTCCTGAACAGGGAGGGAAGATGCAGCATCCACCCTGTCCGGCCCGGTGTCTGCAGATTGTTTCCGCTGGGGCGGGTATATGATGAGAACGGTGATTTTCAATATTTCCTTCAGACGGGAGAATGCGAGGAGAAGGTGCGCTCCAAGGTCAAGGTGAGCAAATGGATTGATACGCCGGAGCAGGGACGGAACCATGATTTTATCTGTAAGTGGCATGCTCTTTTGAAATATGTGGAAGAATCCGTGGGAAGAGTGGAAGACCTGGAACGTTCTAAGAGATTGAACCTGCAGATGCTACAGATTTTTTACATGAAATCCTATGAGATTGGGGAAGATTTCTATGGGCAGTTTGAAGAGCGGATGGAGATTTTTCAGCGGGAAGAGAGCCGGGCGGCAAAGGATTGAGGAACGGAAAGAGAACAGAAACAGACAATATGGGATAAGGAACAGAAGGGAATATTACAGATAGATGGAGACAGAAGAAGAACGCCAGATTCGCTGGAGAACGCGGATCGAACAGATGAAAAAGGAGAAGAGAAGAAGGGAGCGTCTGCGTAAGTGGGGAGGCCTGGGAGCCGGAGCGGCGGTGCTGGCTGTGGCTGGTATTGTGGCAGGCATCCTCAGCTTCCGGGGAACAGACAGCGGGGAAGCGCCTGCAGATGGAAAGGCTGGTCTGGCCAGAGTAATGGCAGGGGAAGAAGCTTCGGAGAAGCATTTTGCGAATAAGGCAGAGGAGGCACTGGCGACGATACCGGAGGAAACGGTGCCGTTAGGCGGTCCGGGTTCCGGAGGAAGTCAGTTGTGGGAAGTACACGATGACTCTGACACTATAGGTTTTGCCGAAAGTATCGTCAGTGAATATGGGATTCTTGTCGATGTGGAGAAAGGGGCGATTCTGGCGGGGAGGGAAGCCAGAACGCGGATGAATCCGGCCTCCATGACAAAGATATTGACGGTGTTGGTGGCGGCAGAGCAGCTGACGGAGGAGGATCTGGATCAGACAGTGCAGATTACCATAGATATCACGGATTACTGCTTTGTCAACGAGTGCAGTGTCACCGGATTTGCATTGGACGAGGTGGTGCCTGTGAGAGATCTGTTTTATGGAACAGTTCTGCCTTCGGGGGCGGATGCCGCTGTGGCTCTGGCCAATTATGTGGCAGGCTCCCAGGAGGCTTTTGTGGAATTGATGAATGAGAAAATCGCTGAGCTGGGACTGGCGGAGACTTCTCATTTTACGAATTGTGTGGGCTTGTATGATGAAAATCATTACAGTACGGCCTATGATATGGCAGTGATGCTGAAGGCAGCGGCGGATAATGAATTTTGCAGACAGCTTTTGTCGGCCCGCACCTATCAGACGGCTCAGACAAAGCAGAATCCCGACGGATTGCTGATTTCAAACTGGTTCCTGCGCAGGATAGAAGATAAGGACGTCCATGGAGAGGTCATATGTGGTAAGACCGGTTATGTAGATCAGTCCGGCAGCTGTGCTGCCAGTCTGGCGCGGGGCAATGACGGAAGGGAATATATCTGTGTGACTGCCGCTTCCAACAGCAAGTGGCGCTGCATTGACGATCAGGTAGAGCTGTATCAGCAATTTCTGCCGGAACAGCCTTTGACGCAAGAAAACCCTTCCTGATTTCGGAAGGGTCGTAAGATTAAAAGCTTTTGAGATTGTCCCGGAAGGCAATGCCTGTGGGGGTTGCGGCCAGGCCGCCCTTGCCGGTTTCTTTCAGATCTTCCGGAAGAATGCGCCCCACGCTTCGCATGGCGTCAAAGACTTCATCCGGGGGAATCTTGCTGCGGATACCCGCATTCGCCAGATCGGCGGAAGTGAGAGCATTGACAGCGCCGATCACATTTCTCTTGACACAGGGGACCTCCACTAGCCCGGCCACCGGGTCACAGGCCAGGCCCAGCAGGTTTTTCATGGCCAGCGCCGCGGCATGGGAGATGATTTCGCCATCACCGCCCAACAGGAAAGCCACACCGCCTGCGGCCATAGCGGAGGCAGCGCCTATTTCCGCCTGACATCCGCCTGCCGCGCCGGAGACGGAAGCCCGCTGGGCGATGATACCGCCGATACCGGCGCTGACATAGAGCGCTTTTACCATTTGCTCCCGGGAATATCCCTTCCCCTGTTCCAGGGACAGAAACACTGCGGGCAGGACGCCGCAGGAGCCCGCTGTGGGAGCTGCCACAATACGTTTCATGCAGGCATTGGATTCGCCCATCTTAATTGCTTTTTCCATGACAAGTCCCAGGAAAGGGCCGCAGAGTAGAGCTTCATTGCGCCTGGCGACGGCCACTTTTTCGCCGTCTCCTCCCACCAGACCGCTGGTGGAGGAAAGGTTCGGATCATAAGCGGTGTCTGCGTTCTGCATGGCCTCGTACATCTTCTGCATTCTCAGAAAAGCTTCTTCCTCCGAGATTTCCATTTCTCTGCAGTCATTGTCTCTGACAATTTCCCAGAAGGGTTTTCCCGTATTTTTTTCTATTTCTATGATTTCTTGAAAGGATTGATACATATGATTTCTCCCGGTTTCCACGATATGTTCTGTCAACGCAGTGAGCTATTAGTTTGAAACAGTCTGAGGATCTGCTTTCCGCGTTAGCATCAGGTAATTTCAGTTTGCTGGCACAAATTGCTCGCAAACGCTTTGTTTTTTGCTCGTACCGACGCTTGAAGGGCAGCGGCCCTATTTGGACCTGTCTTCCAGCCCCAGATAAGTTACCTTCAGAATCCCTTCCAGATGTGCCAGCCATTTGATGGCGTTGTCCGGCACTTCCTGGTCGCATTCCAATATAATGACCGCGTTCCCTCCTTTGGAGGAGCGGTACAGCTGCATGGTTGCTATGTTGATAGATTTATGACTCAGCATAGACGTAATTTCGGTGACGTGCCCCGGCTGGTCCAGATTGTTTACCACAAGGGTAGGATAGTCGCCGGAGAAATTGGCGGGCAGTCCGTCGATCTCTGTGACGCGGATAGCGCCGCCGCCCACGGAGGCAGCTATAATTTCAATTTTGTGTCCGTCGGCTCCGAATAAAAGCAGCTTTACGGAGTTGGGGTGGACATCGCCCAGATCGATACCGGACAGACTATATTCCATGCCTGATTCGTCGGCATATCGAAAACTGTCGGGAATTCTGGAATCGTCCACAGGAAACCCCAGAAGGCCTGCGATCAATGCTCTGTCTGTCCCGTGTCCCTTGCCGGTGGCAAGAAAAGAACCATGGAAAAAAATATCCGCTTTTTGTACCGAAGTACCCAGCAGCTTCCGGGAAATATTTCCTATTTTGACAGCCCCTGCAGTATGAGAGCTGGAGGGGCCTACCATTACGGGGCCGATAATGTCGAACGAATTCATAGTCTGCTGACTCCTTCTTGCGCTCCGATGAAAGAAAGCGCGTCCGAACTGTTATAAGTATCCACCCCTTTACTATAGCCTAGTTTCAGGCAAATTGCAACACGTTCCGGGACCGTTATACGAACAAAATAAAATACAGCCACAGCACCGTGTATCTGTCCTTTAAATCTTTGGCGTAAAAGACAGCATTCTCCAGCTTTTCTTCACTATACTGTTGTTCAAAGCACCGAACATCCAAATCCACACTCTGCAGATAGCGGATCAGTTCCGTAACAGAGGGAGCTTCGGCCAGCACGGCTTTGATTTCCGGCCATTTGGACCGATAGAGCTCCAGCCAGTTTTTCTCATACCAGCCCATCCTGTCCTGCAGAGCAATGACGCCGTCCGCGGCGGCACCGTATACTTCCTGAATTTTCCGTACCCAGTCATTCCGCCGGAAGCTCCAGGATTCCGGTAATTCCTCCAGGGCAAGGATTCGGTCGCGAAGCTTTTGAACCCAGACCGCCGAATAGGCCACATCAATGCCGTGCAGGAAGTAAGGTTCTTTTTTCAGGATTCCCACTACCTCAAAAAAGTGTGCGAGATGATGTTCGCTGCCGGAAGCAGGACGGGAGTTGCCCACATAAGCCATGGCGATTCCGACGCCCACCAATGCCTCCATCAGCAGTTTGATTGCCTGGGGCTCACGATTCCGAAGCTGCGGCCCCAGGTCCTTGATTTTATGTAGCATATCATTGGTGAGATCATACACATACTGACAAAAATATTCCTGATTCACCAATGCGCTCAGCTTCCAGTCATTCAGGCAGGAATATTTTCCCAGAATGTCCCCATAGCCGGATTGGATCAATTCCATTGGCGCATTCTTTAACACGTTTACATCGCCGAGAATCACCTGGGGTACATGAGCGCTGTATGTGACTTTCATGTTATCTGTGATCAGGGCGGCGCCAACGGAGGCATATCCGTCCATGGAAGGAGCGGTGGCTACAATAGAGTAAGGCAGCTTTTCCGTAAAACTTACATATTTGCAGAGATCCTGTATGACGCCGGAACCTACGCCGAGAATCAGATCGGTCTCCGGAGAGAGTGCGCTTTTCAGCCGTGCGATGGCGGCTTCATTGGGAATGAGAACGCCATCCTCCTGATAGATCAGGCTGTGCTGTACTCTGCCCTCCAACAGTGCGGCGGCCGCCTTGCCGCAGGCGGCGTAGGTATTTTGATCCGCTACAAGCAGGATCCTTTCATAATCCCCCAGCACTGTCGGCAGCTCTCTCAGCACATCTTCGCTGATGAGGACCGATTTGATAGAGCAGCTGTGGGCTCTTCCACAGCTACATTTTTTCCCGCTTAATAACTCCTGAAAATTCATATACATTCTCCTTGTCCTTTTATTGTAACAGTTCGGACAGCAATGTTACCTTTTATTCCCGCGAGCAACCGCCAATTACAAAAGATGCCGGACAGCCCTCGGGAAGTCCTGATAATGGTCTACGGTGATAAAATGGAAATCCGACTGATATACGCTGGCATCATTTCCTCCGGGACCGTAATCGTCTCCGATGAATACCACCTCCTCAGGAAGATACTGATGCTCCTGACAGTAAAGCTTTAGTGCATAGCATTTATCATACGGCTTTGGGGCCATATCAAAGGAGGAAGAACCGCCGATAAAACACATTGTAATCGAAAAACAGTTTGCGCACCGCCGGATACATTTCTCTGCGTTTCTTTCTGTCGGGGTCACAGGCAAGCTTTTCCGCAGGGAACGCTTCTGTTCCCAGAATGGGAAAGGTGATGCAGCCGGAGGGGTGATATTCCACCGATTCCCCGCGGAAATGCGTCAGTCCGTACATAGCCCGGAGCTTTGCCGCCCTTCTTTCTATTTCCGTGCGCACACAGGGAATTGTCTCATCCCGGAGGATTTTCAGATGCCCTGTGTCCTTCTGATAAACGGCATATTGCATTCCATAATTGCCGATAATATCTATGGGATACTGTCCCATCTGATTCCAGATGCGAAGGCACTGCCCGGCGCCTGCCATCAGCAGCTTATACCGTTCTGCCAACCGATTCAATACTGCTTTATTGGGCGATTCCAGCTTTGTCTTATGCTGTGTCAACGTTCCGTCCAGATCCAGCACAATCAGTTTGATGTCATTCATATTCCCTCCCGCTTCGGTTCTGTGTCCGCCTGACCATAAGGATTCTTTTGCCTGAATCAATCATAGTATAGGGAACATTATAAAACAAGAACCGGCGCGAAAAATGAGAAACAATCATTTTCGCTCATCAGGATAAAAATGGAGATCCATAGAAAACTATGACTTAGAGAAAAGATAACAACCGTTTTTGGTGGAAACTTGTGGAAATGCAGAAAAATCTGTGCCTTCGTTGAAGTCCGTTACCAGGTAATCCAGATCATGCAGAGTACAGACTTTATATGCCGCATTTTTGCCCAGCTTAGAGTGGTCGCACAAAAACACCTTCTTTCGGGCATGCTGGAATACGGCCTGTCTGAGATGGGTTCCCTCCTCGGAATAATCTGTGATAAGACCTTCCGCATTTAAGGAGCTGGCGGAAAAAAAGACAAGATCTACGTTAAACTCTGTCACATACCGTTCTGCCTGTCTGCCCACGAAGCTGCAGGAACTGTTTTGCAGACAGCCGCCGGTACAATAGGTTTTCATGTCGGTCTGGTAGAGCATATTGCAGACAGCAATGCTGTTGGTGATCACGGTGAGGTTCTGCCTGTGCCGTATCCATTCGACCATATGCTGTGTGGTGGAAGATTCGTCTATAAAGAGGACGTCACCATCCCTGACGAGAGTGGAGGCCAGGAGACACAGCTGGTTCTTCTCCGGTGCATGGGTTGAGAGACGAAAGGGGAAAGGAATATCCGTGCGATTATTGTCTAATAAGATGGCGCCGCCACGGCAGCGATTGATAAAACCTTTTTTCTCAAGCTCCGCCAGATCGCGGCGGATGGTAGGCAGGCTGGCATAGAAGGTTTTGCTCAGTAGTGTGGCACTGCAATAGTCTCTCTCCTGTAAAAAACGGATGATTTTTTCCTGACGTTCCTCTTTCAGCATTTTTTTCTCCTTTGGAATTCGATGATCCGGCATTTTTATTGTAATCCATCTATTACAATGTGTCCAGTTATTCTCAACAGGCAGAAATTATAGTATAATTTTGATAATAGAATCTGCCCTCTAGATTCTATAATAGAATTTTGATAATAGAATCTGCCCTCTAGATTCTATTATATAATGACCTTATTAGAACATGTGCAAAGCATAGAGTCAGGCGCCCGGGATTTGTGGGAAGGCAGACAGGGCAGGGACAGGAGGAAACAGAGAATGAACTGGAGAAAAGAGTATTTTTCGATTCCCAATCTGATGGGGTATTTCAGAATTGCATTGTTGCCGGTATTTTTGATTCTGTATTACCATGCGGATTCGAAGCCGCTTTACGTGGCCGCGTTTGCGGTTTTGGCGGTTTCTTACCTGACAGATTTCCTGGATGGTAAAATTGCAAGAAGATTTAATATGGTGACAGAATTTGGAAAAATACTGGATCCTGTGGCAGATAAACTGACCCAGGGAGTCATTGCTCTTGCCCTGACCTTTCAATATCCGTTGGTCATTTATCTCCTGATATTCTTTTTACTAAAGGAAGTATATATGGCGGCAATGGGAATTGCACTGATCAGAAAGGGAAGGAAGGTAACCGGTGCCTTATGGTACGGGAAAGTCTGTACCTGCCTTTTGGACGCAGGAATTCTGATTCTGCTGTTCCTGCCCGGTGGTTCCTTTCTGGTATCGAATTTCCTGATCATTGGGTTGATGGTTGTTGTGGCGATTACATGGGCACTATATCTGGTGTTCCATCTGAGGACTTTGACGGCTGGGGAGGCTGTGCCACAGCGCTCAGGCAGAGGGAGAAGGCGGGGGCTGCGCAGTCTGACGGCAGTCATTTTCATCGCGCTCTGGTTCCTTTTGGGGGCGACATTGCCCTATGTGAAACAGCCGGAGATCAGTGGGGAATATACGGAAGCCTTTCAGGCAGACAGTTACTATGGGGAAGCGGCATCCGGGGACAGAGCTGTGATTGTGGAGGACAATGGGGAAGCGCTGAGGGAACGAATACGATTGATCTCCCAGGCGCAGGAGAGAATTATTCTGTCAACCTTTGAGATGCGTTCGGACACTTCGGGAATGCAGGTATTGGCAGCGCTTCGGGCCGCGGCGCTTCGGGGTGTCAGAGTGCAGCTGCTGCTGGATGGCTTCTCATTCTGGACCCAGGTGGAGGGTAATCCCTATTTTTATGGACTGGAAGCCACAGACAATGTGGAGATCATTCTGTATAATAAGGCAAGTGTACTGGCTCCGTGGAAAGCCATGAGCAGAATGCATGATAAATATATCATAGCGGACGACCAGGTGTATCTGCTGGGCGGAAGGAATACTTTCGATTATTTTCTGGGGGATCAGGAGAGCCACAAGAATTATGACCGGGATGTGCTGGTTTACAATACAAAGGAAGCAGACAGTTCAGTCTATGAATTGATCCGCTATTTTGAGGATATGATCGAACAGGACTGCTGTGAGAGATGGGAGCATTGGAAGCTGGTCAGGGACAGTGTCTCTGTCAGAAAAGCCGCCGCAGAATTAGACAGACTATATCTGCAAATGCAGGAGGAAAATCCCGGCCAGTTTGAAAGGATAGACTATGAGGAGATCACATTCCCTGTGAAGCATATCGGTTTGTTGGAGAATCCTACCGGCTTATACTCGAAGGAGCCGCAGGTATTCTGGTCCATCTGTGAGCTGATTCGGCATGCCGGCGACAGGGCGATTATCCATACCCCCTATCTGCTCTGCAATGAGGCCATGTATGCGGCTTTTACTGAAATGTGTGGGAACAATGACGAGATTGTGCTGATGACAAATGCGTCCAAAACCAATGGAAATTATTTCGGGGCGGTGGATTATGCGATGCACAAAGAAGAAATTCTGAATACAGGCCTGCATGTGCTGGAATACAGCGGAGCGTATTCTTATCACGGAAAAAGCGTATTGATCGGCGACAGACTTTCCTTGATTGGCTCTTTTAACATGGATATGAAGAGTGCCTATCAGGATACGGAGCTGATGCTGGTCATTGACAGCGAGGAAGTAAACGCACAGCTGGAGAAGATATTCCTGGAATATCAGAAGGATGCCTCCCCTGCGGTCCTGTCAGAGACGGAGCTGGAAGAACTGTTTGCCGAGGATATCCCATGGGGCACCCGGGCAATCCGGCGGATTGTAAAGTGGCTTGATCCGTGGTTTCGATATCTTATGTGAGAACTGGGTAACAGTTCGGTGCCCTGTCTGAAATGTTACAGAACCGGAAAATCTCCTGTCATCTGGAAAGCAGAAGTGAAATACATAGAGGAATTCCATATAAGATACTTCTCGCCGGAAGCAGCCAGGCTTCTTCTTCCCTTTGCAATACCTTATTTTGGGAATGAAACTTCGGATGATTTATCACAAGCAACAGAAGCATGGCAAGCACAAATACTGCCGTAAAGATCGGAAAACCATAACCGGGTATCTTGTCGGAGAGCCAGAGGCAGATCGGTGTGGAGGGTCTGTCTGGGCGGGATATCAGAAGATACCCCGGATGATAGAACAGTTCATCGTCAAGCAGATAATACAGCATGAGCGCCCCTGTGAATGTGATTTCCAGCAGGAGGTTGATTCTATGATAGACCGGTTTGGTCAACATCAGCAGATACAGGAGGGGGACAAGGTAAAAAGGCCTGTACACATCATATCTGGTAAACAGAAAAAAGACAATCAGCGGAGCAGTGGCATAATATAGAACGGATTCTTTTTCCAACACAGCGCTGTCATGAAAATAGGCCATGAGCAATATCACGCCAAATCCCAGGATGAACAGGGATACTCCGGCGGGCGGCAGGTCAAGACGGGCCTGCAGAAGCAGATCAAAGATTCCCTCCGTTGGGCCATACTGGATGGATTCCGTATACATGGGCATTCCCTTGAGAAGGAGCTTCTGCAGGAGCAGCACGGCGCACCCGCCTCCCAGATAGAGAATATCCTTGAGCAGATCCTTTTCATACAAAAGAATCAAGGCCACATAAGAGAATAGAAAGAATGGTTTCAAAGCAACGGACAGACTGACGAACAGTACGAACCGTTGCTTTTTTCCTCGCAGCAAAGCATCTACGGCAGCCAGGAAAGGGGCGATCACCACCACGTCATTCTGCCCATTGTAAGCCAGAGAGGTCAGCGTAAAGAAGGAAGTGGAGGATAGAAAAAGCATGCGCCTTGTTTCCTCCTGTCCGGGATGCAGCAGAACAGCAATTCTTTTGGCCAAAAATAGAATCAGGAGAAAGACGACCAGAAGGAATAGTTTGGAATACAATAACATCCAGAAATGATCCACCGCGTCCAGGTGAAAAAAATGCTGCAAAATCCAGATGGGCAGATTCCAGACAGCCCAGGGCAGGTAGATGAGGATATCACTGCCCACCATGCCGTGATCCAGATGATACAGATTCTGAGCACTGTATTCATAGAAGGATCTGATTCCTCCGGAAGAGGCCATAGAATCCCAGATATTCAGAGTCCAGACGGTCAGACTTCTCAGGTCCGTGTAGGCAAACAACACAAAGGATATGAAAAAAACTGTAGTTGATATCATAAACGACAACCGGTATTTTCCAGACATTGATTTCTCCCATGACAGAAATATTCTGTTGTTCAGTGTATCGAATCTGTCTCAAAATGTCAAGAATCACGCAGGGATATCTGCTTTTGGAGCTCCCGATGAGGGATTGCGTTTCGAATTAATTTCAAGAAAATAAAATATATTTAATATATATCAAATAATAAAAATATATTTGACAGCAATAAAACGTTATGATATATATATAACAGTCGATGTGTTTTCCTATGGGTTTAAATCTTTGAGGAAGCTTGCGGATAACAGGCTTTCTCAGGATAAGGCTTTTCCAGGAAAACAGGCTTTTATACGACAAAGATATGGATTCTGAGGAAAGAGAGGAAGGGATAGAGTGAGCAGAGAATGGAAATTATCCATACGGCGGGAGCCATTCTGGCTGCAGGAGGCGTTTGCCTGTATGGGTTATGTGCATGCGCTGGACAGTGAGGAATGGCTGAATAAGAGCGGCAGCTGGACCAGGCGGCAGAAGGAGGAATTTCTGGCGCCGTACCGCAGCTACCGGGGAGCCATGCGAGCGGGATTTATGCCGATTCTGGAGCGGTATCCCCTGTTGGAGGGGTATGTGGATTCTTCTCCCCGGGATCAGGAGAGTCTGCGGAGTTATGAGCCGCCCATAATGTCCTTTCTGATACAGATGCAGACTGTGCTGGAGGCGGAAGCGCTTCCGGAAGAAGAGGTGTTGGACACTCAGCTGAATGATGCCTTTCAGAGAATCCTGGGAAGCGATCTGCAGAAATCTGCGGATGCCGGAGATCCTGTGATTCATGGGCTGCCGGATGTCATGGCTGCACTGGAGGGATGGGATGGCACGGATGCGGACAAGTTTAAGCTGCTTCGTCTGTATTCGGAGTGCAGGGAAGTAACGGAGCAGCTCTTTGGCATGCGTGAAGCAGTCGCGGAGATCGGGCGGGAATGCCTGAAGCTTGTGGGAGACCGATTTGATGCCGGCATGGAGAAGATTGGAAAGCTGGAAGAAGTGGAGGCCCTGCTGGATGCAGTGGGACTTCGGTACAAGGAGGACTGTATCGGCCGGATTACGCCTACGGTGATGCCGTATGACAGAATCATGCTGCAACTGAAAGAACTGCCAAAAGACTCAGGGAAGTTTGATATGAATCTCCAGGTGGGGATTGAAACTTTCTATTTGCAGCAATCCAGAAGAGAAGAATACTATAATGACGAACAGTTATTGGCCAGATTGAAAGCCCTGGGAGATCCGACCAGACTGAAGATCCTTCATCAGCTGGTGGAGCGGCCCTGCTATCTCCAGGAAATGGCGAAGGAGCTGGAATTGACGCCGGCCACCGTGCTGCATCATCTGGGGATTTTGATGACGCAGTCGCTGATTGGGATACAGGTGACCAATGACAGAAAACGAGTGTACTATCAGGTGAACGAGCAGGGACTGCAGGAGGTAAGTCAGGGAATCGGGATGTTGACGCTGACCCGGGAGGAGAGAGAAGCCCGGCATAGAGAACTGCAGCAACAGGAAGGGCAGAAGAAGCAAGGAGGATGGCAATGGAACATGCAAAAGTAAAGACTTCGTATCCGCTGGGAGCGACTCTGAGGAGGATGCTGCAAAATGCCGCAAGGCAGAATCCGAAGTTGTTTCTGTACTGTGGAATCTATACTGTTACGGCGGCAGTGTATCCTTTTTTCGCAGTATTGCTGCCGAAGGTGATTCTTGGAGAGCTGGAAAAGGGAACCGGCGCCAGGCCGGAGGCTGTCCTGCAGATTGGAGCCGGATTTTTTTTACTGGCGGGACTTTTCGGATTTATAAGGACTTTTCTGAAGCATTGGCCTTACTCCAAATTGTCACTGCTTCGTCTGGATTATGTGCGGCTTAGTTCTGTCAAGGTGATGGAAATGGCGTATCCCCATTGCGAAGATGCGGCATTCAATGAGAAATATGACAAAGCCTTTATTGCCACCCAGAGCAATAACAATGGTGTGGAGGGGATTTATCACAAGCTGTATGAGATGCCGGCAGTGGTGTTGACCGTACTGGCCTTGAGCGTTTTCATCGGAAGCCTGAGTTTGCCGGTGCTTCTGGGTCTGTTTCTGAATCTGGCTGCTGTGGTGTGGATCAGTAGAAAAAGCCATAATTTCCGATATGAAAGAAAGGAAGAGGAAGCAAAGCTGCGGCGTAAGGTCGGCTATTATAATCAGGTAAGCGGAGACTTTACTTATGGCAAGGATATCCGCATGTACAGGATGAAACAGCGGATATTAGAAAATACTTCCGGGGAAATCATAAAGTACAGAAATCTGAATCGTCTGCTGGCAGGAAAGGAATACCGTCTTGGCTTTGTGGGATTGACTACGGCATTGATCAGCGATGTGCTGATTTACGGAACTCTGATATGGCATACTATGAGAGGAATGTCCATCGCGGATTTTTCCATGTATCTGACGGCGGCGCTTACGCTTTCGGCTTATTTGAAGCAGATGGCGGAACAGTTTAGCTTTGTGGTGAATGAAGGACAATATGTCCATGAGATGTACCGCTTCCTGGACCTGGATATGGGGGAGAAGGGCGGCAACCATCCGGCCATAGAGAAGGATACGCTGGAAGTGGTATTTGACGATGTGAGTTTCCGGTATCCGGGGAGTGAAACCTATATTTTCCGCCATCTGAATCTGACCATACATAAAGGGGAGCGGCTGGCCATAGTGGGTATCAACGGCGCAGGCAAGACCACGCTGGTAAAACTGATGATGGGATTGTTCGATGTGACGGAAGGAGAAATCCGCATCAATGGGATTCCCCTGCGGGAATTTGACAAAAAAGCGCTGTATTCCATGTTCTCAGCCGTATTTCAGGATGTCAATACCATGGCATTTACCGTGAGAGAAAATGTGGCGGGCTGTCTGGAGGGGATCGATGATAAAAGGGTGGCTGACGTGCTGGAGCAGGCAGGACTGACCAGGGCCGTGGAGGCGCTGCCGAAGAAGACGGAGCAGATGATGCTGAAGGTTATCGAGGAAGACGGCGCCTTGCTCTCCGGCGGACAGAATCAGAAGCTGGCCATTGCCAGAGCGCTTTATAAGGACGCCAATATGGTGGTGATGGATGAGCCCACGGCGGCGCTGGATCCTTTGGCCGAGGCGGAAATCTATGAGAATTTCAGCAGCCTTGTAAAGGGGAAGACAGCGGTATATATCTCTCACCGTCTTGCCAGCACCCGGTTCTGCGACCACATTGCCCTGTTTGACAAAAGTGGACTGAAGGAGTACGGGACCCACGAAGAACTGATGGCGCTCCGGGGCAGCTATTATGAGATGTTCACCGTGCAGGGGAAATACTATACCCAGGCAGGGACAAACAGCGGGGCCGGAGAAGAGAAGAGGCCGGAAAACCAGAGGCCGGAAGGTCAGGAGAAGAAAGAGCAAGGAAGACAAAAACAAGAAAGCCGGGAAGCGGAAACGGAGGAAACATGTCATGAATAATTGGAAAAAACTGAAATTATTTCTGCGGCTGTCCTGGAAAACAGTTCCCTCTTATATTGTGCTGCTGCTTGTCCATACGCTGGTGAGCGGGGCGCAGGTGGCATTGAATGTGGTGCTGCCGAAATTCCTCATCGATGAGCTGACAGGCGGCTGTGAAGTGCGCGGGCTGCTTTTCTTCGGCGGCCTGGTGGTGGGGTCCAATCTGTTCTTTGCCTGGATGGAGCGATTCATGAAGCGCCGTATGGATGTACAGCACACCTATGTGAGCCAGAAGATGGAGCAGCTGCTGGGAGAGAAGGTTATGAGTCTGCCCTATGCCAGACTGGAGGATCCTTATTATCTGGATTTGAAAGAGCGGGCGGCTTTTGCCTTTTTAAACCAGGAGGCCATGCTGAATCTGATCACGGGTTTGGCGGCGCTGCTGCAGAAAGGAAGCACTCTGTTTGGACTGACTGTCATACTGTTGACTTTAAGCCCGGTACTTGCGGCTGTTCTGTTGGTGCTGGTAGGGGTGATGGTTCTGCTTCAGAAACGGCTTTCTGTTGAATTGCAGAAGATTCATGAAATGATCCTTCCCATCAACCGCCGATATGGGTATTATGTGACGCTGGCGTTTAGCGACGCGATACAGAAAGACATACGACTCTATAATATGGCCGGCATGTTGGGAGATCGGATAGACTGGTATAACCAGGATATGACGAACACCTTCGATACCTTCAGGAGGCAGGAAGGCTTTTACATGGGACTTTATAATGTGATCAATGATCTGCAGGCGGCAATTTCCTATGGCTATGTGGGATTGCGGGTGGTTACGGACTGGTTCGGCAGGCGGATAGGCTTAGGCTCTTTTACCATGTATGTCAACGCTGCGGTGCAGTTTTCCGCCAATATTACAGAGTTTGGCCAGAGAATTGTAGATCTGCAGAAGCTTCTGGGGTATCTGGACCCTTTCATGGAGCTGATGGAGCTGCCGGAAGAGACGGAAGTCCTGGAGGGTGTTCCCTTTACCGGGCCGGTGGAGAGTATTGTGTTTGAAAAGGTGGATTTCGCCTATCCGGGCAGTGAGAAAAAGGTGCTGGACCAGGTAAGCTTCTCCGTGAAAAAAGGAGAGAAAATAGCAGTGGTGGGATTAAACGGCGCAGGCAAGACCACCCTGATCAAGCTGCTGTGCCGGCTGTACCAGCCCTGCGGCGGCCGGATCCTGGTGAACGGGCAGGATATCATGTCGTATGATTATGCGTCCTATATGGCGCAGCTGGCGGCTGTGTTCCAGGATTACCGCCTTTTCGCATTTACCATAGAAGAAAATATCAGCTGCCGGGAAACAGGACAGGACAGGAATAAAGTGGAAAAGCTGGCGGCCCAGGTGGGGCTTTCGGAGAAAATCAAAGAACTGCCCGAAGGACTGCGGACCCTTTTGGGGAAAGCGTACGATGAAGAGGGCACAGAGCTGTCCGGCGGTCAGCAGCAGAAGGTGGCCATCGCCAGGGCCCTTTATAAGGACGCGTCCCTGATCATTCTGGATGAGCCAACCAGTGCCCTGGATCCTTTGGCGGAGGCGGAAATCTACGAGAATTTCAATGACCTGGCAGGGGGAAAGACAGCCTTCTACATTTCTCACAGGATGTCTTCCAGTGTGTTCTGTGATAAGATTCTGGTGATAGAGGACGGGCGGGTGGCGGACTTTGCCTCCCATGAGGAACTGATGAAAAAAGAAGACGGCCTGTACCGGCGGATGTTCCAGGCGCAGGCAGGCAATTATGTATAGTGACAGCCCAGGCAGGCGCGGATAGCTTTATCCGGCCTGCCGTCTGGCTTTTTTCCGAATGTGAATCGGGGAATCGGCCGCCCCTTCCCGGCGTGTCTGGGCATAGCAGCTGTCGCATACGCCGAAGCTTGTCTCGAAAGGCAGAGGAACTCCACAACACTGACATTTTCGAATATAGTTTTTCTTATCCTTTGTCAGATATCGCATGATGGTATCCTCGGTTTTTTCCCGTTCTCTTTTCAGTTTCTCCAGGTTGATTTCCTTTCCCATACGGACGGAGAACTGATAATACAGATCCAGAAGCTTATAAAAGGTCTCATATCGAAGCAGGCCGGAGTCCGAGCACATGATCAGAGCCGGAAAATGCAGAGATACATCCGCCGTGTACGTCTTGCAGTAATACAGCCAAAGCGCCACCACATCCCGGTTCCGGATATCGATAGAACAGGTCAGCATACGGTACAGGATATGCTTATCCTCGAACCCGTCGATTTCTTTTCTGTCCCTGTAAGCTCTCTCATATAAAAACAGAACATCTTCAATGCTGATCTTTTCAAAGGGCGGCTGGATTTCCACGGATTTCCAGATGGACATGATTGCGTCCAGGGGTTCGTCCATATCCAGAAGTACCTGAGGGAAGCCGAGGCTTACATGCTCTACTTTTGGATCCTCCTCTTTAAAATGCTCCCGGATAAAGGCAAGGCTCTCTGCCCCAACGGCATTGACATAGCCTGTGTCATAGAGGCCGAAACGTCCGGCCCGCCCGGCAATCTGATGAATTTCCGACGTATTCAGAGGTCTGGTATGCTTTCCGTCAAATTTTTCCGTATGGACGAAGACAATTCGTTTCACAGGAAGATTCAGCCCCATACCGATGGCGTCGGTGGATACGACAATCCTTGTCTTTCCTTCCGAAAAAATACGAATCTGTCTGCGTCGAATCTCAGGCGGAAGGCTTCCATAGATCACACTGACCTGAAGGCCGCGCCGTTCCAGACGGGCCGCAATATCCAGGACCATCCGCTTGGTGAAAACGATGAGAGCATCCCCTTCCCGGACATCCTCCGGAAAAGAAAAGGGCTCTTCCTCGCAGATCAGCGCTGTCTTCCTCTCATATCTGTGAACCTCGCAGGTATCGCCGCAAAGGGAAATCAAATGGGTAACCACCTCCTCCGCGGAGGGGCTCATGCACACATGAATCTCGTCGGCCTGTGTACCCAGAATGGCTCTGGTCCAGGAATGGCCTCTGTCGGGATCCGCAATCATCTGCGCTTCATCGATGACGGCCACATCATACTTCAAATCCAGATCCAGCATTTCCACGGTGGAGGAAGTGACACGGCTGTTCTCCTCGTAGATCCGTTCCTCTCCGGTCAGCATGGTACAGGGAATCTGTGCATCCTTCATCCGCTCATATACTTCCAGCGCCAGCAGACGCAGCGGCCCCAGATAGACGCCATTCTCTGCCAGCTTCAGACGCTCAAGGGCCTGGTAAGTCTTTCCACAGTTGGTGGGACCGATGTGAAGGATGAATTTCCTGGGCATCTCCATGGCTTTGGGAAACTCTGTCTCAGGTCTGGTGGGAACCAGGTCGATGATCTGATTCTTCAGCTCGCCGTTCATGTAACGGTTGATGGTGGAATGTAAGGTTCTCTGGCAGATATCGAAAGACTGCTCCTCCCGGAGAAATTCCAGGAATCTGGCTGTGACAAGTTCCTGTTCGTCTGCTTTTAGACTGGCCACATCCAGCCGCACCAGCTCATTCAGCATCAGATCTCTGATCTTCATAATGGCGAACTGATTGTTCTCTCGGAATGCAAAATAGGACAGATTCCGAATCTGCCTGTGATATTCTTCCAGGTGGGGCTGGGTGACTCTGCCGTTCTTCGTACGCCGCATTTCCTCCAACAGGATGTCAATTCTTTCTTTATAAGTTTTTTTCCCGGTATTGCTCTTCTTTTTTACTTTTTTCGCATAGTCCCGGTACTGATTAAAATAAAACTGCGATAATTTTTCTCTCTGTATCATCCGTAAACCTCATACCGGCAGGACCGGCTGTTCTGTGTTATTTTTTTGAAAAATTGCACACTTAGACCAGTATAGCATAAAATTTTCTTTTGCGAAAGCCTGTTTTCAGAGATTGTGGGTTGCTTTATGCTTGCGGTGGGAGAGAAGATGTGGTATATTGGTAATAAATAAGTTACCAATATGGAGAGAAGGTTGGTAATGAACTCCCGTACAATAAAATTCCAAAGGTGAATTCTATTGTTATGAATATTGAAATGAGTGCCTGTCAGTGGTGGGTGTGGGGGTAAATATGAATATTACAGAAGCAGAACAGAAAATATTGAATTTGTTGTGGGAGGAAGGCAGCC
Source organism: uncultured Acetatifactor sp. (assembly GCA_948896875.1). Classification (GTDB taxonomy): domain Bacteria; phylum Bacillota; class Clostridia; order Lachnospirales; family Lachnospiraceae; genus Acetatifactor. The sequence goes on along the minus strand of CAQUWW010000038.1, from coordinate 6,166 downwards.
TTTCTACCATGCAGATTACAGAGAGGCTGGAAGGGGAAACCGGATGGAGCAAGCATGCGGTGATCTCTTTCCTGAAAAGAATGGAGACAAAGGGTCTGGTATCTTATGAAGAAAGGGGCAGGGCCAAATACTATACGCCTCTGGTAAAGAGAGAAGCGGTGGCCGGGGCGGAGCGAGACTCCTTTCTACAGAAATTTTATCATGGAAAACTGGGGCTGATGGTCTCTGCGATGGCCGAGGAACATTCCCTGTCACAGAATGATATTCGTGACTTGAGAGCGTTGCTGGAGCGGTTACAGACAGAGGAAGAGTAAGAAGAAAGGGGAATGCCATGGAATTCCTGAATTTAACAAGGATGACGGTGGAAGTATCTGTATTGATTATCCTTATTACCCTGGTCCGCAGTTTATTTCAGAAAAAGTGTAATCCCAACATCCGATATTTCCTGTGGATTTTCGTGGCGTTACGGGTGCTGCTGCCTTTTAAGCTGGACCTGGCGGTGGAGATACCGGAGAACTGGGAACTGTTGCCCTTTTCTGCGGCAGAGCAGACCGGAGAGACAGGAAGGGCAGGAGCGGCAGGACCGGCCGGACCGGAAGTGGGGGCCGCTTATAAAGCAGAAGGAAGGCTCGGGCCCGGCCAGGATTCCGGAGGGAATGAGGGGCAGGATATGGCAGGCGATGGGACTGGTTTTCCTGTGACGTCCGGAATCCCTTTGGGAAGTGGGTCCGGAACAGAGGAGGCAGAGGCTTCTTCCACGAAAATGCCTGCGAAAGTTTTTGGAAAAAGTACCTTTATCCTGCTTTGGCTGTGCGGTGTGATTTTTATGATATTCTACATCTGGCTGAACAACAGGAAGCTGCACAGAATTCTGAAAGCCGGCCGGAGAAAGCTGAGAGGCTTACCGGGCGGACTTCCTCTCTATGCAATGCACGGCTATAATTGTCTGGCGGGAATTCTCTCGCCGGCCATTTATGTGGATTTAGAAGGATTGAAGGATCCTGTGGCGGCAAAGCACGTGATATGCCATGAACTGCAGCATTACAGGGTAAGGGACAATTACTGGCAGCTTGTCCGGGTTCTGTGCCTGATTTTGCAATGGCACAATCCGTTTATGTGGTGGGCTTATTCTGCATCGAAACAGGATTGTGAGCTGGCCTGTGATGCCAGAGTCGTAAGGGGGATGTCGAGAGAGGAAAGATGCAGATACGGCAGCAGTCTGCTGTCTGTGCTGGAATGTGCGGTGAAAAAGCAGAGCATTGGCTTTCAGACATCCATGGGAGCAAGCAGAAAATTTTTAGCGGAAAGGATGCAGAAGATTGTAAAACCCAAAAGTGAAAAAAGAACCATTTTTTCCATTGGGATGATCGTGCTTACAGGAATGGTATGCTTTCTGTCCTTCCATGTGGTGCGGGCGGATGCCGGCAGGGCGGAAGAAAGGATAGAGAAAAGGCTGGAGGAAAGAGCAGAAGGCGTTTGGAAAAAGGAAGCAGCCGGGAGAAGAACGGGATTGGCAGAGGAAGGAGACAGAGTCGGAACAGAGGCGGTAATCGGGAGAAGAACGGATTCAACGGAGGAAGAGAATAGAATTGAAGCAGAAGCCGCCGGAGACGACAGCCGGGCGGCGGAAGTCCCTGCGCCTACAAAAGAGGAGGTGCTGGCCGCCAGAGAACAGGTTCTGGAAGGAATGTCCCAGGAGGCAATCGAAAGGCTGAAGGAAAATGTGAAGGTGGCCAATCAGAAAATGGAATGGGCCTGGCTATATGAGAATCTATTCCAGAAGCTGGAAGATAAGGAAAGCCTTTATTGGAATTATTTCGATAAAAAGGGTGAGATTCAGATTGGATGGGCTTATGATGGCGACTATAGAGATGTACTGGCGGCCATGGAAAAGGAAAATATTTCAAAGGCGGAATTCTATGCCAGATATGGAACGCCTGTGATGGATTCCAACCGGTTTGACGCGGAGAATTTCATAGCGCTTTTTGGGGAAATGAAAGAGAGTGTGAAGGATGAAAAACTGCGGGAGGATCTGCAGCAGATGATGGACGAAACGGCACTGGCGGCCGAAACCCATGAAGTAGAACATGTCCTGAATATTTACCGGCTTCTGCATGATATGGATTATTATCTGCTTCGGTATGGAATGGAGGATGTGGGGAAGTATGTCCGGGACACCTCCCTGATTTCCACGTATTATGGGGTGTTGTCTGTTTATGAGTAGTAAGCCATGGTTCCAGAGCCTGCCCAGGAAGCCATGAGCATGATTGCCACCTATATGGCGTCCGCCACAAAAACTGAGTATGATGACATCGCCAGAACAATCCGGCAGAATCTGGTATTCAGTGAATATGGGCAGGATATTGAGAATTTTATCCGGTACATCCCAAATACAGCAGAAACCTGCCCTACCTGTATGGAAGATTGATAACGGCGTGAGCATACAGGCAGGTGATTATCATCTGACTATTGAATACGGGAACGGTGACTATCAGATTGACATACATTTTTCTTCCATTAAGTGATAAATGCGGTCAATGTCCGTGTAAAAGAGGGAAATGCCACGCTTATGCAGGAGGAGGTTGTGGTATAAGTTATCAGAAATAAGCTTTGAAGTAGAACTGTGCAGAGATAACGGAATGCCATTGCTTGTATGTATATGGTCAAAATAATCTGCTATGGTCGGGAATGCGTTCTGGATAAGGAAAGCAGCATCCCGGTCCCCGCATTTGCCTAATACGATTTTTGTGCACTTTTTATACAGAGAAACCTGACGATTATAGATATTTTCGTATTTTTTAAATTTGGAACTTACAGGAACCATCCAGTAAATTCCAGAATTATGAAAATCCTGATTGTATATTCATGTTTCTCCTTACTAAAAATCCCCACCATCGAAGGTGGGGATAAATGTTCGTACCAAATAATTTATACCCCGCACCATCGGTAAGCGGCAACATTTAACGCACCGAATAATTTATACCCCGCACCATCGGTAAGCGGCAACATTTAACGCACCGAATAATTTATACCCCGCACCATCGGTAAGCGGCAACATTTTCTCTATCCTTATTATACGCGTAATAATGGAAAAATGCAATGAAATATTTAGTATTAAAATCTATTCCACTTGTATGGCTGATAGTCTATAATAGAATCTAAGGGAGGATTCTATTATCAAGGATCTATAATAGAATCCAAGGGCTATATTAGAATCGGCAGCAGAGCGAAATGGGAAAGGAAATAAGGAAAATGATTTCTGCAATTTATGACAGGCGGAGTATAAGGAAATTTTTGGATAGGCCAATATCACAACAGGATATAACAGAGATTATTGAAAGCGGAATAAAGGCCCCTTCTTCTAAAAACAGACAACCGTGGAAATATATTGTAATACAGGGCAAAGCCAAGGAAGAAATGTTAAAAGTGTTCCGCCGGGGAATCGACCGGGAAGAAAAGGAAAGCGCACTGCTGCCTCAAAGCAGACAATATATAATTACGGCAAAACATACCGTGGACATTATGGCAGAAGCGCCGACTGTCATTTTTGTAGTGAATTCACTGGGAAAAAGTATTCTGACAGAACTGACGCCGGAAGAACGTGTTTCTGAAATCTGTAATATTCAATCCATAAGTGCTTCCATACAAAATATGCTTCTTACGGCGACTGAAAAAGGAATAGGCAGCCTTTGGATCTGTGATATTTTTTTCGCATATGCAGAACTATGTAAATGGCTGGAGAGCGACGGACAGCTTCTTGCGGCTGTTGCATTTGGCTATCCGAATGAATTCCCTGAGGAAAGGCCGCGCCGAAAGATGGAGGATGTGGTAGAATGGAGGAGCTGATAAATTTACTCCTTCACTTGAAAAAAGCCTTATTGGCAGCAAGGCGGGTATAAGCCTTTGAGATTGCGGATTGGTTTATTGAGAATGAGACAGGAGGGATAAAGATGTGGACATGTCCAAAGTGCGGGCGTACTTTTAAGAGGCAGGAACAAAGCCATTATTGCGGGAAAGCACCGGAAACGGTGGATGAATACATTACGGGACAGCCGGAAGAGGTGTGGGATTATCTGAAGGAAATCAGAAAAGTGCTCTGCGCGGCACTGCCGGAGGCGGAGGAGAGGATTTCATGGAGTATGCCGACTTTTTGGAAGGGGCATAATATCATCCAGTTTGCCGGTTTTAAAAATCATGTGGGTCTATATCCGGGGCCGGAGGCTGTCCGGGAGTTTTCCGAACGTTTAAAAGAGTATAAGACCAGTAAGGGGACGATACAGCTTCCTTACAGTAAGCCGGTTCCGGCGGAACTGGTCTCCGATATTGCCAGGTGGTGCTATGAGACGGGGAACCATCCGTAGGATTGAAAAGTGTTTAAAGGGGCAGAGAATGGATCAGAATGTGCTATATTTTTTTGACAGAGAACCGGAGGCGTTGCCTTTGTATGAGGTTTTTGAGGAAAAGGTTCTTTCGGAAGTGGACGGCGTGAAGGTCAAAGTGCAGAAAACACAGATTGCTTTTTCCAACAGACGCCAGTTTGCTTTCGTTTCTTTCCTGCCGGTGCGGAAAGCGAAGGAGCGGCCGGAGGTTTATATTGTGGTGACTTTCGGACTGGGATACCGTTTGGAGTCCCCGCGTATAGATGCGGCGGTGGAGCCGTACCCCGGACGTTTTACCCACCATGTCCTGGTCTCCGGGATAGAGGAGGTTGATGATGAGCTGATGGGATGGGTGAAGGAGGCTGCTGTCTTTTCGGCCGGTAAACGCTGAATGGAAGATTTCATGGCTGAAAGATACCGGGAAATTGTGGGTTGAATTTCAGGACAGTATGCTGCTTTGGAAGAGGATATAAAAGGACTATGCCAGGTGTGTAATTTCTGGAAGTAATGTTGAAACTAAGAGCAAATTAAAAATGCCGCCTCAAATTGAGAAGTGACATTATTGTGAAGATTCTTTCTTTTTTCATAAGAGTTCTTAGACGTTGATTTGTTTCGTAATTACGATCGCCTTTTTCGAAGATTGAACAACACAGGAAATCACATTTTAATTCTCCTTGTGAATTTGCTTTTATGATGAAAGCTAAAGAGCCCTGCATCTGCAAGGCCCTTGTAAAGCGTTTTCATTCAGTTCCGAGGAACCTATTCGGTTTGAGGTTATCGCATAACCCAAGGCCAGGCTCCACAATCAGCTGCATGCCGACACAGTCAATTGCTTCAACACCACGATAGCTGGTCATCGCCGCTATCCTCTGACTTCATTATACCACAAAAGTACTCGTAGTCAAGAGAAAACGAGTTGTTGTGAGAACACTGAAAAAGAAGACTGAAAAGAAGTGTTCTAATGTATTATATGTAGAAAAATTCATTTGGACAATGGAAAATTTGAGAAAAGGCCTGCCTGCTTGTCCGGATTGGTTAATGCCAGAAGCAAAGGATGAATTGGAACGATTATCCGAACTGATGAATCAGATGGGTGTCCTTACTATACTTTCCAGATTTTCAACCACCTTTTTATGCATGGAACTCATTGCCCATTGCGTTGAAAATAACCAGATTAGTAAAACATCCTGCCCCTTTTACTATGGTTCACGGCAGTAAAACGACGCATTCTACCCCGTTTTACTGAAGGTGTGATTTTTTGATAATAAAATAGTGATAGAAAAATATGAATCGTGACAGAAGAACCATACTAACAAGGATTATACTTTCTTTGCCAGGGTGGGTTTCCGTATGCCGGACAATGTGGTGTTCCTTGCAGACTGTATCTCCAGCAGGGAGACGCTGGACAAAGTGGAGCAAATGGAGGCAGCTATGTTCGCTCCCGCCCATGCGCAAGCTCAAGCGGATGTGAAGGAACTTGTCCGTTACAACAGGGATAAGGTGTATGAGGCGGCAGAAAAGATTTTGTACATCTGCGGGGGAGCCGGTCTGCTTTGAGCGCATTTTGCAGGAAGTTTTCAAAGGATATGGTCTTTCCATGAATTTTGAGTAGTATGTGTTGGTGGGAAATACGGTGCGTTCTTGCCTTTCATGGCTGAAAGATACCGGGAAATTGTCGGCTGAATTTCAGGACAGTATGCTGCTTTGGAAGAGGATATAAAAGGAAATTAAGATTTGAAATTACCTATTGACCCTCACGGAACGTCATGGGTTAGAGTGGATATATC
>CAQUWW010000037.1 GCA_948896875.1 uncultured Acetatifactor sp. | reverse complement strand
TTCATTTTATCATAATCAAACCATTTCGTATACTGATTTCTGGGAACTTCCTGTTCTTTTTTTACAGGAAAGGCATAAAATTCCATTTTCCTCCCGCCGTCAAGGTCATAAAGAGCAGGTCTGGCAAAGAGCTCCTCTGTCAACAGTACTGTCTTTTCTGTGACACCTGCCACAGGTGCGGCTGCTCCGTCTCCGCCTTCTCCATGCGCCAGAATTACCCATCCATACTGCCGCCATGCTTTGATTCCAAAAGGAAGACTGATTCTCCGGGGCTGGTCTCCGGCGAATAAATCCAGGGTATCCCTCACATGTACGTAAGAAATATCCTGTCCTCCCGGAGATAACCGGCAAATCAATGCGTACAGCATCCGCTTCTGCAGTATGATGTGAAACTTCCGGAAAGCTTCCACTTCCACCCTGTATCCCTGCGCATCCTCGCCCTCTCTATTTTTCTCACACATTTTGGCACAATATTTCAAAGCCTCCTGCGTCTGCTGCTCCAGAAAGCTTTCTGTCTCCCGCAACATGTCTGCCGTCTGTCGCATATGCTCTACCGCACCCATTGCTATTTCCTGCCCGGCATAAGGCAATATATGGTGTCGGATACGGTTCCTTCGATAAGCATCTTCATCGTTTGTATGGTCTGTGCACCATTTGATCTGCCGCTCTTTTAAATAGGCTTCCACTTCCTGTCTGCGGAGGCATAAGATGGGACGAATAATCTCCATACCCTCTCCATCTGTTCTCACCGGTGCAATGCCGCCCAGCCCCTTTATCCCGGTTCCCCGAAACAGATGGAACAGCATTGTCTCAGCATTGTCGTCGCTGTTGTGGGCAACTGCAATCCTGGCGCCTCCCAGTCCTGCCGCCGCCTGTCGGAAAGCACTGTATCGCGCTTTCCTTCCCGCATCCTCCTCGGAACATTTCTCCCTTTCCGCAATCTTCCGTACGTCTTGATCAACACGAATGCAGGGAATCTCATATTGTCCGCACAAGGCCTCCACATACCGGGCGTCCGCTTCCGCCTCGGTACGGATCCCATGGTTCACATGAACCACAGTTAATGACAAAGGCACCTTTTCCCCATAAGCAAGCAACAGAAATAAGAGGCAGACTGAGTCCGCCCCTCCGGAAACCCCCGCCACAATTTTTTCCCCGGGTGCAATCATATGATGCTCTTCAAGATAGGTGAATACTTTTCTCTCTGTTTTTTCCCTGATATTCATATCCCAAATGTTATACCAAAAGCAGGGAATTGTCAAATGCGGCTCATCAGTTCTTCCAGATGCCAATCACTCCTACGGTCATGTCATCCTGAATCCTTCCCCCGCTTGCCCGGATCGCCATCCGAAGCAAACGATCTGCTATTTCGCCCGGATTGCTGTCCTGAATCCCTGCGATGGCGTTCATCATCAAATCCTCATCTTCCTCTACTCCAAACGCATCCATCACACCGTCGGACACCATAATCACATAGTCGTCATCCTGAAGGTTTCTGCATATCGGCAATATCTCCACCTGTTGGAAAACCCCCAACGGCAGATTTCCGGCCGTAAGCTTTTCGACCATTCCGGATCTCTTTAAAAAAGAAGCCGCTCCTCCCACTTTTCTCATCTGGCACTTTCCCTCATACAGATCAATCTCACAGAGATCCAGCGTTGGATGATTGCTGTCCTCATCTGCCGCGTAAAACGCCGTGTTTACCATATTGATTGCCGTATCGGTACCGTATCCGGCTCCCAACATTTTTTCCATCAGATCAAGTACCCTTCCGCTTTCTCTGTCCGCTTTCTCCCCTGAGCCTGTGCCGTCGGACAGCATTACCGTTACTTTCCCTTTTTCCGCCTCCAATACGGCATAATTGTCTCCGGAAACTGTTTCCGTCTCTTTCACCGCCCGGGAAAATCCTGTGAGCACCAGGAATCCTGCCTCTTCCTCCAGAATAAAGCTCTGGGGAAGGCCCTCCAGCATATAGGGACTGGCAGTGGAAGGCGCAAACCTTCTGTCCAGCAATACGGAAATCATATCTGCGGCATCCTCCGCGGATACTTTCGCATTTTTCTGTGTGCTCATAGTGAGAACAATCGCCTTCCTTCCGTCCTCCCGGGGCAGATAGCAAGGACCCTCTACATGAATTCCCTCCTCGGCCAGCGCCTGTACCAGCATGCGGCGCTTTCTTCCTTCCATAGGAGAAAAAGTAAGCACTTCACAAGCCGCTTCTGTCATAATCTTTGCCATTTCATGTAAATGTCCGCTGATAATCTGTCCGTTCTCCCACAGGCGTCTCTCCATCAGAAGTGTTTCCCGTGAGCCCTGCTCCGGTTCAAATTCCCAATCATAGCTTTTGGCCAGCTCCTGAAAGCTGTCTGCATAATTCAGTAATCTGCGCCGACACAAATCCGATATTTGTGCCGTTTGTAATTCTTTGACCTCCCCTTTGTGTCTCATCACGCCAAACCCACACCTTTCTGCCGCCTGCTTTGTCAAGTCCGGCATTTCCCGCCGCCGGTTCTTGACCTGTTTAAGTCACAGCAGTACCTATTATAGGAACGGCCTAAATGTTTTTTTGTCAAAAACGCTCCTTTTCCCCTTAAAGTTTTACGACAAAAAAAGCAGGAGCTTCATGCTCCCGCCTAATCTTCGTGTTTAAAGAGAATCTCATCTTCATAGACAAGTCCCAATTTCTCTCTGGCTATATTCTCGATATACCCTTTGGTCTGAACCTCCTTGGCAAATTCCTCGATCTCCAGCCCCCTGCGGGTCTCCGCTTCTATCTGGGCCTCCAGGGCCGCCATTTCTTCAGCCTTGGCGTCAATCTTGCGCTGAAGTTCCACACTTCCCATTTGCACCAACAGCAAAATCATTACCACAACCAGTGAGACCAGAAACATGCTGAAACGGTTCTGACTTTTTTTACGATATGCTATTCTCCTCCGTCTGGCCATACCCCCGCCTCCCAACTGCCATTCCCTCAACCTTTTAGATTTATTTTAAGCACTTTCAGGGAAATCGTCAACTTATTTTTTATACGCTTCTTTAACCGGCCTGAGACTCGACGCACTCGTCCGCCGGTTCTATACAGACCATGTCCCGCCTTCCCCAGTAGAAAGCCAAAAGGCCTGCACAGCCACGCGACTGCTTTCCAGAACGCCGCCAATACTCTGTTCAGTATGGCGGATACATATTTTACAAATAACGGACTGATCAGTTTCATATAGAAAAACATTCCTGTCAACGCGCCAATGACAGCAAACCATCTCAATGTACCGTTGCTCTCGTAATACATTAACAGGAAAACTTTTATCCCGCTATACACCCAAAATGCAAGATCCTCCACCGACACCAGGAATGTTCCGTGGGGCACAACCCTTCGGAATATCCGCAAAAGATCGTACACATATGTAATAAAGACACCCATAATCAGGGAATGCAGGAGAAATTGATTTTCGTTTGCCATAGAATCACCGGAACAATCTGCTCAACAGCGACTCATTTTTATGACCGGCCCCGCCTGCGTCAGAGTAAGTAAAACTGTCAATCCTGCCGTCTATATCTACCTCTCCCTTTTCCAGCGTCAATCTGCTGACGTGAAGTTCATCTCCCTTAATCATCAGCATTCCCTGTTCCGTCTCCAGAAGAATCTCATGTATATCGAAGGAAAGCACATCATTCACACCGTTAATCATGCAGTTCCTTCGATTTGTCATTGCCACCTTGTGTATCCGTGTGCTTCCGCTTAAATCTTCCATAAGCCCCTCCTTCCATCCTGAATAAGTATATGAAGGACTCGTGGAAAAAAGAACCTGTTACAGATAGCGAAACAGCTCTTTCGCTTCCTCCTTTTTCACAGTTTCCTGTACATCCAATACTTCCACCTTTACCTCTCTGTTACCAAAAGAAATCGTAATGACATCCCCTTGCTTTACATCCACGGATGCCTTGGCTATCCTGCCATTTACCGTCACACGACCGCCGTCGCAGGCCTCATTGGCGACGGTACGGCGCTTAATCAATCTGGATACTTTCAGATATTTGTCCAATCTCATCCCTATACCCTTATCCTTTCCCAACCTTCTGACAAATCTACTCAGAGACGTCAAAAGCCGGCCGCGCTTTCATAACAGGTATGAAGCAGGCGGCCGGGCTTCTAATGCATCCTGATCAAATCAGTTGCCGTTATTTTTAGTTTACCATATCCTTCAAAGCCTTGCCAGCCTTAAATCTGGGAGCCTTGGAAGCAGGAATCTTGATTGTCTCCTTTGTCTGCGGATTTCTTCCCTCTCTGGCTGCTCTCTCGGATACTTCGAATGTACCGAAGCCTACCAGCTGAACCTTCCCGCCTTTTTTCAATTCGTCCGCAACCACATCAGTGAATGCTTTCAATGCCTTCTCCGCATCTTTTTTGGAAATTCCAGCCTGTTCAGCCATAGCTACCGTTAATTCTGTTTTGTTCATATCGAACTCCTCCTATACGAGTTTTCATTTTTGTACATTTCGTTGTTGTCTTTTTGAAACGCCTAAATATATATATATATGGTTTTTCCGGGTTTGTCAAGGTATTTTCCGTTTCCGGACGAATTTCTTTTATTATGTGCCATTCGAACTCCCGGTCGTATTTGAACTTCCGGTGGTATTTGAGCTTCCGCTTGTATTCGAGCTCCCGGTTTCATTTGAACTTCCGGAGACAAACGGCTCCAAATCCGCAAAGGAAAAAGATAAATCTTTTTCTTCCCCATCAACCTGCACCGTATAGCTTCTGGTTTCATAACCGGATTTTCTCAGAGTAATCACATGAGATCCTCCAATTTTCTTGAAACTGCAGGGAGAAATCCCCACATAATTTCCATCCAGATAGATCTCCACTCCCTCCGGCGCATCGATATATACCTTGTAATAATCTGTCACCGGATCTGACGGTTCCGGCGAAGAGGTTGCGGAAGGTTCTTCTTCCCCTTCTGACTCCTCTACCGTATCCAATACCACATCGATAGCAGCGGATTCCTGTGCCACACGAATGTATTGTGTGATAGACTGGTAGCCATCCGCCCTGGCCATCAGCTGATGAAGTCCATATTCCAAAGTCACCGGTGTGGACGCATCTGTCTTCTCGCCGTCAATATATAATTCTGCGGAAGAGGGATTTAAAGAAAAAAGCACCATACCGGTCTGCGGTTCCGGCACTTCCAGATCACCGATATCCAAAGTTGTCTCCTGATTTCGTCTGATCTCAATATTTTTGATTCCTCCGCCGCCCTTGTTGGAAATATTCACTTCATAATTCCCCTCCGGCACCAGAAGCAGCATATCCTCTGTAATGCGTTGAATTATGGATTGACCGATTTCAATCCAGCCGCCCACAAAATTCTCATCATTTGCCAGCCGCAGATAACCATGACCCTTTTCTACGAAAATCGTGTATATCTGATTGCCAACTCCCTGAAAGCTGAGCACATCCGCTGCATTCAAATCCATAATTTCCACATTCCTGCCCTCGGACAGATATTGAGTATCAGAAGTAAGCTTATAGATTTCATTGCCAATCTTTACTTCTCCCTTAACCGCATCCACTTCATACCATTCCACATCCGTATAGGTCCAGCTCTTTGTGGACAGCTGCATGGTTGTCAGGTGCTTTTTGGATTTCAAAAAGGTTATATCCACAATATCCCCTTTCTGAATCTGTTCCAGCGAAACAGCATCTCCATACTTATCATATAATCCGGTGGTTCCATCCACGGAAAGTGTATATTGCTTTCCAAGATCCACGTTCAAAAAGGTCAGAGTATTTTCTTTTTCATTCCGGTCTACCAGAATGGCTGTGTCCGCCGAGTCGAAACTGCCGGGACCAGTCAAAATAAATCCTGTGTCCACCTTCTCCGGTTCGGGAGAAGGTGTCGCTCCCGCCCCTCCTGTTCTATTTCCCTGGAAGGGAAATGCGCAGGAAGAAAACGACATAATTGTCACAATTATAGCGGCGGCAATACGGTTCATCCTGAGAAAACCCTTTTTCGTACCTTCTGTTCTTTTTATCATACCTTTTTCTTTCTACCTTCTCTTTCGGTGATCATCCATTCCTATCGCAATCGTTTTATATTTCGAAACACTTCGTCCAGGAAATGTTGTTTTTCCTTTTCCTGCGCGATAACCTTTTCCAGCTTTTCCTGATTTTTCCTGGGGATCCACGCCTTCCCCGAATTATAATAAAAATTTGCAATCTTCCAGAATTTCTCCGGGTAGGCCAACCGGTAATATAGGTCTATACGGCTTGCGGCAGAAATGGAGCGCTCCTTTTCATAAGCCTCCAGAAGTTCTTCTCCCAGAGATACCGACCAGTTGCTTTTTTCCAGAAGTTTCCGCAACAACAGGCATAGATCCCTGGCAGGATTATCACGCAGACATTTTTCAAAGTTCACCACAAACCATCCGCTGTTTCCCTGCAAAATATTGTGATATTGATAATCCCCATGACAGAAAGCCAATGGCTCCTGATCATTTGCACCCTCGACTTTTTTGCCATTCTCCGCCTCCAGACTATAGGCTCTCCACTCCTCTGTCACAGAAAGTGCCTGCTCCAGAAATGGATCAAAGGCTTTGCACAGACTGATCTCAAACCAGGTCTTCTGCCCTTTTTGCAGAAGATACTTCCGCACCCGTTTCAATTCCCTGTTGTGCTTATCATACTCCTTTTCCGGGGAAAAAGCCACCGGAAGATTCAGACAATCCGCCGGAAGCTCCATGCAGCTGTGCAGCCTGGCCAGGATCCTGACTGCCTCCACACACTCTTCTTTGTCATGAATACTGCATTCTCTGCCATCCTGCCAGGTCTTCAGCACATATTTTGTCCCATCGTTATCTCTCACAAACAGAGAACCTTCTTTGCTGGGTATAATGGCTTCCACATTTACAAGTCCGGCATCTCTTATCTGCTTCAGCAGCCTATCCTGCAGCTCTATCCTGTCCTGACTTCCGGAATACTCTCTGAAAATCAGACACCCCTGATCCGTGTCACATACAATGGCGCCTCTCCCCTTTCTGGTGCGAAGCACTTCAATCTCATACTGTTCCAGTAACTCAACTGCCCTGTCATTCACTTCCGGCCCCTCCTGATTGGTTTCCTGCATCACCGTACCTCATCCAGTCCGGTTCATAACCTATCATATGACAAGATTCCTGAAAGTATGTTACAGGTTGAGCCTATCTTTCTAAACTTAACAGCCTTCCGGCCTCCTCCAGCAGCCGTGCCCTCGTATTCCATGCCGGATCCTCTAAAACCAGCTCCAGAAGCTTTTGAAGGACCTCTCCCAATTTCTTACCCGGCTTCCATCCAATGTCAATCAAATCGCTTCCCTTCACGGCCAGCGTTTTCAAAGATACGCACTGCTGCTTTTCCAGAATTTCCTCATAGAGCTGCTGCCATCGGTCAACCCGCTCCAGCTTCTCCTGTCTCTGATAATCGCTCTGTGCCAAAATATCAGCCCGCTTTACGGCAAACAGGTCAGGAAAGGCATCCTCCCCGATTTTATGGAGTGCTCTGCGCATGATACGCATATCGGGCTCCACAGCACTTCCAAAATCATGATATAACACCAATTTACACACCTTTTGAATCGTATCATTATCCAGCTTAAGTCTTCTCAGAATCTGCTCTGCCATCTCCGCGCTGACAGCGGCATGATTATAAAAATGCGTAATTCCCTCCTCGTCCACTGTCAAAACCTTTGGTTTCCCGATATCATGCAGCAGCATAGCCAACCGCAGTACCTTGTCTTCCTTCACATGACAGAGAGAGTGCAAAATATGCTCCCCCACGCTGTAACAATGATGAATATGCCTCTGCTTTGTCTCCATTGCTCTGTCAAATTCCGGGAAAAACACTTTTGTAATCCCATTTGTATAAGCGATGCGTAGATATTCCGGATGGCGCGATACCATCAGCTTGACCAGTTCCGTCTGAATTCGCTCCGCACTGATCCGACTTAAAGTATGCGCCAGCTCTCCGGCTGCTTCCAGCGTCCTTTCTTCTATGGTGAAGCTGAGCTGAGCGGCAAAACGAACCGCCCTCAAAATGCGCAGCGCATCCTCCTGGAATCGTTCTGCCGGGTTTCCCACACACCGTATGATTCCGGCTTCCAGGTCCTCCAGGCCGCCGAACTTATCCACAAGTCCCTCTTCCTGATTATAAGCCATGGCATTAATCGTCAGATCTCTGCGCCGCAGATCCTCTCCCAGCTCAGAGGAAAAAGTAACCTCACTAGGATGCCTGCTGTCCTTATACTCCCCGTCAATCCGATAGGTGGTCACCTCAAAGCCTTCTCCCCCCATCATGACAGTGACTGTCCCGTGCTGAAGTCCTGTATCAATGGTGCGGCCAAACAGAGCCTTAATCTCTTCCGGCTTCGCAGAAGTGGTAATATCCCAATCCTCCGGTTCCCTGCCCAAAAGAGAATCTCTCACACAACCACCTACCATATAAGCCTCATAGCCGGCGCCTGTAATTATATCTATGACAGCCTGCCCCTTTTCAGGTATCGCTATCCTGACATCACGCTTCATTCCTTCACCATCATTCCTTTAAAATAAATTTGTCAATCACTTCTGTCAGCCCGTCTTCATCATTTCCGCCGGCCACATAATCCGCCGCTTTCTTCAGCTCAGGCTGGGCATTTCCCATGGCAACGCCCACACCGGCATACCGTATCATGGAAACGTCATTGAACCCATCGCCGCAGCAAATTACGTTCTCCCTTTTTATCCCTGCCATTTCCATCAGCCGGCGCAGAGAATCCCCCTTGTCCACATGGACAGGCACAATCTCAATAAAAAATGGTTCGGAACGGCCTATGGTCGCCATCTTTCCGCATCTCTCCCGCAGCATATGCTCCAATGCCGCCGCTTTTTCCGGCTCCGTAGTCATAAAACATTTGTACATTGGAAAATCCACATAGGTCAAAAAGTCTTCCACCTGCCGCACCGGCATGGAATTGATCCCCGCCTCAAACGTAACATATCGATCTGGCACAAAGGCCGATATCACCGTATCTTCCGAATGCGTAGCCAATCCACATCCGTTTTTCCCGGCAAAATCATACAATTCCGGTAAAATCTCCGGCGGCAGAGCTTTCTGGTAAAGCACCTCCCCGGTGCCGCAGGCAATGATGCGGGCCCCGTTGTGTGACAGCAGATATCCGCCGTATTTTTCCAGTTCCAATTCTCTCTCATAGCGACGCATTCCATATGCAGGACGGCCGGAAGCCAGTACCGCCAGATGTCCCCTCTCCAATATCCTCCGGATTCCCGTTTTGGTAGCGGGACTGATTTCCTTTTTTGAATTTGTCAATGTGCCGTCAATGTCCATTACCAATGCTTTTCGTTCCATCTCCAATCAAACCTTTCTCTCACAGCGGCAAACTTCCATATGCGGCCCCGTCCCGTGTGCATATAAAAGGGCGGTGCAAAATCCACCGCCCTTCCTTATCCTGCAAGCTTACTTTTCACATACGTCCAGCCATACCGCTCTTATTCCGCCGCCGAGCTTTCTGTCTGGCTTTCGGAATTCTCCTGGCTCTCTCCGCTTTCATCAGATGCCTCCGCCGAATCATTCAGCGCCTCACTGGCCGCCGCTGCTGCTTCTTCCTCGGCGCGCACCTGCAGATAGCGCAGATTCTTCTTTGGATCCTCCACATTGATCTCACCTACCGTATTGTCCATATATTCCGACATCTTCTGGCTCAACAGCGTATTCCGGATATTCAGAATCCACTCTGCATCATTGGCTCCCACATAATACGCCACATAGGTAGTCTCTTCATTTTCCGGAGAAATGACCGTTGTGTCCCCTGCAGTCCGGGTGCTTTCGCTCATCCATGCCCACAGTTCATCAGGCACGCTGGAAGACGTCAATGCTTCGAATAAACCACCTTCCACACTTAACATTTCGGAATCATTATACTGATCACAGATGGCGGCAAAGCTCTCTTCTGTTGCTTCTCCGCCTTTCCACTCCTCCAGAATCGCCTCTCCGTTATCTTCCGTCGTTATCACCATACGGAGATCCACAGATGGAGTCTGGTCCAGATACCTGTCCTCAAAGCTCACAACATAGTAACGATGATAGTTCGCATCCTCGATCACCGTCGTATCTCCTGCTGTCCTCTGCTCATCAAACAGCCATTCCCGTACTGCGGATGTAACAGAAGCACTTTTCTTGTTGGTATTCAGCTCGCCTGCGGTCCTGATGGTCTTCTCCTTCTGATCCGCCTCTTCCTTTGCCAGCTTCATGGCCGCCTCAATCTCCGCTTCGGAAGGCTCATATGCTTTCTCTTCCCCTTCCGCACCTTCGCTTTCATCCTCCGTCGTCTCTTCCACAGGATCCGCCAGTTCCGTAGGCTCAGTGGGCAATTCCGCATTTACAGTCAGCATACGATAATCCACAGAGTCATAGCTGGCCTTATCATTGTCATAATATTCCTGAATCTCTTCCTGCCCGGGCTTCATCTGCTCTGAAAGTTGCTCCAGATAAGCATTCAGATACATCCCGTTCTGAACATAAGACTTTACTCTGGACTCCGTAGCATAGACGCCGTACAGTTCCTTCACATAATTCTTAACCGTAGTCCCCGCCTCGGAAGCCGCCTCTTTCAGCTTTTCCCTGTATTCGTTATATTCATCCGTCACATCATAGGTAAAGCCTTCTTCCTTTGCCGCCTTCAGCAAAGCCTTCTCTCTGGCAAGGTTGTCCACAGCCAGCTCTTCAAAGTAGTCTCCCCAGGTAAGGTTCTCCGAATACATCTGAGTCGTAATATCTCTGCTTAAATCCAATCCGAAGTAAGAAAGGTAGGGACCATACTGGCTGATATAATCACTGCTGGCAACCTGATAATGATAATCAAACTCAACCTTTGACACTGCATCTCCGCTCACCTTGATATAGGTACCGTTTATGGTGAGATAATTTCGAATCGGGAAAGATGCGACGATGCACACCAGTACAACGATCAGCGCAATACCAATGATTTTTCCAATTCGTTCATCCCGGCGCGCTTTTTCCTTCTCTTCTTTTCTTCTCTGCACTTTCCGATCGTACTTTGTCACTATCTTTTCCGGCTTATCTCCGGCATTTTGTGTTTCTTTATTGGACATAATAAATCTTTCCTCCCATCCAGGACATTATTAATTTCTGTTATTCTACCGTATTTTTTGGAAAATGGAAAGCTATTTCACATATTTTTCAAGTTTTTCCACTATATTTTTCACGCAGCCCTCTTCAAAAGGACTCATCAGCCCCACTTCCTTCACCATATTTGTAAAGAAATCAGAGGCGGACAGCCTGCACAGCTTCAGATAACTCTTCCAGGCTGCGTCGAAATCCGCATCCATTTTCACCTTATACTGCAGGGCACAGGTCTGAGCCAGGCTATAGTCAATATAATAGAAGGGGGAATTATAAATATGCTGCTGCTTCTGCCAGAAAGCTCCCTTCCCATAAAAGATATCGCCTGTGTAATCCTGATGAGGCCTGTACACCTTTTCCAGCTTCAGCCATGCCGCGTGCCGTTCGTTTGGAGTCATGTCCGGGTTCTCATAGACAATATGCTGGAATTCGTCCACCATACAGCCGTAAGGAATAAATGCCGCCGAATCCTCCAGATGCATTTCAATATAATCCTGCGCTCTGTCTCCGAAGAAAAGCTCCATCCACGCCTGGGTAAAGAATTCCATGGACATGGAATGAATCTCTGCCGTCTCCATTGTAATATCACTATGCTCCCGTATCGGGTCCTGACCGGAGAGATAACCCTGGAAAGCATGACCGCACTCATGCGTTATCACATCCACATCTCCGCTGGTACCATTGAAATTGGCAAATACAAAAGGAGAATTGTAAACCGGCATATAGGTCATATAGCCGCCTGCCCGTTTGGTCTTACGCCCTAATACGTCAAAGAGTTCATTCTCCATCATAAAATCATAGAACTCCCCTGTCTCCGGTGACAGCTCCCTGTACATCTTCTGCCCTGCCGCCAGAATTTTATCCGGCGTGCCGAAGGGCGCAGGGTTTCCGTTCTTAAAATATACACCTGCGTCAATATAGCTCAGCTTGTCAAGTCCCAGTCTCTGCCGCCTGCGATCATGCAGCCGCTCTGCGAATGGCACAAAATATTCCTTGATCTGATTGCGGAAGTTCTCTACTTCTTCCCGGCCGTAACAATTGCGGCCCATCCGGTAATACCCCAGCTCCAGATAATTCTCATATCCCATCTCACGAGCCTGAGCGGTACGGTTCTTCACAAGTTTGTCATAAATTTCATCCAGCTTATCCGCATTTGCCGCAAAAAATTCACTCTGCTTTTTATAAGCGGCATCTCTGACATTCCTGTCCGGATGAACCAGGTAGGGCCGCATCAGGGACAGGTTCAGTTCCTTACCGTCAAATGCAATCTTGGCCCCCGCTATCAGCTTATTGTATTCTGTCGTCAGCGCATTTTCCTCCTGCATAAACGGAATCAGCTTCTCATCCATGGATTTGCGGGCAAGCTCCATATTCTTAAAAGCCACCCGGCCGATCTTCTCCTCAAGATATTCCCTGTAGGGAGAATCATAAAGCTTTTTCTCATACTCCAGCATCAGATTCCTCAAAATCGGTCTCTTTTCATTATAATATTCATGCTCTTCGCTGTAAAAAGCATCTGTCGTATCCACGTCGAATCGAATATGAGCTATGGTCATCTGGGTGCTCACCTGGTCGCTCAGTTCATAATATTTCTGATGCACTGCAAACTGTTCCTCACCGCTTCCCGCCCTGTCAAATTCTTCCATCAGATTCCGCATTTCTTTTTCTACCTTCTGGAAATCAACACGCTCATAAGGCATATCTTTAAATTTCATTGTACTTAACCTCTTTTCTTTTTTCATTCTTTATACATTCTATCAAATAAGTCTCTGCTCTATTTTACATGATTCCTTCTTTTCTGTAAATATTTAGAGAATGAAATATTGCAATTTTCATGGCAAAATGATAAAATTAAGGAATGTAATGTCACGAAATTTCATATGAGTTGGAGGAAAAAACATGTTTGCGGAATTGAAATCAAGAATTCTCAAAAGTACCCTATTTGGCTACATTGTTCTCATCGTTGTGGGCCTTGGACTTGCAGGCTGGAATGCTCTTGACGCCTATTACGCTGTGGCAGGTTATCAGGATTTTACACAGTTAGCTCCTGACGAGATCAAGAACCAGCTGGTAAAAGTGGATCTCACGGATAACTTCAGCTATTATCTGGAGCAATTTAAGCAGAATACCAAGACCGGTGCCAAGACAACTACTCACCGATACTATGTAATCTGGACCGGCGATGAGAATGCCACAGACTGGCGCTATATGACCATCAAGGTTCCGGTAAGCTACAATAGCAGAATGGACAAAATGAGCGAAAATACCTACAATGAGATAGCCTCCGATCCTATCACTTTCTATGGTAAGCTCAAAAAGCTGGACAGTGAAGAATTATACTATTTCAAAGACTATTGCAAAGATTCCGGTATGACGGACGCAGACATTGAAGAAATGACCCTTCCTTATTACATAGAGGTTTTCAGCAGTCCGGTCAGCATGAACAGTATCTACATTCTGCTCTTTGCAGTCGGTGTGGCGCTGCTAATCTGGGGCATCTTCCTGCTTGCGAAAGTAGCCGGAGGCAGTTCTCTGAAAAAGCTGCACCGTGATATTGCCGACGCTGGTTACACGGAAGCCGCCGTGGAATCCGATTTCAGAGCAGCACAGTCCTACGACAAGAAAGGCACGCTCCGGGTAGGACGTTTGATGACTTATTACATTCAGGGTCCCAACGCCAGGGCAATTCCCAACGCTAAGATGATGTGGGCTTACCAGACCACTGTCACACATCGTACCAACGGCGTCAAGACCGGAACCACTTACAACGTGATGATCTATGATGAAATCACGCCGAAGGGACACACCTTCGCCGTAGCCAACGAGTCTATTGCAAAGGATATGCTCACTCAGATTAACGTGACACTTCCCTGGGTGGTAGTCGGGTATTCCGATGAGTTGAAAAAGCTTTACAACAAAGACCGTTCCCAGTTCCTGCAGCTGCGTTACAACACCTGTGAGCATACCGCTGTGGAACCGTCTGTAGATCAGCCGGTATCCGGCGATCCGAGCTGAGAGTTTTTTTCTGATAATAAACCGGGATTCCGTAACATACGGATCCCGGTTTTCTTTTTTCACCGATTCCTTCCAAAGGCAGATGTTTTACACCCTTACATATAGTACTGGGCCTGTGCATTCCACAGCTCTCTGTACAACCCCTCCTGTCCTTCCAGCTCCTCATGGCTGCCTCTCTGGACCACTTTCCCGTTCTCGAATACCAAAATATCCTGGCAGAAACGGCAGGAGGCAAGTCTGTGAGAGATATAGATAGCCGTTTTATTTCCCACCATCCTGTCAAAGCCCGCATAAACCTCACATTCGGATTCCGGATCCAAAGCCGCCGTAGGCTCATCCATGATGACAAACGGCGCATCCTTATAAATTGCACGGGCAATGGCCATTTTCTGCTTTTCCCCTCCGGAAAAAGTCACGCCGCCTTCTTCGAATTCCTTCCCCACACAGGTATCAAGTCCGGCTGCCAGTTCTCTGTATCGACCTCCCAAACCAGCTCTGTCAAGCGCCTCTATGGCGCGATCTGTCTCCACCTGCGCACCTGATGCCACATTTTCTCCCAGCGGAAAGGAAAATACCTGAAAATCCTGGAACACTACGGCAAACAGAGCACAATATTCCGCATAATCATATTTGCGGATATCAATTCCATTTACCTTGATACAGCCTTCCGTTACATCATACAGTCGGCACAGCAGCTTGATAAAGGTAGTCTTGCCAGAACCATTCTTTCCTACGATCGCCATTTTTTCGCCAATCTCAAATTTCAGATTCAAATTCCGGATCACATATTCTTCCCGCCCCGGATATTGAAAGGATACATTCTCAAACTCCACAGAAAACCGCCCGTCCCGCCGTTTCTCCATAGGAATGGTGCCTTCCGGCTTCCGCTGAGGCAGCTTCATATATTCCACATAATCCCCGGCAAAAACCGCATATCCGCTGAGCCAGCTCAGCTGATACGCCAGTTTTCCCGTAGCCTCCGTAAATTTCAGAATGCTGGCGGCATAGGTGACCACACCGCCGATGCTGATAATACCCATACAGGCCAGCAGACCGGTCAGCAGATATACCAGCAGACCGGTAACCGCTGACACGGATTGTTGTCCGAAAATGTCCATTGTGATGCAATGGGCCATCTTCCCCATCGTTTTCTTCACTCTGGCGGCAATCCCTGCAAATTCCTGGGTATACAGGCTCTGCTGCTTACAGCTTCTCAAATCCTTCTGCTTCTCATATCCGAACAGAATCTCCAGATAATATTTGCTCCTGGCCTCCTGGTTAGACATTTGCTTCCTGATTTCCGCACTTTTCTTATTAAAATACATGCCTAATTTAAACTCCCCAAGCACCAGGAGCAATACAGCCGCAAAAAACAGCAGCGACATCAGCCATGAACCTATAAATCCCTCCGATACGGTATGATTGCTGCGGATGAACATGGGAATTACCACACAAATGGCCATAATCATGGCTGAGGCATTGGTAATCAGCTTGTTTATTACGCTCAGGACAAGAGCTATCAGACTCCATCCCCCGAATTTTTCTATCTTCTGCCTCGTCTCATGGACTTTCACATCCTCCAGATATTCATAGTCCATGACCATACTTTTTTGATTTAACGGTCTTCCCTGTATTTCCTGCATATATTCCAGCTTCCTGTTAAAAAGCCTAACCAGAAAAGCCTCCGAAAGAGACATCAGGAATGTCCCTCCTACTCCCAGCGCCGCATAGCGGAAAAGTTCTGTCATCTCTGCTCCAGCATAGACGGCATCCACCAGTACACCGGCCAGAATCACTGCAATAAAGGGCCGTACTCCCGTAAATACGCCCAGACCCACAAGGCTGATCAACACATCCTTATGCTTCCCGGAAAGGCTTCCCAATAATGTAAAAATGTTTTTCCAGTCTTTTCTACTCATGAAACACTCCCCTTTCCTCGCCTGCTCTCTTCTGATAGGTATCTCCCATCAGCTCGCTCTTTCTCTTTCGTTCGCCCTCTTCCTTGTAGTATCTGCTCTGTACCTCGAACAGTTCCGCATAACGTGTCTTGCCCTTCAGCAGACTCTCATGTGTGCCTTCTTCAATGATTTCTCCATGCTCCAGAAGGAGTATCCGATCACAGAATCTGGTGCTGGAAAGCCTATGGGAAATATAGATGCCGGTCTTATTCTCCATAGCCTTGCCATAATTCAGATATAATTCATTTTCTGCAATTGGATCCAGGGCCGCCGTGGGCTCGTCCAGGATAACCAACGGTGTATCCTGGTAAAGTGTTCTGGCAAACAGCATCTTCTGCTTCTCTCCTCCGGAAAAGTCCACAGATTCCCGGTTGATTTCGCGTACCAGAAGAGTTTTTCCTTTATCAGGCAGCTTATCGTAAACCTCTTTAAAATGGGATAATCTCAACGCTTCCTCCAGACGCTTTCTGTCGATATCCTCCTCTTTCTGTCCGGTCAGATTCTCATCCAAAGTCAGCGCAAGTAAAGTAGAATCCTGGAACAATACGGAGATCAGACTGTAATATTCCTCACGGTTAAACTGCTCTATTGGAATGTCATTCAAAAGGATCTGTCCTTCCGTCGGATGATAAAAGCCGCATATCAGCTTGACTAGTGTGGTCTTCCCCGCACCGTTCAGTCCGATCAGCGCAATCTTTTCCCCCGGCCGAATCACTACGTTGATATTTTTCAGGGTAGGTTTATCGCTTTCCGGATAAGTAAAAGATACATTTCTGAGCTCGATCTTTACTGCTTTTTTCCGCAAATCATCCATTTTCTCCCGGCCCATGCCATCTCCCCGGTTCCACCGATCCTCTGTCTCCAGAAATTCTCTCAAATAACTGATGGACGCACTGGTATTGCTGAAATTCATCACTTGACGCAGCGCCCCTTCAAAATAGCGGGAAAATCCGCTTACCAGGCCAATATAGAATACAAATTCCGCCGTCGTAATTTCTCCTCCTGCAAGCAGCCAGACTAAAAGTCCGAAGGCCAGTCCGTCTCTGATCAGTTCCAGGAACGCACCGGACACATTACGGAACAGATACCAGTCATGTATGATTCCGTATATTCTGCCCATCTCTTTGAGAGAAGTATCATATTTTTCCAGAAACCAGTCCATCAGCCGGAAAATCCGAATATCCTTTCCCGCAATACTGCTGGTAGCCTGGGCAGTGATGTAACTCTCTTTTCTGGCCGCAAGCTGAAGCTGTTCATAATATTCCGCATGCTTTTTCCTGGCCAGTGCAAGAAGCCGCAGGTTCAGTCCCAGAGAGACCATAATAACCGCCAAAAGCAGTACACTTTTCCGCCCCAGCAAAATACCATAGGCCAGAATGCCGATTACATTGGTCATAAACAGGGGAAACGCAGTCAGGGCCCCGGCCGCCCCCTGTCCGAACCTGGCCACGCGCCAGGCATTCCCAGAAATCTTCTGATATCCTGTATCTTCCAGATAATCATAATCCACATCCATGATTTTCGCCGCAAATTTTCCAGCATAATGATATTGAATAAAATTTCCCGAAAAATCACAATATTCCATCATGATTTCGGATACCGTGCTGCAGAGCCATATAACCGCTGCTATCAAAACAATTTCTACTATCAGCCTGGGGATCTCCACCTGTCTGGTCAGATCCTCCACCAGCCTGGAGGGCAGCCAGGTACCCAGCAGAGATCCTGCCACACTGGGAAGAATCAGCAATATCTGTGCCCAGAACAGCTTATGATCCCACTCCTTTGCCGCTTTCATATTATAAATAAAATTGCTGATCAGTCCATATTTGCGCCGGGACTTATCGTCAAAGACCCTTGACATGTACAACATAGTTATTCCTCCTGAGCCCATATTTCGCAACAAAGACATTTTATCATAAAACAAGGTTGAAAATGCGCCTTCCGCACGAACAGTATTTCCTCAGGCACGAATTGCTTTATGAACTGATTTATTTCTTATTACTTTCTATCATTTAAAGGGAAAAAGGGCTGTCGCACTAAGAAGCCCTACACCAGATATAGAGTATCAGGCAACCAATCATGCCTATACCTGGTGTCTATGACCCTTAATGCGACAGCCCCTTGAACAATGTTAACAATTAGTAACAACAATCTCCGCCGGCTTTGTACCTGTCAATTCCTCTGTCCTGGCATCCGGCTGTCCGAAACCTACATATAATTTATAAGTGCCTCCCGGTATAAATCTGTTACCCTGATCATCTACCACAGTAAATGCCCGGGAATCCAGAGTCAGCTCTGCCGTCACGCTCTCCTTCGCTTTCACGGAAATTCTCTTAAAAGCACACAGCTGCGGGTTGGGAACCGCATATGCAGAATCCTCAGATTTGATATAAACCTGTACCACCTCATCCGTGTCAAATTCTCCCTGATTCTCCACGATTACCTTCACCTTACCATTCTCGTAAGAGGCTTCCTTCAGCGACGTTTTGCCGTAATTCAGACCAAAGCCAAAAGGATACTGGGCCTTGTGCTCCATATACCGATAGGTTCTCCCCTTCATGGAATAGTCCGTAAATTCGGGAATCTCCTCCAGCGTTTCATAGAAGGTAACCGGAAGCTTGCCGAAAGCGGAGATCTCTCCGAACAACATTTTAGCTGCCGCTCTTCCACCCTGGGCTCCGGGATACCACAGCTGAACCACCGCATTAAAATGCTCGCTGGCATATCCCATGTCAATATCACTTCCTGCACACAGGCAGAGAATCACAGGCTTGCCGCACTCTGCCATAGCCTCCATCAACGCAAGCTGGGAATCCGGAAGCTTCAGAGATATTTTATCCCCCGAAGCATACTGATTGCTTCTGTCTCCCTCTTCTCCTTCCAGACTTTCATCCAACCCCAGACACAGGATAACCACATCGCTGTGGGCTGCCACAATTCTGGCCTCGGAAATCCGATCATGCCTGCGTCCCAGCCCTTCTGTTCTCTCTCCTGCCAGTTTCGCCCCCACAGAGTAAAGGACACGAATATCCTCCCCTGCATACTCACGTATCCCATCCAGAATCGTGACATATTCCGTGGCTGTCCCATAATAATTTCCGATCAGCGCCGCCCGGCTGTCCGCATTGGGCCCCACCACTCCGATGGTATGTATCCCATCCTTCTTCAATGGCAGAATCCCATCGTTTTTCAGGAGGACAAAGCTCTCTCCGGCCGCCTTTTCCGCCAGCTTCAAATGCTCTCTACACTCTACCTTCTCATAGGGGATTCTGTCATACTCCGTCTCGTCAAACAATCCCAGCAAATATCTGGTGGTAAACAGCCTCACAGCCGCCTCCGTAATTGCCTCTTCCGTGACAAGCCCCTTATTATATGCACTCAGCATATGCAGATAGGTATTTCCACAGTTTACATCACACCCTGCATTCAGAGCCATGGCAGCGGACTCCTCCGCCGTGTCGGTGACATGGTGATTCACATGGAAGTCTTTGATGGCCCAGCAATCCGATACAAAATGTCCCTGGAATTCCCACTTTCCTCTCAGAATATCCTGTATCAATGTCTTGCTGCCACAGCAGGGCTCGCCGTTGGTGCGGTTGTAGGCTCCCATCACCGCCTCCACCTTCGCTTCCTTCACCAGCGCTTCAAAGGCCGGCAGGTAGGTTTCCTCCATGTCCTTCGCCGTAGCCCGGGCATCAAACTCATGCCTCAGGCCTTCCGGCCCCGAGTGTACGGCAAAATGCTTGGCACAGGCCGCCGCTTTCATCACAGGTCCCTCTCCCTGAAGTCCCTTTACGAACTTCACACCCAGCCTGGACGTCAGGTAAGGGTCCTCCCCGTATGTCTCATGCCCTCTGCCCCACCTGGGATCCCGGAAAATGTTGACATTGGGCGCCCAGAAAGTCAGGCCCTTATAGATATCCCTGTCTCCCTGTCCGGAATAGGCATTGTATTTTGCCCGCCCTTCCTCCGCAATCACTTCCGCAATATCAAATACCAGGTCCTCGTCAAAGGATGCTCCCATTCCGATTGCCTGTGGAAATACGGTGGCCTGCCCGGCCCTCGCCACTCCATGAAGGGCCTCGTTCCACCAGTTATAAGCCGGTATTCCCAGCCGTTCGATGGCCGGGGCATCATACCGCAGCTGGGAAGCTTTCTCTTCCAACGTCATCTTTGAGACCAGCTCTCTTGCCTTTTTTCCTGCTTCTGCTCTGTCCATCCTCTTTTTTCCTCCTGAACTCTTCTTAATTCACGGCATGAAACGGCCGAATGGCCATCCATACCATGATTGAACTATAATCATGGTATAAGAAAGGAACCGCCACAGGCGGTTCCTTCCTCCTCACAGTACCCTGTGCTCTTCTGTTCTTTAATAGCCAAGTAAAGCTTTATTCTTCTGGAAAATCTCATTGACTCTGTCTAAGTAACTCTGCAGGCCCAGACCTTCCAGTTCAGCCTTGTACTCTTCCCACTGTGTCTCGATATCGGCCTGACCCACGATAAATTTCTGGATCCAGGTCTTGGTGGTGTCACCCAGCGGTGTGGAAATCAGATTCAGCTCTTCGCTCTCTTCCTCGGTAGGCATATAAGGAGGATCGATAGGACGCTCATTCCTGTATTCAAAGATTCTGTTGTTGAAGTCTCTCTCACCTTCGCTCATCTTGGAGGTCTTCAGCCAGCTGGAACCGCCGTATGCAAACATACCGCCGCCGAAACCAAAGTCTACGTTCAGCTTCTTCTCCGCACCAGCATTCAAGCCATTGTAAGTGATACCAGGATCCAGTTTCACTGTATCACCTTCCATGGTATAGGTTTCACCCTCTACGCCCCACAGAGACAGCATCTGTCCTTCCGGAGAATACCACAGCCAGTCAACAAAACGCAGCATCTTAATGAACTCATCCTCTCCCAGCTCATCCAGTGCCTTCTGTGCAATCATGATACCATTTTCCAGCTTGGAATTCTCCATCTGAGGGAATCCGGCCGGTCCGCCAGGTACAAGTGCCATGTACAGCTCTGCATCCGGGAAATTAGCCTGCACATTTGGTGTATAGTCGGAAAGCTGCTGATAGTTCGCTGTCATTACAAAAGACTCACCATTGAAGAATTTAGCTCTTGCAGTGTCATCATCCTGAGAGAAGGATTCAGGATCCAGAATGCCTTCTTTTACCAGCTTGTTCAGGAAAGTCAGATATTCTTTCATGTTATCTGTCGTATCCGGATAATAATACTCCAGCTTCTCATGATCGAATTTCAGGGTACCAAATCCCCATCCTGCTGCAACACCATAGGAAGCTGCAACAATATTCAACAGACAGTCACCCTTGGAATAATCGGAAATGACATAATCACATCCGGTATACTCTTTTACCTTCTTGCATGCCTCATAGAAGTCGTCATAAGTCCAGGTCTTCTCCAGCTCTGTGATATCTACCCCTGCTGCTTCCCAGACATCTTTTCTGATCATGTAAGCATAGCCGCCGCCTGCCACTTCCCAGATACCGGGAAGCTTATAATACTTACCATTGGCCTGAAGCTGTACCTTCAGATACTGATCGATTCCCCAGTCTTTCACACATTTCTGGTAATTGGGCATATACTGTACCCAGTCAGAAATGGCTACTACCTGGCCGCCGTTTACGTATTGTCCTTCGCTGTAGGTCTTCGGGATGATGTAAGGAGAATCACCTGAGTTCACCAACACGGACTTCTTGTCCTCATAATCTGTTCTGGCAATGATAGTCAGGTCAAAAGTCACATTCGTTTTTTCCTCGATGGCGGACCAGAGTCTCCAGCTCTCCTGATAAGGATAATTCTCATGATCAGAATACATCATGGAATAGGTAACCGGCTCATTGGAATGGAAGGTTACACCCTCACCATAGGTA
The DNA here is from genome assembly GCA_948896875.1 of uncultured Acetatifactor sp. Classification (GTDB taxonomy): domain Bacteria; phylum Bacillota; class Clostridia; order Lachnospirales; family Lachnospiraceae; genus Acetatifactor. The sequence continues at coordinate 2,858 of CAQUWW010000037.1, read as the reverse complement.
TAATCCAGTTCCTCATCATTGTCGCTTTCTGCCACATCTGTCTTGATCAATTCCTCCGACCCACCGGATGCTTCACCCGAATTCTCGGCGCCGCTGTTCTCAGGTGCGGATGAATTTCCTCCTTCGTCACCGCAGGCTGCCATGGACAAAACCATTGCACCGGCCAGCATCAAAGCCAACACTTTTTTTGCTTTCATAAATTTCCTCCTTTAATTTTATTTAGTTCTATGGGCAGAGCATTGCCCTGCCTCGTGAACACATTGTAAAAAGTTCCCTGTGCACCTTCCGTGCTTACCCCTTGACGGAACCGATCATCATACCCTGTACGAAATACTTCTGTACGAAAGGATAGACGCAGATGATAGGAGCCGCTGTCAGCACCATACAGCAGGAACGAACATTTGCGGCAATCTGGCTGGCTTCTTCACTGGCCACACCAATTTCCTGGGTACCGGTTGCGCCCATGATAATCTGACGCAGATACAATGCCACCGGCCATTTCGCCTTTGTATCCAGATACAGGAACGGGCCCCACCAGTTATTCCAGATTCCTACGATGTAGAACAGGAACATGGAAGCCAGAACCGGTTTGGATAACGGAATGATGATTTTGGCAAATATACCGTAGGCATTCATCCCGTCAATGGAAGCCGCCTCCTCCAGCTCTCCCGGAAGTCCTGCGAAGAAGGACTTCATAATCAGCACATTGTAAGTGCTGATAGCCCCGGGAATAATAATGGCCCACATGGTGTCACGCATGTGCAGAGCCTGTGCAATCAACACATAAGAAGGAATCATGCCGCCTGCAAAGAACATGGTAAACACTACAAAAGGGGTAAAAAACTTATTTAACACCAGTCTCTGTTTTGACAGCGGGTAAGCCAGAATAGCGGACCCAAACAGAGAGATCAGCGTACCAAGTACCGCGTAAACAATGGTATTTTTATAATAGATGAAGAAATCCGGTTTACTCAAAATGACCTCATAGGTCTTTGTGGTAAACTCCACCGGATAAAAGCTGACTTCTCCGGCATAAATCGCCCTCTCCGAACTGAAGGACTGCGCCACCAGATAAATAAAGGGATACAGGGTGAAGAACACCACTCCTATCATAATCAGCGTATTGACTACAATAAAAATCTTATATCCGGTAGACTTTTTTACTTTTACTCCGCTCATAGAAACGGCAGAATCTTTTTTAGCCATTATCGTACCTCCTTCTAAATTAAGTCGCTGTGCGACAGCACTAAAGGGTAAAGCTCCTTTGGCACACCCTTTACTACCACAGACTTGCCTCGGTCACTTTTCGCGAGACCAGATTGGCAGTTACCACCAGAATCAGGCCCACCACACCTTCAAAGAGGCCCACTGCCGTGGCGTAGCTGAAATTACCGCCGGTGATACCCATTCTGTATACCAACGTGGAAATAACGTCTGCTGTCTCATAGGTAGAAGGTAAATACAACAGGATAATCTTCTCAAAATTGGAACCCATGATTCCGCCGATGTCCAGAATCAACAAAGTTACAATTGTAGGCATAATGCCGGGAATCGTCACATGGATAGCCTGCTGGAAACGATTTGCACCGTCCACCTTAGCCGCCTCGTACAGTTCCATATTAATGCCGGTCATTGCCGCCAGGTAAAGGATGGTTCCCCAGCCAAGTCCCTGCCAGATACCGGATATGATATAAATGGGAGGGAACCAGGGTGCTTCCTGAATAAAGGAAATCTTTTCCCCGCCCAGAGATGCAATTATGGTATTGATAGGACCTGTCAGCGATACCACTTCCTTGATCATACCGGCTATGATAACCATGGAAATAAAGTGCGGCAGATAGGAAACGGTCTGCACGAACTTTTTCCACTTCAGATTTCGGATTTCATTCAGTAAAAGCGCAAATGTCAACGTAATCGGAAAACGGAAAATCAGATATGTAATACTCAGGGTCAACGTATTACGGAATGCATTCCAAAAAGAACGATCCCTGAAAAATTGCTTAAAATACCTGAGGCCCACCCACTTTTGCCCGAAAATGTTTGGTCCGCCGGAATACTTTCGGAAAGCAATTACATTACCCAGCATAGGTATGTACTTGAAAATAATGTAATAGATCACCGGAATGATCAGAAAGGAATACAGCATCCATTCCTTTTTCAAATGCTTTCCCAGTTTCACCTTTCCCAGATGGTTTTTTTGCTGCTTTTGCTTTGCCATTTCATCACCGCTTTCTTTTTTATTTTAGTAGATCTCTCTTCCCTGTTCGTCCCCGATGCCGGTCTTCCGGAAGAAATAAGAATTGATCTGATCACGCCATTCCGCCGCATGCCACACCTGATGTTCCAGTCTCTCCAGCGCACGTCTGTAAACTTTCTCAGATATCTTCCCTTCCAGAGACTGCCACAGCTCTTTCATTTTCTCCACATCCGAAACCCCTTCAAAATGGGTGTCATAAATGTGCTGCAGGACTGTCTTCCCGGAACGCAGTCTGTAGGTATAAGGCACATGATGGAAAAACAGCTTCAATTCGTCGGGACAGCTGTCCAGGTCATTGTACAGAGAAGCATTGGGTTCATTGTACTGCATTGCATACCCGGTTCCTTTATCGCTTCTGTCCACACCCAGTCCTTCATGGTCCGCCCTGTGATAGGTTCCCCATCTGGAATACTCATACCCATCCACACTGGGCCCGTAATGGAAGTTGGGATTCACCATCCATCCAATACCAAGAGGAGCATTGTACTTTTCATATGCAGGCCAGGACATCATCAGAATGGTCAGAATTTTCTCCTTTACCTCGCTGTCGTCCCCGAAAGTACAGGTAATCCATTCTTCTGCGATTTCCTCTGCCGTCAGG
>CAQUWW010000036.1:14829-24940 GCA_948896875.1 uncultured Acetatifactor sp. | reverse complement strand
TAACAGATGAGAAGCCTGCCTCGATACATTTGTAGCAATGATCATAGGAGCCATGGTCCAGATGAAGCGCTACCGGCACGTCGATGTCCAGATCCTTCAGCAGACCGTTCACCATGCCTACCACCACATCATAGCCGCCCATGTACTTTCCAGCGCCTTCGGACACACCAAGAATGACAGGAGACTTACACTCCTTTGCCGTCAGCAGGATGGACTTTGTCCACTCCAGATTATTGATGTTAAACTGTCCCACTGCATAATGGCCTGCTTTCGCCTTTTTCAACATTTCTGTTGCAGATACTAACATTTTCTTATACCTCCATTTTTTATATTTAGCGCTGCCGCGGTTTTACCGCAATAACGCAATGAATAACTCTGTTCTTTATCCCCTGTCTCCCTTGACTCTGATATCCATGCCTTTGTGTGCATTGCAAATTGTCACCTTCGTATGACTGCCGCCATTCTCACCGTCCAGTGTCCAGGCCACCGGTTCCTCTGACTCTAATGTCAGCTCCGCCGTGCGAAAACAATGCATTGCGTTTGTATCAATATCCCGGTTCAGCAGGGATAACATAATATTATTTAGTTCGATAGGATTCCTGGGCTGTCTGATCAAGGTTACCTCAAACACACCGTCATCCAGCTTTACGTTTTTACCTGTGATATTTTTAAAGCCCCCCACGGAGAGGGAATTGGTAATCATACCAAAGATAAAGTCGTCCTCTATCTCATTCCCCTCCCAGCTCACCTTCATGTGAAAAGAGCGGATCGCCGGCAGCCGCTTCATCCCTTCCAGCAGGTAGGCCATATGTCCCAGCACATTCTTCATCTCCTGGTCTGTCTCATAAGACACATCCGTAAAAAGCCCAAATGCCGCAATATAGACAAAGACGTCTTCCACAGTATCATATTTGAAATAACCGATGTCACAGGAAAAATCAGTCCCCCGGACCGCAACCTCCGCCGCACGCAGCATGTTTTTCGGCAATGCAAGACTTCCCCCAAAGTCATTGGTACTTCCTGCGGGAATATAGCCGATAGGCGTGCGAATGCCGCTCTGAATCATTCCTGTAACTACTTCATCGAGTGTGCCATCACCCCCACTGCAGACCACAAGCGCATACTGATCCCCGCGCCTGGCTACCGCTTCTCTGGCTTCATCATGCTTCTGCGTGGGTACTACGGTAATCTCATATTTTTCTTTTGCAAAAATATTCAATATTTCCGCCAGTTTATTCTTAATCAGGGCTTTTCCAGCTTTAGGGTTATACACAAAAAGCAGTTTTTTATTCATATCTCTATCTTATTTATCCATCCCTGTCAGGAAACATGTAATCCCTTCCAGTGCTGCTTCCTCGTCAGAGCCGTCGGCGGAAACTTCCAGCTCCTCACTGATATCAATTCCCAGTGTCATCATACCCATAATACTCTTGGCATTTACCTTTCTCTCGCCGGACTGAATGTAAATGGCGCTTTCATACTTGCTGGCTCTCTGTACCAGCAACGCAATATGCCTCGCCATCTGGTCATCCTCCAGACTGATGTGGATATTTTTCTTTTTCATCTTTCATTCCTCCTCAATTTAGTTCCTGTCTCTTATCTTATCGGCCAGCTCACTGAGCTTGCGCAGCCTGTGATTTACTCCTGATTTACCCAAGGGCGGTTCAAAGTATTCCCCCAGCTCCTTTAATGGAGTATCCGGATTCTCCAGACGGATTTCCGCCATCTCCCGCAAATTATCCGGCAGATTCTGAAAGCCATAGTGAATTCTCAGGTACTCGATATCTTCCACCTGCCTGGAAGCCGCGCTGACGGTTCTGGCAATGTTGGCGGTCTCGCAGTTTACCCGTCTGTTCACAGAGTTTCGCATTTCTTTCAGAATACGGAGATTTTCCACATTCATCAACGATATTGGCGCTTCACAGACATTCAGCAAATCCACGATACCCGAGCCTTCCTTCAGGTAAACTACATAATACTTTTTTCGCAGAATCCTTTTTGATTCGATTCCAAAGCCCCGCATCAGCTCCCGCAGCTGTTCCGCCTTGTCCGCATCAGTACAATCAAATTCCAGATGATATCCTTTTGCCGGATCACTCATGGAACCAACACTCAAAAAAGCCCCCCGCAGAAAAGCCCTCTGACAACAGGAATTTTTAAGCAAGAGAGCGCTGACCGGTTTGTTCAGGCTTCCGATTTTCTGTAATATGCCCTGTATTTCTTCTTCACTTAATACAACATCCGTATCTATATTATACGTTTTTTTCAATAATGTAAAGCCTTTTCTGACAACAGCTTCATTTTCAGTCTGAAAACCTATGGTATAACCGCCCTGATCGTCCCGGCCATACTGACCGCAAAAGTTCATAATTGCCGCCAGTTCCGCGATCTGGCAATGCCTTGCCGGGCTGATGCGCTTCGCCAGCTCTTCCTTTACCTTACCAGAGAATGATCTGCCTTTTCCCACACTATTTCCCCTGCTTACTTACATCCCGGTGATAAATCTTAATTCCATATTTCCCTTTATCTTTCATCCGCCGGTACAACTCGCCTGCAAGCGTGACGCTCCTATGCTTTCCGCCGGTACAGCCGATGGCAATAACCAGCCGGTATTTTCCTTCTTTGACATAATTCGGAATCAGAAACTGCAGCATATCCATCAGCTTTATCATAAATGTTTCCGCCTCCGGGAAATCCATGACATACTCCTGCACTTCCTTATCCAGGCCCGTCTTGTGCTTCAATTCCTCTATATAAAATGGATTGGGAAGGAAACGCACATCCAATACCAGATCCGCGTCCGTGGGAATACCATGCTTAAAGCCAAAGGACAGTATCGTCACCATAAGGCTATTATACTCCGCATTTTCCACAAAAATACGATCCAGTTCTTCTTTCAACTCCCTGGTCAACAGATGTGTTGTGTCAATGACATAATCGGCATTTTTCAGGATATTCCCCATTACCCTTCTCTCTGCCCTGACACCATCTTCCACTCTGCCGTCCAAAGCCAGGGGATGAACACGTCTGGTTTCCTTGTAGCGCTTGATCAGGACGTTCTCATCCGCGTCCATAAACAGAATCTCCAGTGCATACCCTGTGCCTTTAAGCCGCTCCAGAATTTTCGTGGCATCTTCAAAGGACTGGTCAGACCGTACATCCAGCCCCAGCGCAACCTTACTCACCTCGCTGCCGGGCACGGAAACCAGCTCCACAAATTTTTCCACCAGAGAAACCGGCAGGTTGTCCACACAGTAAAATCCGGCATCTTCAAGCATTTTCAAGGCGGTGCTTTTGCCGCCGCCACTCATTCCCGTCACCACTACAAATCTCATGTCGTTTCTCTCTGACTCCCTATAAAGACAATTTCAGTCTCCAGATCCACGTGGAATTTATCTTTCACCCCTGCCTGAATCCTGGCAATCACATCCAGCACATCCCTGGCAGTGGCATTTCCTGTATTGATTATAAAGCCGCAATGTTTGTCAGATACCCTGGCGCCCCCTATCTGAAAGCCCCTGAAACCGGCCTCCATAATCAGTTTGCCGGCAAAGTTTCCCTCCGGCCGCTTGAACGTGCTGCCCGCGCTGGGATATTCCAATGGCTGCTTCTCACGTCGTCTCCCGGCCAGCTCCTCCATTTTGACTTTGATGGCCTCTCTGTCTCCAGGCTCCAGGGAAAACACAACCTCCGTAATGGTAAACGTACTATGTCTGATCACACTGGTCCGGTAGCCGAATTCCATGGTCTCATTGTCCAGCTCCATGGTCTCGCCGTCCTGATTTACCACATTTACCTGTGTTACCACCTGGCACATCTCTCCGCCATAGGCGCCGGCATTCATCACAACGCCTCCCCCAACGGTACCCGGAATTCCGGAAGCAAATTCCAGACCTGTAAGTCCGTATTCCAGCGCTTTACGTGCCACCTGTGCCAGAGAAGCTCCCGCTTTCGCCACCACACGGCATCCTTCCACACTGATGTCGCTCATGCCGGAGCCAATCTGCAGAATTACCCCCCGATACCCGGCATCGCTGACCAGCAGATTACTGCCGTTTCCCATCACAAAAAATGGTACGCCGGCAAGTCCCAGGTATTTTTGCAGTTTTTTCAACTGCTGTTCATTTTCCAGCTGCACAAAGCAATCAGCCGGTCCCCCTATCCGAAAGGTAGTATGATCCGCCATCGGTTCCTGCAGACGGATATTCTCATAAGGTACAAATCTCTGTATCGCTTCAATTACTGCTTTACTAATCATTTAACAGACTTCCCTTTTTATATTTCTTTACTTTTCAGATTCTGGGGCATACAGATATTCTACCTCAAAATCAACCCGGCGGCGCCATAGATACCCGCATCGTTTCCCAGAGTGGCCAAAACAAACTTTGCATTCCCGCAATGGCTGAAAACATATTTATGGAATGGAGGCTCAATAAAGGAAAAGAGAATTTCCCCGGCCTTGGATACACCTCCGCTGATAATGAATGCCTCCGGATTCAGCACAGACGCAATCATCGCCAGGCCTTTTCCCAAATATTCCCCGAACTCCTGCGCCACTTCAATGGCCACCTTATCTCCGGCTTTCACTCCATCAAAGACCGTCTTGGCCGACACCTTCCCTTCTCTCAGGACACTGGGCTCGTTGTCCTTCTCCAGACGCCTGCGGGCAAGGCGTGCAATTCCCGTGGCCGAAGCATACTGCTCCATGCAGCCTTTGTTCCCACAGTTACAGCTTTCCGTCTCGTCATCCACCATATGCATATGTCCGATCTCGCCGCCTGCTCCTGTGGCACCGGCCAGAAGCTCTCCGTTTATAATGATTCCGCCGCCGACTCCTGTCCCCAGAGTCACTGCCACAATACTGCTGAATCCCTTACCGCCGCCCTGCCACATCTCTCCGTATGCCGCCGCATTGGCATCATTGGCCGCTTTTACCGGTACATTAATATATGCGCGCATTGCCTCCGGTATGTTAAAAGGCTCCCAACCGATATTGACGGCACCATTCACCAGCACTCCGTCATTGTCCACCGGACCGGGAGCGCCAATGCCAATCCCGGCCAGGTCGCTTTCCTCTATCCCTCTTTCCGCCATTTTCTCCTTGAGACTCTGTGCAATCTCTCCAATAATGGCGGCTCCTTTGTTTTCCTTTCTCGTGGGAATTTCCCATTTATCCAGAAGAACACCCTCTTCGCCAAACAGGCCCATCTTTACACTGGTTCCCCCTACGTCTACTCCAAATGCATATTTACTCATCTCTCGCTCTCCTTATTCCAGTTCCTCATTCAATCTCCCCATTCCTCATCCCGTTTTCTGGCAAAGGAATTCTGTACGCGGGTATAGAGCTCCTGGGCTGCGTTATAACCCATCTTCTTCTGCCTGTGGTTTACCGCAGCCGACTCGCAGATCACCGCCAGATTCCTGCCGGGACGAATGGGAATATTATAGCAGACAATTTTATTCCCCATGTACTCCGTATAGTTTTCTTCCAGACCCAACCTGTCGTACTCCTTATCCCTGTCCCAATCCTCCAGGCGAATCACAAGATCAATATTCTGGGTATCCATCACGGAAGAGGCGCCGAACAAAGCCTTCACATCCACCACGCCGATACCCCGCAGCTCGATCAGGTGCTTCAACATGTCGGGCGCCGAACCTACCAGCGTATCATCGCTGACTTTTCTGATCTCCACCACATCATCCGTCACCAGCCGATGTCCACGGCGGATCAGTTCCAGCGCAGCCTCGGACTTTCCGATGCCGCTCTCCCCTGTGATCAGCACACCTTCTCCATATACATCCACCAGCACCCCATGTACGGAAATACAGGGAGCAAGCTTCACATTCAGCCAGCGGATTGCCTCCGCCATAAATGCGGAAGTAGACTTGCTCGTGGAAAGCAAAGGAATCCTGTGGGCCAACGCTGCTGAAAGGAAAATAGGATCCGGCTTCAGCTCCCGGCAGAACACCACTGCCACCACATCATAGCTCATAAATTCGTTATAAATTTCTCGTTTCCTCTCGTCGGACAGACCTTCCATATAAGTATATTCCACAAACCCCACAATCTGAAGTCTGGTGGCATCAAAATGCTCAAAATATCCTGTCAACTGTAAGGCGGGCCGGTTGATATCCGGCTGCGTAATCCGGATATCCGTCACATCAATCTCCGGCGTAAGGTTTTCCAGCTTCATCTTCTCAATTAAACGGGTCAGTCTGACACTTTCCATGTTTTTCTCCTGTCTTAGTTCCTCGTTCGGGCATATGCCGTCTACGTTCCACAATGTGCATGCTGTTTCATACTATATGCGCATGCTTTTCGCGCTATATGTGCGTGCCCTTCGCACTATATGCGCGTACCCTTCGCGCTATATGCCCCTTCAATATCACCGTATGGCATAGAATTTTGCCATATCCCATTGTATCACATTATATCCGCAAAGTGAAGCAGTTTCAGCTATGAGTATGGAAGAATCCGTAGATTTCCTCTGCCGCCCGACGGTTGATTTCCGGCAGTGCTGCCAAAGTCTCCACATCCGCCGTCTTAATCTCTTCGATGGACTTGAAATGGCGCATCAGAGCCTTTCTCCTGGCCGGTCCCACCCCGGGAATATCATCCAGCACGGATTTCACCTGGGCCTTGCTGCGCAGGGAGCGGTGATACTCGATGGCAAAGCGGTGGGCCTCGTCCTGCACTCTGGTAATCAGCTTAAAGCCTTCGGAATGGGTATCAATGGGCAGTTCCACATTGTTAAAATAAAGCCCTCTGGTACGGTGATTGTCATCCTTCACCATACCGCACACCGGAATGGCTATTTTCAGCTCTTCCAGCACAGACAGGGCGATGTTCACCTGCCCTCTTCCGCCGTCCATCATCAGCAGGTCCGGGAATCTGGTGAAGCTGCCATATTCCTTCTCCAGCTCCTTTTCCTCCAGCTCTCTGCCTTCCTCCAGTCCATGCCGGAACCGTCTGGTCAGCACCTCCCGCATACAGGCGTAATCGTCAGGGCCGGACACGGTCTTAATCCGGAACTTCCGGTAATCGCTGGTCTTGGGCTTCCCTTTCTCAAATACAATCATGGAGCCCACATTCTCAAAGCCATTGATATTAGAGATATCGAAAGCCTCCATCCGGTCGATGTGTTCCAGGCCCAGAAGAGCCGCAATCTCCTTCACCGCACCTATGGTCCGTCCCTCTTCCCGTTTCAGCCGCTCTCTGTCCTGCTCCAGGATGTGCTTCGCGTTCTGGGCCGCCAGCTCCACCAGCTTCTCCTTGGAGCCGATTTTCGGCACCCGAATGTAAACTCTCCCGCCTTTCCGCCCGGTAAGCCATTTCTCAATGAGCTCATGGTCCCCGATCTCATATTGTAACATCAGCTCTCTGGGGATAAAAGGAGTTCCGGCATAGAACTGCTTCACGAAATTCTCCAGAATTTCCGGCTTGCTGTCAGGTGACACATTTGTCATATAATAATGGTCCCGCCCGATCAGCTTGCCGTCCCGGACAAAGAAGACCTGAACCACCGCTTCCCTGTCGTCCTGGTACAGGGCAATGATATCCTTATCCTCGCCAACGCTGTCCGTAATCTTCTGCTTCTGGGCCACCTGCTTCACGCTGTTGTAGAGATCTCTGTAGCCTGCCGCAGCCTCGAAGTCCAGCTCCTCCGCGGCCGCCTGCATTTTGGCTTCCAGATCCTTCAGAATCAGGTTGTAATTTCCATTCAGGAATTCCAGCGCCTGATTTACCTGCTCTCTGTACTGTTCCCTGTCAATATAGCCCTGGCAGGGGGCAAGGCACTGCTTGATGTGATAGTTCAGACAAGGCCGATCCACACCGATATCCTTAGGCAGACTGCGGTTGCAGGTGCGCAGATGATAAAGCTTGTTCAGCAGATCGATGGTATCCTTCACGGACGCCGCGCTGGTGTAGGGCCCGAAATATTTGGATTTGTCCTTTTTCATCACCCGGGAAAACAGAATCCGGGGATACTCTTCCCCCACCGTCACCTTAATATAAGGATAGGTCTTATCGTCCTTGAGCAGAGTATTATACTTGGGCGAATTCTCCTTGATCAGATTGTTCTCCAGCACCAGCGCCTCCAGCTCCGAGTCTGTGACGATGTATTCAAACCGGGCAATCAGGGACACCATTTTATCGATCATGGGGCCTCTGCCGATATTTTCCCGAAAGTAAGAGCGCACACGGTTATGAAGGTTGACTGCCTTGCCCACATATAAAATGACATTCCTGTCATCTCTCATAAGATAGACTCCCGGCTCTTTGGGAAGCTTTTTCAGTTCTTCTTCAAAGTTAAACATGGCATAATCCCCATTTTTTCCACTCAAATCTCTGTTGCTTTTCCTTTGCTACAGCCAATTTTTTTACTCGCTGAAAGCATTTCCTTTATTATTCATCGGCCTGGCTCAGGAATTTATCAATCCCGTTGGCAATTCCGTCCGCAATTTTCTCCTGGTATTCGTCTGTGGCCATCAGCGTGTCCTCGTTTGGATTGGTCATATATCCCATTTCAACAATGGTAACTGGAACCATGCACCAGTTGATGCCGCTCATAGTGTCCGTCTCCCATACACGCTGCTTCTTGCAGCCTGTTGCCGTCACCAGCTCATCCAGCACAGCATCCGACAAATCTCTGCTCTGCTGATAAAATGTTCCATTATAAGGGTTGGAAGCCGTCTGGCAGATCGTCATTGCACCGTTCACAGAAGTATCCTCTGAACCGTTGGCGTGCACGCGGATAAAGGCATCCGCCTCCGCGTCATTGGCCACCTGGGCCCGCTCGCTGTTGCTCATGTTCACATCATGGGTGGTCCGGACCATAATCACCTGATAACCCCGGTTGGTCAGCTCGTCTTCCAGCTTCTCCGCCACCATCAGGGTCAGTTCGTATTCTTTTAAACCGCTGGTGGCCCCGGAAGTCCCGCCGGCCACCTTCGCCTTCATCTCGCTTGCCCCCGGGCCGATGGGCTCCTTCTCACTGTTCCCCTTCTGCTGATGCCCCGCGTCAATGACGACTACATAGCCATTCTCCTGGGCCGCAGGTGCTGTGGAATCGTCCGGTGCCTGGGACTGAGCACCGGATTCCGGTGGAGCCACAGACTGAGGCGGTTGTGAACTTGAAGAGGCTCCGCTTTCCGGCTGCGTCTCACCTCCGGGTACCGGGGATTGTAAATCCGCTGACCCCGATCCGCTGTTGCTCTCCGGAGCCGCCGAGGACTCATTGTTCTCTGACGTCAAATCTCCTGATGCCGCTGAAGACTCATTGCTCCCTGACATCGAGCCTCCAGATGCTTCTGCGACAGAGGACTCTTCCCCGTTCTCCCCGGCATCGCTCTGCTCTTGTGTGTCCAGTTCTATTGCCATGCCGTCCAGGCCCACTATGGATTCTGTCTCTTCATCTGCCTTACCGCACCCGCTCGTAAATAGTACCAGGCACAGTCCAAATGCTATAGTATGTATTTTAATATGTCTTATCATTTTCACATTTCCTCCTTGCGGCTTGATTCTTAAGCCTAAATGCGCTTTCATCGCAGAACTCGGACGTGTTCGCCCTGCAAGCAAATGGAGTTATCGCATTAAGCAGTCACAATACCAGATATAGTAATATCTTCCCGGAATTCTTTTATTCCTCCCAAAAACAAGGCAGATGCCTGCTCTTTTGAGCCCACATCCGCCTTATTTATCAGTCTGTATCATTGTCTCTCACATCATCGCTATCCCCTGTTATAACATGCGCCTACCCGTCGTCAATCTATTCTGCCGTTGGAAAATCTGCCCACTGGATGTTCCTTCTCCTGCAGGCCCACCGGCTCTGGATTGTCTTCCGGCTTCGGGTCCTCTTCCGCTTCCGGTTTCCTCTCCCGCGCTTCATCAGATTCAGACGCCGCTTCTGACCCGCTTTCCGCTTTTTCACTGTGCTCCGGTCCGTTTTCCGGTGCCGCGGTACTCTCGGCTTTCTGAGTCTCGCTTTCTCTCGAAGCATTTTCCTGCGCCCCGTCAGTCTGCGGCTTCCCGGAATCTCCCTCTATCACAGCCTTCTCCCTCTCCAGAGTCTGCTCCCAGGAAAACTGATAATGCCCAGACTCCTGAGAG
>CAQUWW010000036.1:13821-14819 GCA_948896875.1 uncultured Acetatifactor sp. | reverse complement strand
TCCTGAGAGATTTCCTTTGTCTCTTCCTTCTTCGCCTCTTCCTTCTCTGCCTCCTTTGCAGGCAGCTCCTCCGGGACATTCTCTTTCTTCTCCTCCGGCTCAGGAAGACCTTTTTCCCTGCGGAAAATCTCCATGAACTCCTTGCCGGTTATGGTCTCCTTCTCAATCAGGAATTCCGCCAGCTTATCCATAACGTCTCTGTTGTCCCGCAGCAGATCCAGCGCTTTCTCATAGCTTTCTTTCAGAATCTCTACCACCTCAGCGTCAATCTCCGCCGCCGTGGAGTCACTGCAGTTCAGCGCCGTTCTACCCTCCAGATACTGGCTCTCAACAGTGGCCAGACCCATCAGGCCGAATTTCTTACTCATTCCGTAACGGGTCACCATGTTGCGGGCGATATCTGTGGCTTTCTCGATATCATTGGCCGCCCCTGTGGTCACAGTCTCAAACACAATTTCCTCCGCGGCACGGCCGCCCACCAGGCTCACCAGCATATCTCTCAGCTCAGCTTCTGTATTCAGATATTTCTCCTCCTCCGGCACATGCATGACATAGCCCAAGGCTCCCATGGTACGGGGCACAATGGTAATCTTCTGTACCGGCTCGGAATTCTTCTGCAGAGCGCTGATCAGCGCGTGGCCCACCTCATGATAGGAGACAATCCTTCGCTCCTCCTTGCTCATGATGCGGTCCTTCTTCTCCTTACCTACCAATACCACTTCCACAGAGTTGAACAAATCCTTCTGGCATACATAATCTCTACCTTCCTTCACGGCATTGATAGCCGCCTCGTTGATCATATTCGCCAGATCGGAACCCACCGCGCCGCTGGTGGCCAGAGCAATGGCATCCAGGTCCACGGTTTCATCCATCTTCACATCCTTTGCATGTACCTTCAAGATCTCCACACGCCCCCTCAGGTCCGGCTTATCCACGATAATCCGTCTGTCGAAACGCCCGGGACGCAGAAGAGCCTTATCCAGAATCTCAGGCCGGTT
>CAQUWW010000036.1:0-13811 GCA_948896875.1 uncultured Acetatifactor sp. | reverse complement strand
CCCAGAATCAGGATACCCTTAGAGCTGTCGAAACCGTCCATCTCCGAGAGAAGCTGGTTCAGCGTCTGTTCCCGCTCCTCATTTCCTCCGCCGTACTTGGAATCACGGCTGCGGCCGATGGCATCAATCTCGTCAATAAAAATGATACAGGGCGCGTTCTTCGTGGCCTCCTTGAACAGGTCACGCACACGGCTGGCGCCCACGCCTACATACAGTTCGATAAAATCAGAACCGGTCAAAGAGAAAAAAGGGACATGGGCCTCTCCGGCCACCGCCTTCGCCAGCAAAGTCTTACCCGTTCCGGGAGGGCCCACCAAAAGCGCACCTTTTGGCAGCCTGGCGCCAATCTTGGAATATTTCCCCGGATTGTGCAGAAAATCCACCACCTCCACCAGGGATTCTTTCGCCTCGTCCTCTCCGGCCACGTCCTTAAAAGTAACTCCTGTCTCCTTCTGTACATAGACTTTTGCATTGCTTTTGCCCACACCCATAGGGCCGCCGGATCCACCCATCTTCCTGAATACCACACCCAGCAATATCCACATAAGCAGAACCGGAAGCACCACATACAGAAAAATATCCAGAATTCGCCCGGAATTGTCGCTGAGAACACGACTTCCATCTATGCCTCGCTCTTCCAGACGGGAGGTGAGCGTATCCAGGTCTTCCATGATAATCGTGGAATACGTTACCTTTGCATTGCCGTATAAACCATAGCCCGGGGCAAGCATTGGCGCATCCGCAGAGTTCTCCTCCTTCTTCAGCGTGAACAGAATCTGGCCCGTGCTCTGCACCTCCACCGCGTCTACCTCGTCCGCGTTGATATATTCCAGAAACTTTGTATAACTGACCTCCTGCGTATTCCCGGAAGTCCCAAACAAAAGATTCCAGAGCATGAAGACCAGCAACACCGTACTTAACCCTGCCAACAGGACCATCATAATATTGGGTTTCCTGGGAGGCTGATTTCCATTGCCACCGTTGCCGCCCGGTCCGTTGCCTCGGCCGCCATTGTTATATCCCCCTCCGTTATCATACTGATTCATTTGATTATCCATAGTAACTCCGTTTCCGTTTTTTACTCAATCCTTCCATTTTGCCACAATAAACTATAAAGTCAGTAAATCCATTTTATTATAGATAGAAGCAATCCATAAATCAATAGCATAAATGTGAAAAAAAGCAATTATCTCTTAAAGATTTCTAAACTTTTTACCATTCCAATACCAATAAAACTATGATATAATAGAAGTAGCTGCCGTGCTTGCACGAGCAGATGATTATCCCACCACCACAGAAACGAGGATGACAATGAAAATTGGTTTTGACAACAACAAATATCTGAAAATGCAGTCGGAACATATCAAAGAACGCATTGTTCAGTTTGGGGACAAGCTCTATCTGGAATTCGGCGGGAAACTTTTCGACGACTATCATGCTTCCAGAGTTCTCCCCGGCTTTGCGCCTGACGCAAAGCTGCAGATGCTGATGCAGCTTTCAGACTGTGCTGAAATTGTCATTGTCATCAGCGCCGCCGATATTGAGAAAAATAAAATTCGCGGCGATCTGGGCATTACTTATGATGTGGATGTCCTGCGGCTGCGGGATGAATTCCAGAACAGAGGGCTGTATGTGGGCAGCGTAGTTATCACACATTATTCCGGCCAGCTCAGCGCAGAACAGTTCAAGACAAAGCTGGAAAAAAAGAACATAAAGGTATATCTGCACTACACAATTGAGGGCTATCCCGCCAATGTTCCTCTGATCGTCAGCGAAAATGGCTATGGCAAAAACGATTACATAGAAACCACCAGACCTCTGGTGGTCATCACGGCCCCCGGTCCGGGAAGTGGAAAAATGGCCACCTGCCTCTCCCAGCTTTACCATGACAATCTGAGAGGCCTGAAAGCAGGCTACGCCAAATTCGAGACCTTTCCCATCTGGAACATACCGCTGAAGCATCCGATTAACCTGGCATACGAAGCGGCTACGGCCGACTTGAACGATGTCAATATGATCGATCCTTTTCACCTGGAAGCCTATGGGGAAACCACGGTTAATTACAATCGGGATATTGAAATTTTCCCTGTGTTGAACGCCATTTTTGAAGGAATCTATGGCACGAATCCCTACAAGTCTCCTACCGACATGGGTGTCAACATGGCAGGAAACTGCATTATCGACGATGAGGCCTGTTGCGAAGCGTCAAAAATGGAAATTATCCGCCGGTATTATACCGCATTGAATAAGGTAGTCCGGGACGGAAGCTCCGACATGGAAGTCTACAAGATAGAGCTTCTGATGAAGCAAGCCAAGATAACCACTGCCAACAGACATGTCACCGTCGCCGCCAGAGAACGGGCCGAAAGTCTGGGCGTCCCCACCGCCGCCATCGAACTGGCGGACGGTCATATCATTACATCCAAAACTTCGGATTTCCTTGGCGCCTCGGCTGCTCTGCTGCTGAACGCACTGAAATATCTGGCCGGTGTGGATCACGATACAAAACTAATCAAGCCGGAAGCCATCGAACCCATTCAGGATTTAAAGGTGCGCTACCTGGGCGGACGCAATCCCCGTCTCCACACAGACGAAGTCCTGATCGCGCTTACACTGGCCGCCTGTCACGACGACAATGCCCGCCGTTCTCTGGAACAGCTTCCCAATCTGAAGGGCTGCCAGGTTCATACTTCGGTCATGTTGTCCGAGGTGGATATCAAGATTTACAAAAAGTTGGGTGTGGACCTGACCAGCGAACCGGTACAATCTGTTCGAAAGAATTATTAATGGAAAAAGCATGGGGGCCGCCCCATGCTTTTCTTCCTCACAGTTTTTTCAGAAAATTTCCATCCACGCTGACACCCTCGTTTATCACAATAAACGCATGGGGATCAAATTTATGCACCACCGCCTTCAGGCGGCTCACTTCATACTTCGACAATGTAATATACAGCATATGTGAGTCTTCATGAGTATAGGCGCCCATAGTAGACCATTTTGTAATCCCTCTGTAAATCTCTTCAAAAATCACCTTTTCCAGCGCCGCCGTATCCGCCTTTGTGATGATTTTGGCCTCCACATTGATATTCTGGGTATGTACTCTGTCCATAGCCACAGAATACACTGCCGCATAAATCACCGAGTATACCACAATCTCCACATCAAACAAAGCTAAACAAACCGCATACAGTGCCAGATTGACAAACAGATTCGCCTTGCCTACGCTGAAATCCCGTTTCCACTTGATTAAAAGGACGCCTATCACATCCATTCCACCCCCGGAGGAAGCCATCCGCAGCGAAAGCCCGATTCCCGTGCCAGATATGATGCCACCGACGATACAGGCAGCAATGGTATCTTTCACTATCATTCTTGTAGGAATCACAGACAAAAAAAATGTCATCACCGTAACGGTAAACAAGGTCTTCGTGAAGAACATTCTCCCGATCCGTGCAAAGGCGATGGCAAAAACAGGAATGTTAATCAGGTAATAAATAATACCGGCAATATCAAAATTCTGAAAATTCAAATGCAGATATTTCGCCAGTATCGTCCTGAGCACCTGACAGAATCCCATGAGCCCGCCGGTATATAACCCGGCCGGCACCACAAACAGATTGGTTCCGACGGCGAATAAAAACGCCGCCAGAACACAGACCAACATCCTTTTTCCTTCATATACAAAAGCTTCTTTTTTCATCTCACTTCGCATCTCACTTCAATGCCTGCTCAACCTTTTCCTTCAGCTCTGCCGCAGACATAGCCCCTACATAGGTGGCTTCCGGCTTACCATTCCGAAACACTACAAAGGCCGGAATGCTGGAAATGCGATACCTTGCTGCCATTTCCATATTCTCGTCAATGTTGCATTTTCCTACCTTTACCCTGCCTTCATACTCTTCCGCAATTTTCGCCACCACAGGTCCCATCATCTTGCAGGGTCCGCACCAGTCCGCATAGAAATCTACCAGCACAGGAATTCCCGCCTGCAGAACCTCCGCATCAAAATTGTCTGTCGTAAATTTGTATTCCATATGATACCTCCTCACTTTCGTTATGATTTCACAACTTTACTCATTTCTCTCTTGAAATAACATACTTACAGATAGGATTACCCATCCCCGAGAACTTCTCCTCATATTCCGTCATCACATTTCCCTGCATCATGTCCTTGTCATGATGCAGATCGTAGGTAATCGCACTGGCACTCCAGCCGGCCGGTTCCAGCTCATCAACCGCGAAGTCGAACAAGGCCCTGTTATCTGTCTTAAACTCCAGTCTGCCCCTTTTTTTCAGAATTACATCATATCTGGCCAGAAATTCCCGGGACGGCAGCCTTCGTTTGGCATGTCTGTCCTTCGGCCAGGGATCCGAAAAGTTCAGGTATATCCTGTCCACCTCTCCCTGCGCAAATACGCCGGTAATGCCTTCCGCGTCCATTCGCAGAAATTTCAGATTGGGAAGCTCTTCCTTCTCCATTTTCTGAATGGCCCGCAACAGCACGCTGGAATATTTCTCAATTCCTACATAATTGATTTCAGGGTTCTCCCTGGCCATAGTATGTATAAATTTTCCCTTTCCCATTCCAATTTCAATGTGAACAGGATTATCATTGCCGAAAATTTCTTTCCATCTGCCCGCGCAGCCGGCCTGCAATTCCTCCCGAATTACATACGGGCTCTCTGCAATCACCTCCCGCGAGCCTGTAATATTACGCAATCTCATACCTACTCCCGTACATGAAAATCAAGTTCCTTTACTCACTCTACTTTAAATCCAAATGCTTGTCAATCCATAAATTTCTAATAATCCTCATATTCCTACTTTGGTTTTGGAGCACAATAGTATATAATAGAATCCAAGACAGGATTCTATTATAGAAATAAGCCCACATTGTTTGCGAGGTTACAATATGATGACTTTCAGAAAATACATTGATATATGCGTTTTACTTCTGTCGGGAATTCTCTGTGCCGCCAGCCTATTTACAAACGCTCTCACCGTCCATGCCACATCTGCTGAAGCCCAACAACGGCTGGAAATCCATCGCGCCCTGGAGATTCAGTCCAACGAAGTACCCAACTGGCCCGTGGGACCTGTAGTGGGAGCGGAATCTGCCATTTTAATAGAGGCTGAAACAGGTACCCTGCTCTATGCCAAAAATATCCATCAGCAGGAATATCCCGCCAGCACTACCAAAATTCTGACCACTTTGATTGCCACAGAGCGCTGTGAAATGGATGAAATCGTTACCTTCTCCCATGACGCTGTCTTTGACACCCCCTGGGACAGCAGTCATATCGCCATGGATGTAGGTCAGGAACTCACAATGGAGCAATGCCTCAATGCAATTCTGATTCGGTCCGCCAACGAGGTTTCCTACGCCGTAGCCGAACATATTACGGGCACCAGCGACTGGTCCGTCTTCGCTGATATTATGAACGCAAGGGCAGAAGAGCTGGGTTGTCTGAATTCCCATTTTGTCAACCCCAACGGTCTGCCGGATGAAAATCATTACACCACCGCCTATGATCTGGCCATGATAGGAAGGGCTTTTTTTTCCAACGAAATGCTGTGCAACATCACATTGACCAGGCGGATGGAATTTCCTGCCACAGACAAGCTGCCCCAGGGAAAGCTGGAGAATAACCACATGCAGATTATTCCGGGAGGGACTCATGCCTATCAATATCTGGTTGGTTGCAAGACCGGTTACACTGACGATGCCAGAAGCTGTCTGGTTTCCTGTGCAGAAAAAAACGGCATGCGGCTGATCTGTGTGGTCATGCGCGACGAGTCTCCCTATCAGTACGAGGACACGATTTCTCTCTTTGAATATGGGTTTTCTAATTTTGAAAAAGTGAATGTATCTCAGACTGAGACAAAATACAATATTGACAATACCGGTCTGTTTTACAGCGGAAATGACATTTTCGGAAATTCCCAGCCGATTCTGTCTCTGAATCGGGAGGATTACATTATATTACCCAAAACGATTTCCTTCTCGGACACAGAGTCTGAGATCTCCTATGAATCCGACTCCGAAGATCATGCGGCGACCATTACTTATTCTTATCACGGTGTGGATATCGGCACAGTGAGGGTTGATTTTACTGTCAGCGAAGAGGAGGGCTATGTCTTTGACGTCCTGCCGGAAGAGGCCGAAGAAGAACCTGTCATCTTTATCAATCTGGCTGCCATCCTCATTGGGATTTCAGCTCTGGCTGTGATTCTGTTTATTATACTGCTTATCCGCATCATTTTAAAAAATTATGCGATTTCCGGTCATCCCCGCCGGGAATGGCGGAGACGCAGAAATCGCCGCAGACGCAGGAGGGCTTCCCGACGTCGCGGACGGGATCATCTGGATTTCTTTTGAATCCTGTGCTGCCTTTGCAGTTCCTTTGCGTGACCGCTGCGTTCTTTCAATTTCTCCGCTTCCTCGGCTGAGATCAGCTTTGTTGTCTTGACGATATACAGTTTTCCGCTCTCCGATTTGCGGATCCTGATTTTTCCTTTCAGGTATCCATGTTTTTCGCAGTATGCAAGGCAATAATAATTTCGTCCGTTTGACGTGAACCAGCGAATCTTTTTACGCAGATTTCGTCTGCAGAGGTAACATTTACTGGAGACCACTTCCCGATCTCCAAAGGCTTTCTCCTTGCTGTCAAACTCTCTTGAAATATACTTCATATAAGAAGCAAACTGCACCTTGATCTCCGACGCTTTATCCGCAGGAGGCCAGAATACATCATAAGACAAATTCTTAAGCACTTCCGGCTTTTCCTTCAAAATTCTCCTCAGAATCCTGGCCGTATAACGAGCGTCGCCAAAGGCCCGGTGAAATGGAATATCCTTCTCCAGGTCCAGAAAGTCAATGGCATATTTCAGAGCCTTCCTGGTCTTGCCGTCCTCAAAAGCGAGGCTGAACAATTTCTGCACATCCAGAAACGCAATCGGCCCCTTCGCCAGCGGCGCCATATGATAAAACTTCATATTCCGTTGAAGTTCGGTCAGGTCGGCCCCTCCCCAGGTACAGAATAAATACTCTTCTTCACCGCACCATTGCAGAAACGCTTTCCCTGCCATGAGAAAAGAAGTTCCCTTTTCCAGTTCCCTGGTCTGCAGATGAATCAATCTGCTGGTAATCTGATGCATTTCCGGATACACCACAGGTTTAATCAGTTCGCTGAACTCCCCCAATGTGATTCCGGAGGAGTCCAGTTTTACGGCGCCGATCTCTATGATCTCAAAGGGAAGAAGTGCAATTTCCTCTTCTGTTCCGGTATTACTTTGATTCCATTCCAAATCCATTACAATATAATTCATAAATTGTCCTTTTTCTACAGGAATTGTTTTTATAATTCCTTAATAGGCCCGGCCCCAATACACCATTTTTTTCGCAGGCTTACCACAGCATACGCAGGTATCCGCAATCTGCTCCTGTTCAAAAGGGATACACCGGCTGGTCACACTCAGGCGCTCCTTGATTTGCACTTCGCATTCCTCATTTCCGCACCACATAGCTTTTACAAAACCGCCCTTTTCATTGAAAATCTGCACAAATTCATCCATATTGGCAGCCGTATAAGTATGTGCGTCCCGATGACTTCTGGCCCTTTCCAGCATATCGTGATGCATGATTTCCAGCAGCTCTTCCACTTTTGCCTCCAGCTCTTCCAGCGCCACCTCTACCTTCTGTCTGGTATCCCGGCGGCAAATCACGCATTTACCTGCCTCTATATCCTTAGGCCCAATCTCCACCCGAAGAGGATATCCTCTCATCTCTGCTTCCGCAAACTTCCATCCAGGACTCTTGTCGGAATCGTCCACTTTCACACGGAAATGACAATTCAACCGATCGCGAAGCTCATATGCCTTGTCAAGCACGCCTTCTTTTTTCTGCTGAATAGGTACAATACATACCTGAACAGGCGCCACCTTGGGAGGAAGCACCAGCCCCTCGTTATCGCCGTGTACCATGATGATTGCACCGATAATACGGGTACTCAATCCCCAGGAGGTTTGATGTACATACTTCAGCGTATTATCCTTATCCGCAAACTGGATTCCAAACGCTTTCGCAAATCCATCTCCAAAGTTATGGCTGGTGCCGGACTGCAGCGCCTTGCCGTCATGCATCAGTGCCTCGATGGTATACGTGGCAACCGCTCCCGCGAACTTTTCCTTATCTGTCTTCTGCCCCTTGATCACAGGAATTGCCAATACTTCCTCGCAGAAATCCGCATATACATTCAGCATCTGAATGGTTCTTTCCAGTGCTTCCTCCTCTGTGGCATGAGCGGTATGCCCTTCCTGCCACAGAAACTCTCTGGAACGGAGGAAAGGTCTCGTCTCCTTTTCCCAGCGTACCACAGAACACCACTGATTATACACCCTGGGCAGATCCCTGTAGGAATGAATATCATTTTTATAAAAATCACAGAAAAGCGTCTCGGAAGTAGGCCGTACGCAGAGCCTTTCCTGCAGAGGCTGCAGCCCGCCATGGGTCACCCAGGCCACCTCCGGTGCAAATCCTTCCACATGATCCTTCTCTTTCTGCAGCAGAGATTCCGGAATGAACATGGGAAGGTATACATTTTCCACTCCCGCCTCCTTAAAACGCTGATCCAGATGCTTCTGAATCAACTCCCAGAGCGCATAGCCCGCAGGCTTGATCACCATACATCCCTTCACGGAAGTATAATCAATCAGTTCCGCCTTTTTCACTACGTCCGTGTACCATTGGGCAAAATCCACGTCCATGGACGTAATCTCTTCCACCATCTTCTTGTCTGCCATTTTCTCTCTCCTCCTATTTAAATCGCTGCGCGATGGCTCTAAAGTGCAAAGTCCCTTCGACGCACATCTCCGGAGAAGAACCTTCATTCGTAAGTGCTCTCATGAATGTTCTTCTCGTGCGTCTTTGTGACTTTGCTAATTGAATCGCTGCGCGAGTAGCTCAAATTGCCGCATACGGCAATTGTGCAAAGTCCCTTCGACGCACATACAAAACGCCGGTTTTCCGTCCCCAAAGGGACCGGAAAACCGGCGGTACCACCCTAATTGATGCCATCACATCCACCTTATACGCCTATAACGCCGGCCTGCGCCACATGCTTAGGCCCGTATCACAGCAACCTTTCTTGCCGCATACCGGATTTGCAGGGAACTCCAAGGCAGGTTCCAGACTCTCCACATAAGAACCTTTCAGCTGCGATCCGATACCAACCTCAAACAGTACCAGCCCGCCTGTCCTCTCTCTGAAATGCTTCCAAATCTGTACTATTCCTCTTCAAAGTCTGTATGTATGGGATTATAGTGCATGGATACCGGAATTGTCAAGCCCTAATATGCCTGCATCTGTTACTCTCATTTCCCGGGAGCCTTAAGCTCTCAGCTTCTTCAACGCTTTCTCCGCAATCAGACACTCTCCATGCTCCTGCAGCTGTACCACCTGAGATTCATCTGCGGCATACAGACCGGCAAACTCCATTGCCTGAACACAGGCTCTACTGTAACGTTCATAGGAAGCACGCCCCTTTAGAAGATACAGATAATAAAGTCCATCCATCTCGTAAAGCCGGCTGTCCACCATCAGATTGGAAGGCAGCATGGCCGCATACTCCATGATTTTCCCGATTCCTGAAAAGACAAACACCGCAAAACCAGGCCGTGGAGGCTGCTCCTCCTCTTTTTTCTCTCCTGCCTGGACATTCTGCGCACCGCCCTCCCCCTTTTCCTCAGGGGTGGCATTCCCATTCTGGCTGATCTTTTCACGGGTTCTCTGCAGAATCCGTTTCATCTCCTTCAGGCATTCAATAAACTGATCCGTTTCCTTGCCACTTTCCGGATCTCTGTCCGAAAAAGTCAGGAGCAGCCCCTGATCCGGCAGCAACATAATCTGCAGATCGAATGCAAATTTAGGCGGTTTGTATCCAACCTCTTCTTCAGCCTGTTCGATGATTTCCTGTACCACCTCTCTGGCCTTGTCACTGCGCAGGATAAAGTCTTTATAATCAATTTCATATTCTTCCAATTCCTCATTGGACAGAAAGCACTTTACTGTTTTTTCATCCACTCGTTCTATTCTCATCTTATCATCCCCATAAAATATACAAAACAACCATTAACTTCTTTCATGATATCATGATATTCTAACTTTTTCAATTATATTTGATAATAGAATCTGAACTGTTAGAACAGTCTCAACTGTTCATACCGTTCAGGGAATTCCTGTAAATATTGAAAGCATTCTTCCACTTCACAAATTATATTATTTTCTTTACAGATTCTAGTAAACATTTCCATCAATTCCCGGCTTCTGTCGCTGGCCAGTTCGTAGGCATACCCATATTTCCTGTGATATCGCTCCTTCAATCCCGGAAAATGTCTGTCCAGAGCAGCATAATAATACTCTCTGTCCCCCTCCCGGAGTGTCATACCCATCCCAAAACAAATGATTCCATGCACCCCCGTACGAATACAGTCATTCAAAATTCCTTCAATATTCTCTCTCGTATCATTGATAAAGGGCAGAATCGGTGACAGCCAGACCACTGTAGGAATCCCGTTATCATGAAAAATCTGCAGGGCCTCCACCCTTTCCCTGGTCGTGCATACATTGGGTTCCAGTATTCTGCACAAGTCCTCATCGTGGGTAGTCAAGGTCATCTGCACTACACATTTCGCTTTCTCATGAATACTTTTTAACAATGTCAAATCTCTAAGAATTCGGTTGGATTTCGTCTGGATAGCCACACCAAATTCATATCGTTCTATGATTTCCAGGCATCTTCTGGTCAGCTGTAGCTGTTCCTCACAATGCATATAGGGATCGCACATGGCTCCTGTCCCTATCATGCACTTTTTCCTTTTGGAACGAAGCGCTTTTTCCAATAGCTCCGGCGCATTTCGTTTGACTTCAATATCCTCAAAGGCATGGCTGAACTGGTAACACTTGCTCCTGCTGTCACAATAAATGCAACCGTGGGTACAGCCCCTATACAAATTCATTCCGTTATGGGCGGACAAAATCCCTTTGACCTCTACAAAGTGCAATTTTTCTTCCTCCCAAAGTTATTCCAGCACGTCAAACGCCGTTCCACAAGCCCATGGGCTGCCCACATCACAACGCCCATGATGATACTGCCTGCCTACTACCTTTCCCTCTCCTTCCACCACATCCACCTTGATTCTGCTCTCCTCCGCCTGCACACAGCCGTCCAGAAGAGCAATCAGGGCATCCACGTCGTTTCCCATACTGTCATCCTCTCTCTTTATACTCTCTTCTTCTCTGTTCCCATTTTTAATCCTGTCGTTACTATCCATGTCTTTTTCTCCTTACCCTGGTCCCACGATTTCTTTGCTGTCCCTTTTGTCTCTTTTGTTACTTCCGCCTTTCCTGTCTCTTCTGTCTATTTCGTCTCTTCCGTCTTTCCCATCTCTTCTGTCTTTCCCGTCTATTCCAAGTTCTCTCCATTTTGATGGTGGTCTTCGGATGCCTTTCTTCCATAATAAATACGACTTCATAAACCTTACTTCGATTCTCAGGCCCTTTTCTCCCGTCGGTACCGCAGCGGTGTGTAAAGCGTATATTTTTTAAACACCCGTTCAAAATAAGTGATACTTTCAAATCCCAGCAATTCAGAGATCTCTGTGACGGAATATTCCCCGTACACCAGCAGATTCTGCGCTTTCTTCACCCTTACAATATTAGTATACTCATTGACCCCGAAGCCTGTGACCTCCTTAAAAATCCGGCTCAGATAGGATTTACTGATATAAAATCTGCGCGCCAGTTCTTCCAGAGATTCCTTTGTTCCGGGATTTGTCTGCAAATAGTCCGCCACCTCGTGAACCTTCAGATGCTTTGCTGTCAATACTGTCTGCTCCGTCCTGTCAGGCAGCACATTTTTCCGATAACGGGTCAACAGCACCAATAACTCCAGCAGCTTCACCTTCACCATCAGCTCATATTCTCTTTGTTTCTCCTGGATTTCCTCTTTGATTTGAATCACCATGCTTTTCACTGCTTCCGCATCCTTTGGGTTCAGGCTGATGATCTGAGGATTTCTGTCATATACTTCCCGCAACGTATGAAACCCGTTCTCCTTCAAAAACGGATCCAACGCTCCGCCTTTGATTTGAAGTAAAATCCGGTTGTGGTAAGAATTCCTGGCCATACTGGTCTTATGAATCTGATTTGGTCTCACCAGAACCACATCCCCAGGCCCCACCAGATAAGTCTCCTTGTCAATAAAATAATACCTCTCTCCTTCCAGAAGATAATATAGCTCATATGTATCATGAAAATGACGGTTTGCCATAGAATACTCGGTTTTTCTGATCACCTGTTCGGCCTCCACAAGGGCCTCCATCCGCTGTCTGAACACAACCTGCTCCATTTACCACTTTCCCACTCCACTTCGTCAATCCTACTCAACCTTCCTGTCAATCCCACATATTTCGAACTCTTCCTGACTCTTCCTGCAATACCGCTCACGGATCTCTCTATCCGCAATACTTCCCGTTATTTTCTCTGCCGGCAATGCTTCCCACTGTTCTCTCTGCCAACAATGTTCCAAAGCGCAGTGCTTCACTGTGTTCTATAGTACGAAAAATGCAGATTTCTGACAAGATTATATGAGATTATTATACTATTTTATTGTATAATGGCAATATCAATGAAGAAAGTTTTAGAAAAAACATTCATAACAAAACATTTATTTTAAGGAGGAGGAATACATATCATGAAATACGCGGAAAATAAAGTATCCGATATTCAGGTTGCTTACATCGGCGGCGGCTCTCGCGGATGGGCCTGGACCTTTATGACAGATCTGTCAATGGATGCTTCCATCAGCGGTACCATCCGCCTTTACGACATTGACGAAGCAGCGGCCAAAAATAATGAGAAGATCGGCCGGCACCTGAGCAGCCGTCCTGACGCTGTCGGCAAATGGGATTACACCACCTGCAAGACGCTGGAAGAAGCGCTGTCCGGCTGTGATTTTGTAGTGATTTCTATTCTCCCCGGCACGTTTGATGAAATGGCTTCCGACGTCCATCTCCCGGAGCGTCACGGAATCTATCAGTCCGTAGGCGATACTGCCGGACCAGGCGGCATGATCCGCGCCCTCCGAACCATTCCCATGTTCGCGGAAATCGCAAGCGCAATCAAAACGTTTGCTCCCAACGCATGGGTGATCAACTACACGAATCCTATGACGCTCTGTGTAAAGACTCTGTATCATGTATATCCTGAAATCAAGGCCTTTGGCTGCTGCCACGAAGTATTCGGTACCCAGATGGTGTTAAAAAGCATTTGTGAAGAAACCTTCGGTCTCAAAGATATCAAGAGGGATGACATCTTTGTCAATGTTCTGGGGATCAACCATTTTACCTGGTTTGATCAGGCTTCTTACAAGGGAATCGACCTTTTCCCTGTCTATGAGAAATACATTAATGAACATTATGAGGAGGGGCTTGCCGCATATCACGAGAACTGGGCAAACAGTACTTTTAACTGTGCTCACCGGGTGAAATTCGATTTATTTAGACGGTATGGTCTTATCGCCGCTGCCGGCGACCGCCATCTGGCAGAATTCATGCCCGGAGACGAATATCTGAAAGACCCCGAAACCGTGGCTGGCTGGAAGTTTGGTCTGACCACCGTAGACTGGAGAAAAGAAGATCTACGCAAACGCCTGGAGAGAAGCCATCGTCTGGCC
This sequence comes from uncultured Acetatifactor sp., assembly GCA_948896875.1. GTDB lineage: Bacteria > Bacillota > Clostridia > Lachnospirales > Lachnospiraceae > Acetatifactor. Next base: position 78 of record CAQUWW010000036.1, on the reverse strand, counting down.
TCCGGAGAAGAAGAGATTGAGTTGAAGCCCACCGGAGAAGAGGGAATTCAACTGATCAAAGCCATCTGCGGCCTGGAC
>CAQUWW010000035.1 GCA_948896875.1 uncultured Acetatifactor sp. | reverse complement strand
GTCCACCCACTGATAGCCCTCGGGCCGATAGGCGCCGATGAGGGCGTACATGGAGAGGAGATTCATGCTGTTATAATGAGCCAGGGAGGATTCTCTGCCCACCCGGTCTCTGAGCGTCTTGTTGTAAATGATATGGTAGCTGCCCACCAGACCGGCCAGGTTAAAGGTTTTAGAGGGAGCATAAAGCGCCACCGTACGGTTGCGGGCGTCCTCGCTGACACTTTGTGTGGGAACGTGGGTGTGACCGGACAGGATAATATCTGACCAGATCTCATCGGAGACCACCATCACGTCATGTTTCCTGCACAATTCCATGAACTGCGCCACTTCCCATTCTTCCCAGACACGGCCGCAGGGGTTGTGGGGAGAACAGAATACGGCGGCATGAATCTTATTCTCTGTAATTTTCTTTTCCATATCGGCAAAATCCATGCAGTAGATGCCATTTTCATCCGGAACCAGGGGACTGTGAACGATATGATATCCGTTATTGCCCAGGCAGCCGGTAAAACCGATATAGGTGGGGGAATGGAGGAGTACATTGTCTCCCTGAGAACAGAACACGTTCAGAGCACTGATTGCGCCGCCCAGAACGCCGTTCTCATAACCGATGCATTCTCTGGTCAGGCCGGTGACGCCGTTCCTTTTTTCATGCCACTGGATGATGGAGTCAAAATATTCCTCCCGGGGAGAGAAATAGCCAAAATGAGGCTCTTTTAAACGGGCCATAATGGCCTCCGATATTGTGGGGACAGTGGGGAAATTCATGTCGGCGACCCACATGGGAATTGCGTCGAAGCCTTCTTTTGGGCTGCCGGGAGCGCCTCCGGAGCCCAGGCCGTCCACGGCGATGGCATCCATACCGCGGCGATTCATAATAGTCGTAAAATCATACTTCATCTCTGGTACATCCTTTCTCGTTATTTTGAAAATCATTAGAATAAGGTTATTGTACCATGAAAATATTTCGGGTGCTATACGGGGGGAGAAATTTTGCTGATGAAAGTGACAGGAAAGCCTGAACTATTCCCCCTGCCTCGTCAAATCCCTCACCCATTTATACTTCCGGAACCGTATCATAACCCAGGGAATCTTGCCCACTTCGTCCAGGCAGGTACAGGAATAGACCACCAGGGGCGACCAGTGGAAGACAAAGGCCCCTGCCAGCGCCAGCGGAATGGCAATCATCCACATAGTGACAATGAGACTGTACATATCAAATATGGTATCTCCGCCGCCGTCCAGCACGCCGTTGATGGTAACCGTGTTGACACAGCGCCCGATCATGTACACGGCCATGATCACCATCATACCTGTGAGATATTCCCGGGCCGTATCCGTGAGAAGCACCATTCTCACCACCAGAGGCGTCACGGCCAGAACCAGGGCAGTGGATAGAAATCCGATGCCATAGGACATATTCTTAAGCTTGATCCCATAGGCTTTTCCGGCCTCCAGATGGCCTGCTCCCAGAGCGTTCCCCACGATGATTCCCGCGGCGCTGCCTATGCCGTTGCAGAAGCAGCAGATCAGATCGCGGACAACAGCCGCCACAGAATTGGCCGCGGCCGCGTCTGCACTCATATGCCCCATAATCGCAGTGTAGGACGTGAAGCCGATGCCCCAGCACAGAGAACCGCCCATCAGCGGCAGACACTGCTTTGCAAAATCTCTTCCAAGTTCCCTGTTTTTCTGAAAAAATCTGTCAAATCCCGGATGGACATAGGTATCCTTCGCCGAAACAATCAGACACAATGCCAGCTCGATCACCCGGGAGATGGTGGTGGCAAGCGCGGCACCTCTGGCCTGCAGCGCCGGCATTCCCAACAGACCGAATATAAATACGGCGTTCAGGCAGATATTGATGAGAACGGCTCCGGAGCTGATGAAGGCTCCCGGTTTCACATGGTCTGTCACCTTCATGATGGTGAGATAGCACTGGGAGATCCCCGTAAGCAGATAGGACCAGCCGGCAATCCGCAGATAGGCCGCGCCGATGAGGATCAGAGCCTCATCGTGGGTAAAAATACGCATCAGAAGCTCCGGTATGAGCTCGCATGCCCCGCAGAACAGGACAGAGATGAGGCCGCAGAGGCGGAGCATAATGTTGAAAATATTCTCCAGCGTGCGACGGTCTCCCTTGCCCCAGTACTGGGCGCCCAGGATAGCCCCGGCTCCTGTGACAGCCATCAGAAACATATTTTGAACAAACTGAATCTGGGTTGCCAGGGAGACAGCGGTCATTTCATTCTGGGCCACTCTTCCCAGCATCAGCGCGTCTCCGGCGGCAACCAGGGCAAGCATCAGGCTCTGAAGCGAGATGGGCAGGGCAAGTCGGAGCAGATTTCGGTAGAATGTTTTCTTATCAATGGTGAATTCCATGGGAGTTTCCTTTTGTCTTTCTGTATTTATCCGCAGTTCTGTCACAGTACTCCCTTGCGTTCCGGTCGCGTCACCATGCATAAAACACCGGGACTTTCAAGGCAGCCCGGTCAGACTGCGAACTGTTTCATCATATCACAGAAAGAAACAGGCTACAAGGGGCAGACTGCATTCTGTTGGATTCGATGTAACAGTTCAGTGCCCTGTCTGAACTGTTACGATTCAATGAGTTTTATACATAATAGACAAAAAGTACATCTTCAAATTGTCTGAAACACACAAAGAGGAAATGGATTTGTCATGTTTTCCTGTGAGAACATTGTATTTTTTGTGGCGCATGGTAGAATCATTTTATTCATGATAGCAGAAGTATTCAAAAAAGCATTTCGGAAAAATAAGGCAGCGCAACAGGAGGGCAAAATGACAGATAAATATCTGACAGCATTAGGAGAATACGTCATTTCCAAAGGACTTAACATTTATGAGATTGCCACGGTGACAGGGGACAATCCGCCGGAATTTATACGTATTAAATCGCCCAACTGGTGCAATGACATTTATTCTATAACCAAAGTATTTACGACCACTGCCGTAATGATGTGCTGTGAGCGAGAAATTCTCACAGTGAATGACCGCGTGTGCGATATTCTGGCGGATGAGCTGCCGGAAGCGGGAATGGATCCCCGCTGGCAGGATGTGACGGTTCATATGGCGCTGAAGCACCGGGCGGGCCTGCCCGGGGGACATCTTGATGCGGATACCCGGGATGCCAGAACGTTTACCACGGACTGGCTGAGATATCTGTTCAAAACGCCTCTGGAATATACGCCGGGAACCTCGGAAGGCTATTCGGACGGCGCTTTTTATCTGCTTGCCCGCATTGTGGAAAAAGTGGCGGGAGAGGATATCAACAGATTCCTCTGGCATGAGCTCTTCTATCCTCTGAAGTTCCAGGAGGTGGCGTGGCAGAAGGATCCCCAGGGGCATCCAAACGGCGGTTCCGGTATGTTCATGCAGGCTTCGGATGTGGCGAAGCTGGGCGCGATCTACAAAAACGGCGGCGTCTATCAGGGGAGGAGATACCTTACCCGGGAGTCGGTAGATACGGTTCTGGGACGGGGGTATGAGCTGCATGTACGGGACCGGGAGAGCGGTATATATGGGAAAGGTGGAATGCTGGGACAGAACCTCATCATCCTTCCGAAGGCAGACCGGGTGGTAGCCTATACTGGCTGTGGAGACAACGGTGCGGCGTCAGACTGGATTATGAAGCATCAGGAATTCTGAGAGGAAGGAGAATAATATATATGAATTCTTATCTGGAAAAGCTGGCGGCATTTATTCTGAATAAAAATTTTAATGTATACAATATAGCTGTGATCGAGGGAGACGGAGAACCGCAGGTGCTTCGAATGCAGCCCTGCAATAAGCTGAACGATACCTATTCTTCCGCAAAAGCCTTCTGTGTGACCGCGGTGGGTATGCTTTATGACAGAGGGCTGTTAAAGCCGGAGGACCGGATTGTGGACATCTTCCGGGAGGAACTGCCGGAAGGTATGGACCCGCGCTGGGAGAAGGCCACGCTCCATATGCTGATGAAGCACCAGGCCGGGTTCGGCGGCAGATATCTGGATATCGACAGGGCTGACTCTCATCAGTACGGCGAGGACTGGCTGAAAAGCTGTCTTACCGTGCCGCTGGACTACACGCCGGGAGAGAGCGGCCGCTACAGCGACGCGTCCTATTATCTGGTGGCAAGGGCGGTGGAAAAGGCTGCCGGGGAGGATATCAATCTGTTCCTTTCCCATGAGCTGTTCGTTCCGGCCAAGTTCGAGCAGTGGGCCTGGAGCACGGACCCACAGGGTCACCCTCACGGCGGCTCCTGTATCTATCTGACCACCGGGGATTATGCGAAGCTGGGCGCCATCTATATGAACGGAGGCACCTACAGAGGACATCGCTATCTGTCCGAGGAATGGGTGCGGATTGTGCTGGAGAGAGGGTATGAGATGAAGCCGCTGACGGAGGGTACGGACGTATATGGCAAAGGTGGCATGCACGGACAGAAGCTGGCGGTACAGCCGGGCGCCAGGCGTGTTGTGGCGGTTCATGGCCACGGACCCTATGGGGATGCGCTGGAAGAATGGCTGTGCAAGAATCAGGAGTAACTGCTGCCGGAGCAAAGGGGAAAAGGAAAATTCTAAAACTTTACAGCGGGTAGTGAAAAGGAAAGGTGATATGTATGTATCAGTTTCAGACAAAGCGGGAGTCCTTCGGGCGTGGATTTCTGTCCTGTCCCGGGGAGAGCAAAATCAAAAAAATGGCGGCGGGACTTGTGATGTCTGCAAAGGACCTGCCGCTGGAATTTGACCTGGAAAACGGGTTCGTATACGCGGGATTTCAGAAGCAAGCCACGGGAATGAGCTTTCGCAGCAGCCTTTTTAGCAAAGAAGAGATGCTGGATGAGCTTGCTGCACAGCATCCGGAGGACGCGGAGGATCTGATGGTCATAAAGGAAGGGATGCGTCCCTGGATGAAGCACGCAGACCTGCAGGGGAACTTTTTCAGTGAGCGGCAGAATATGCTGCTGGCGGAGAAGCATCTCTGGGGCGGCACCTGGATGGGGCATTGTGTGCCCGAGTTTGCGGGCATTATGAAAAACGGCACCGGATATTATCGGGAGAAGGCGGAAAAATATCGGAAAATCAACGAGGGCCGGGATGACTTTTACGATGCCATTGTCATGACCATGGACGCGCTGGACAGCTTTGGCGGGCGCATCTGCGAAGAGGCGGGAGCACTGACGGAGAAGACTGATAATCCGGAAGAGAGAAAACGCCTGGAGGCAATCAGGGATACCTTTTCCCATGCGCCGGAGAAGCCATGCCGGGATTTCGTGGAGGCATGTATTGTGTTCGTCTGGCTTTTTTACCTGGACGGAATCGATTCGCCCGGTCATTTTGATCAGTATATGTATGATTTCTGGAGGGTGACGGAGAGTGGTCTGCGCCGCCGGTATCTGGAGGCTGTGTGGCAGTTCATGCACAATACCAGAACCTGGAATCTGTGTATCTCGGGCTCTGATGAGAACTGGAACGACTTATCCAACGACCTGACCTATGAGATTCTGGACGTGACGGCGAAGTATAAATATCATACGCCGAACCTTACAATGAGATGGCATCGCAACACGCCGGAAAAGCTGATGCAGGCGGCTTACCGTGCCCTTGCTTCAGGCTGCGGCATGCCGGCCCTGTACAATGACGGGGCGGTATGCCCGGCGCTGGAGAGACTGGGAATTCCGCCCCGGGACTCTCACAGTTATGTGATGAACGGATGCAATCAGATTGATATTCAGGGCAAAAGCCACATGGGACTGGAGGACGGAGAGGTAGTCATTGCCAAAGCGGTGGAGCTTGTGCTGTTCAACGGGATTTCGCCGAAGACCGGGCAGGATGTGGGACTGCATACGGGGGATCCCGCGGAATTTCAGGATTTTGACCAGTTCTTTGCCGCGTTTCTCAGGCAGCTGGATGATATGACGGATGCCGCTGCGGAAATGTCCAACACGGCCCAGCGGGCTTATGCCGCGGAGGCCCCCAATCCGCTGCGCTCCGCTCTGATCGAGGGCTGTATTGAAAAAGGACGGGACTACAAGGACGGAGGTCCCATCTATGGAAACGGGCAGATTCTGGCGGAAGGGATTGCGGATGCCATAGATTCCCTGGCCGCTGTCAAAAAGTATATATATGAAGAAAAGCGTTATACCATGGGGGAGCTTGTGGACGCTCTTAAGGCTGACTTTGAAGGATATGAGGAAATGTATCATACTCTTAAGAAGTCGGAATTGAAGTTCGGGAATGACATTGAGTATGTGGATTCCATCGGGAAAGAAATCATAGACCATTTTAATCGAAGGCTGCTGGGAATCGAGACTGTACGTGGAGGACATTTCAGCGGCGGATGCTCCCCCTATAACAGGGCGGCCGGCTACGGGGCGGCGCTGGGAGCGCTGCCAAACGGGAAAAAGAAAGAGGAGCGTATGATTGCAGACTCCATAGGAGCGGTTCCGGGATGCGACAGGAACGGGCCCACGGCGCTTCTGAATTCCTGTCTGTGCTTTGACCATACCCTGGCTGGCAGCGGCTTCATTTTAAATATTAAGTTCGAGAGAGATCTTTTCCGGTCAGAAGAAGGGAGAGAGGCTTTTCTTGCACTCTGGCGCACTTATTTCACGAGAAAGGGCCAACAGCTCTCCGTGACCGTGGTATCGGCAGAGGAACTGCTGGACGCTCAGAAGCATCCGGAAAAGCACGGAGACCTGATTGTCCGCATCGGAGGGTACAGCGATTATTTTGTGCGGCTTTCCAAGGCGACCCAGGAGAATGTCATTGCAAGGACCGGCTTTAAAGTAGGCGCCTGATATGCTTTTGGGCCGAAGTAGAAAAGAGGCGGAGAGAGTAGGAAGGGAACAGCTTATGAGAACTCATATCTGGAAGAAATTGAAAACCGCCTGGATTCGGCGGAAGGCGGATAGAATCTGCAAAGGGCATATGCAGCCGGCGGAAAGCGGCATGAGAGCGCAGTTCCTGCTGACGGCGGATTCCCACACGGACGGAAACGTATACCGGGACCGCAATGATCAGCTGCGGATTTCCATGGCAGGCCTGAACCGTTATGCCGCGGGAGACACGGCGGTGGTGATGGCAGGGGACATCACAAATGCGGGGAACCCTTCCGAATATCCCATTTTGAAGGCAATGGTCACAAGGTATCTCACGCGGTGCAGGGTTTTCCCGGCCATGGGGAATCACGACTCTCAGGGTACCAGCGTCAATCCGGATTTCCGGAAGGCCTGCGGACTTTTTCGGGATTTCCTGAGATTCTGCGATCTGCCGGATGAAAATTGTTACTATGCCGTAAAGCATGGCGGTGTATACTGTATCGCGCTGGCTACCGAGAGAATGCTGAAGGATGACGGATTTGTCTCCCGGACGCAGCTGGATTTCCTGAATACGGCCCTTGACAGAGCCGTGGAGGAGCATTGTCCGGTAATTCTGGTGAATCACCAGCCCTTAAACGGTACCAACGGAGTAGAGCGAAAGTGGCCGGAGGGGAATTTTGAGCAAAGTCAGGCAGTGCGGGAGCTTGTGCAGGCCCATGCGGACGCCGGGATTACGGTTCTGCTGGTGAGCGGGCATCTCCATGCCCCCTTTGGCAGAGATTCCTTTCAGAAGCTGGGGGAGCGGTTTTATGCGCTGAACCTGCCTGCTTTTCTGGATAAGGACGGACGGCTCGGGGGTGCAGGCGTTGCGGCAAGGTTTTACGCGGACAGACTGGAACTGCAGAAGGTGGATTTCCACAGGGGAAGGAATTTGGGAGAGAGTCAGGCGATTGCGCTTTCATAAGATAGGGATAATAAATTCTATTTCAGTATTGATTCGCATTATGGTATTTTCAGGCATGAATTTATGGAAGAAGGGCGTTCCATGGCAGGCTTTAAAAACCGTTCAGCATAAGGAAAGGAGAAATAATAGTATGAACAGAATAGATTTTACATCAAAGACGGATTGCTTTACCCTTGCAAACGGCGTGAAAATTCCCTGTATCGGTTACGGTACCTGGCAGACGCCGGACGGGGAGACTACACAGAACTGTGTGGAGACGGCCCTGCGTCTGGGATATCGGCACATTGACACTGCGTTTGCCTATGGCAACGAGAAAAGCGTTGGGGCCGGAATCCGGAAATCGGGTATTCCCCGGAACGAGATTTTTGTGACTACGAAGCACTGGGTGACAGAGAGAGGGTATGAGAAAACCATCCGGGCCGTGGAGGCTTCTCTGGAGAATCTGGGCCTTGACTATATCGATCTGTATCTTGTGCACTGGCCCTGCGTGGAGAAGATCTCACCGGACTGGAAGGAGATCAACGGGGATACCTGGAGGGCTTTTGAGAAAATGTATAAAAAGGGAAAGCTTCGTGCCATCGGGGTAAGCAATTACCAGGCGAAGCATATCGACGCGCTGTGGGAGAGGGCTGAAATCAAACCCATGGTGAACCAGATTGAATTTCATCCCGGCTATACCCAGATGGAGAATGTGCGCTATGCACAGAAAAAAGGAATGCTGGTCCAGGCCTGGAGTCCTCTTGGAAGCGGCGCCCTTCTTGGAGACGAAACCCTCTGCCGAATTGCCGGAAAGTACGGGAAATCCGCCGCCCAGATCTGCGTGAGAATGGCATTGCAGTGCGGCGTCCTTCCGCTGCCCAAATCCACCAAGGAGGACAGGATTCTCTCGAATGCGGAGGTATTTGATTTTATAATTTCCGGGGAAGATATGGAGACGCTTTTGAATATGCCCCTTCTGGGGTTCAGCGGATTCCTTCCGGAGGATGCCCCGGCGGATGCGCTTTGTGAATAAAAATATCAGGATGAAGCAGACAGTCATGTTTGCCTGAAATGGCAGCAAAATAAGCATCAAAATCTCTCGTGGGATAAGGACTGTGAATAGTAACATGGAGACTGACTATGACTGGAAAAGTATTTGATATACAACGGTTCTGCATTCATGACGGACCGGGCATTCGCACCATGGTTTTCCTGAAAGGCTGTAATATGCGCTGCCAGTGGTGTCACAATCCGGAATCCCACAAAAGCGGGGAAGAGCTGATGTTCTTTGCCGGGAAATGTACGGGTTGCGGCAAGTGCCGGGAATTCTGTGAGAAGGCCTTCACGGAGGAATGTACGCACTGCGGCCGGTGTGTCGCTGTCTGCAGAAGCGGCGCCAGAGAGCTGACAGGGCGTATTGCCACCGTGGAAGAAGTCTTCGGGGTAGTGATACGGGACAGGGAATATTATGTCACATCCGGAGGCGGAGTGACGGTGTCGGGGGGTGAACCCCTTCTGCAGCCGGAGTTTGTCCGTGGGCTTCTGGGGAAGTGCAGAGCAAACGGAATTCATACTGCTATTGAAACAGCGGGAAATGTACCCTGGGAGACGATCGAAAGCGTGTTGCCGGTGACGGATTTGTTTCTGTACGATATAAAGGGTATAGACAGAGACAGACACAGAAAAAATACGGGCGTACCCAATGATTTGATTCTGGAAAATGCGAAGAGACTTATGAACACAGGTGCCGGGATACGGTTTCGGATGCCTGTGATTTCCGGGTGGAATGAGGACGAAAAGGCTGCGGTGGAAGCATTTACAAAAGGATATGAGCTGGAATTCCTGCCCTATCATGACACAGGGAAAGGAAAATATGAGGCGCTGGGCAGGCTATATCTGATTTTTTGAACTTCCGTGCAGCCTGTCGCACTGCCATACAAGAATATAATTCCAAAAATGACGTCTATTCCGTGTCCAAAAGTGAGATTTCACTGGGAGAAGGTGTAATGAGTCTGGAGGACCATATGACAGATATGCTGGGACTTCTGATCAACGAACTGCTTCAATTGGAAAAAGGAAGTCTGCAGGGATAAAAGGAGAGGAAGAAATGACAATGATGAGAAAAGTAAAATTGGGCGTGATGGGAATGAAGCGGGGCGGAATGATCATCGAGTACTGTAAAAAAGCGGAAAATGCTCAGGTGGTGGCTGTCTGTGACCGCTTTGTGGGCAGGCTGGAAGCGGCGAAGAAGGCGCATAACGATTCATCCATCACCTATTATACGGAATTCGACGAGTTTATTGAGCATGATATGGATGCGGTGGTGCTGGCAAATTATGCCACGGAGCACGCACCTTTTGCCATAAAATGTCTCAGAAAAGGCATCCCCGTTTACAGCGAATGTCTTCCCTGTCAGACCATGAAGGAGGCTGTGGAGCTGATAGAGGCTGTGGAGGAGACAGGAACGCTGTATGCCTACGGAGAGAATTACTGTTATCTGCCGGTGACAAAGGAAATGCACAGACTTTTCTCCGAAGGGACACTGGGGGAATTTGAGTATGGCGAGGGGGAATATCTGCACAATCTGGACGACGCATGGCATCTTCACACGCTGGGGGATCCAAATCATTGGAGGAATACCATGTATGCCACTTTTTACTGTACCCATTCTATCGGTCCTCTGATACATGTCGCAGGGAAACGCCCCATATCCGTGGTGGCTTTTGAGATGCCGAACAATGAACGCATGAAGAAAATGGGAGCGAAGGGGGGACATTCCGCCCTGGAAATCATCACGCTGGAAAACGGCGCGGTGATTAAGAGCCTGCACGGAGTGGGGTGCTCCAGCAATTCCAACTGGTACTGCGCATACGGCCATGAGGGGAGAATCGAGAGCGCCAGAGAGGACGCAGGGACAGGGGATGTGACCAGAGTCTATGTCCATAAGACCCGGGAGAATCCCAACCTGCTGGGGACGGATTACCTGCCGAAGGATGAGCTGGAGGACACCTCGCAGTTCTTCGGACACGGCGGTTCGGATTTCTACAGTGTCTATAATTTTGTGGAAAAGGTCAGAGGGAATGAGCAGGCGGAGATTATCGATGTGTATGAGACCATGGACATGTTCTTGCCCGGCCTGCTGGGATACCGCTCGATTCTAAACGGCAATGCACCAATGGAGATCCCGAACCTGCGGGACAGAGTGGTCCGGGAACGGTACAGGAACGATACTGCCTGCGTGGACCCCAATGTGGCCGGGGATCAGCTTCTTCCCAGCTATTCGAAGGGGAACCCGGACATTCCGGATTCGGTCTATGAGGGCCTTCGGGAGCGGCTGGAACAGGAGAAGAAGCGGCCGAAGCAGCTGAAAATGATTGCGTTTCCGAAGCTTCAGCTTCCCGTGGGACTGCCGGAGGGCTACCGGCTTACAAGGTATACCGGCTCTGAAGAGGAGCAGGATGCCTGGGTTGAAATCTGTAAAAACGGACTGCTGCCCATCGACGCTTCCCGGGAGAATTTCCGGAAGAGTATCCTGAACTGGAGCGGCATCAAACCGCTGGAGGATGTGTTTTTCCTGGAGCATGAGGGCAGAAAGGTTGCCACAGTAACCGCTATTGACAGAGTGGAAAACGGCATGGGATATGTGCATATGGTGGCGGTGCGGCCTGAGTACAGAGGAAAAGGGCTTGGCAGCTGCCTGGCCAGGATAGCGGTGAACAAGTTGACTCTGAATCAGTGCAGAATGGCTTATCTGACCACCACGGAGGATCGGAAAGCGGCCTGCAGAAGCTATCTGAGCGTGGGCTTCTATCCTGTGAACTATAAGGAAGATATGCCGGGCCGCTGGGCGAAGCTTATCGGTGAGCTTGGCATGGAATCCGTTCAGATGCTTACGGACAACGGGGAGCCGGATAAAGTTATCCTGGCGGAGGCGGACAGAAGATGAATTTTGCGTTGTATTCCTGCTTTGCATTGCCGCCCGGAGCGGCGCTTTATACATTGTATTTTATTCTGCTGAAGGCCGGACTGCACAGAGAAGGCCGTATTGCCAAATGTGCGGTGACTTTTCTGTCTGTGGCTTCGGCTGGATTTGCTGTCTGCCTGAAAGGCGGGAACCCTCTGGCGGAGCCGGCCTTCTGGTTTTTTGTGCTGTGTACCGGAGCGGACGCATTGCTGGAAATTCGCTTTGTACCGGGGATGCTGCTCTTCGGTGGGGCCCATTTCTGCCTGATTGTGTGGATGGTAGAAATGGGCTCCGGCGGCGGAAACCAGATGGTGCGGACACCGGTTGGGGTGTGGGTACCGGTATATACCTTCACTCTGATCCTTTTCCGGAAAGAATTACAGAAGCTGGGCAGGCGCCGTCTGCCCTTTTGCCTGTATTCGGCATTGCTGTCGGCCTCTCTTGCAATGGGGCTGACGGTTCCTTTCGTGGCAGGAGAAACTTATCTGACGCTGGCTGCGGGAATATTGTGCTTTTTTGCGTCGGATATGATGGTGGGGAAAGCCACGCTTTCAAGCCTGCCGCGCTGGTGTCAAAAGCCGGCAATGGGACTGTACTGGGGCGGTCTGTATCTGATTTCCGCGGCGTTGTGGATATGAAATAAATGCGGAGGTATTTGATATGGAATATGTTATTGATTTTACATGGGATAGTGAATCCAGTGTATGGATTGCCACCAGCAATGACATTCCGGGCCTTGTTTTGGAATCAGGTTCATTCGATGCATTACTGGAACGTGTACGATTTGCAGTTTCTGAACTATTGGAATTGAATGCAAATGCAATTCTGAAGCAAAGTGGAATAGGTTTCAAATTTTAAGTAATCCTGCAAAGCATGTGGAGGCAGGATATCATCTGTTTTTCAAACTGCATTTATCCAAAATAACCAAATCCCAAAATAGAAAACTATAAGAAATATACAAAAACCAGAATGATTTGTCATGTTTTTGCCTGGAAATCTTGTGTTTGTGGTACTCCATGATAGAATAAAATAGCTGTAATGCGATGAAACGAAAACAGGAAAGGAATGGCGGACAATCCGTCTGCCTGACGGGTAAAATATGAAAATTGAGACATTGATGGAGTATGATCTCCAGCTTCCTGCAAAGCAGGTGCGTTCCGTGCCTGTGGCCCTGGGAGAAGGGGAAGAGGGCGTTTTGTTTGTGTACTCCCGGGAGGGCGGCGTGGATCCGGGGGAGGAATTTTATCATCATCCTGTGGATACCCTGAAGTTTGCAGTGTTTGACGGTGAGGGGAACAGACTCTGGGTAAAGGACCTGGGCCCCGGGGTTATTCCGGGTGTCTGGTTTTGTCCGGTGCTGCCTCTTGATCTGGACCAGGATGGAGTGGATGAAATTTATTTCCTGAATAATATCAGTCCGGACACCCCTTTTTCCTTTCTGTACAGAAAGCTGGAGGCGTTGGACCCGCGCAGCGGGGAGACAATGGGAAGGTGGGACTGGCCTCAGAATACGTTTCAGGAGCGTCTGTCATTGTGCTATCGGTTTTATCTGGTCGCAGGTTATGATCACGGAGAGCCTGTGCTGATTACTTCTCAGGGGACCTATGGTGATATGTATCTTCAGGGATATGGACCTGGAATGGTGAAAAAGTGGGAAACTGTGATCCGGAAAAGTGATCCGGGCCCCCGGGCAAGTCATCTGACACCAGTGTTGGATTTCAATGATGACGGTGTGGACGAGCTGTTCTGGGGAGAGCGTCTGCTGAGTGTGGCGGATGGCAGTGAAGTATTGTGCTGCGATAAATACAGTTACCGCGGTCATTCGGATATCATCATTCCCTTTCTCAATTTTGAGACAGGGGAGAGATTTATTTTTACCTGCAGAGAGGGAGATGAGCGGGAGGGCGTTCCCAGAGTGGTAACGTTTCGGGAGGATGGGACCAGAGCCTGGACAGCGCTGGAGCACGGTCATATGCATTTCGCCTGGCTGGCCACCGTCGGAGAGGATGGGGAATACCGCCGTGTGATTATGGCTATGGACCTGATCCGTTATCCCGGAGAGACAGGGCTGGTGGAAGGGGAACCGGTGGAGTATTACTTTGACGCCTACACCGGCGAACAGATGGAGATGAAATTCCCCTGTTATGGTTCCTGGCTCTTTCCCATTGATATCAACGGGGATGGCTATTCGGAATTTTTCTGCTGTGAGGGCGAGCTGGCGGGCTGGCTGCTGGACCGGCACGGAGAGAAAATCAAAAAGCTGGAAGGAATGCAGGTCAAAAATGGCCGGATATTGAAGCAGTTCGCCTGTGAACAGATGATGCTGACAGATGAAAAGGGAATTGTGCGGGTGTATGGGGATGCGGAGGCAGTGCCGGGCGAACTGTTCCGGAAGAGGCATGACTATAAAGGATATCATGCTTTCCAGCAGCGTCTGATGGCCAGCGGTTATAATCACTACCGCAGCAATATTTCCTGTGGAATTTGAAGGGCAGGTTTCGCGGCCATTGTAAGGGGGAGGCTGCTGCTTTGTGACCTTTGCAGGAAAAAGGGCATAGTACTCTCGGAAAGCAGGGTGGTAAAGTGGTTTCCGGGGTACTCAGTCGGAGAAGGGAGGTATGGGTATGGATATTTTAAAAGCAGTATATGAAAATACGATTCGCAGAGGAACCGCTGATCTGGGCAGCGGCAGAGGGATGGATATCTGGCAGTGGGACGAGGGTGTGGTCCTGTATGGATTTTCCAAAGCTTTTGAGAAGACCCGAGATCCGCAGATTCTGGATTTTATGAAAATGTGGCTGGATTATCATATTGACAGGAGGGATTTCGGGCTCAGCATCAATACTACCGCGCCTCTTCTGGGGGTGCTGACACTGTTGGAGCAGGGGATAAACAAGCCGGCGTATCGCAGCCTGTGCAAAAGATTTGCGGACTGGTGTATGGCGGAGGCACCCAGAGCGGACAGAGGATGCTTTGAACACTCCTGTACCGCGAACCGGTATCCCAACCAGATTTGGGCGGACACTTTATTTATGGGATGTCTGTTCCTGTGCAAATGGGGGTTGTACACGAAGGAAGACATGTATGTCCGGGAAGCGGTGAGGCAGTTTATTCTGCACTATCAGTATCTGGAGGATCGGGAGACAGGGCTGATTTTCCACGGCTATTACTGTGATACCCGGGAGCAGAAAGGGGTATTATGGGGGAGGGGCAACTGCTGGTTCGCGGCGGCGTCCGTGGAGCTTCTGGATATTTTGGAAGAAAAGACACCGGGATATGAGACTATCCGTGAGCATTTTCTGCGTCATATAAAAGCTGTGCTTGCCTGTCAGGATGCCTCCGGGGCCTGGCATACTGTGATGAACCGGCCGGATACTTATCTGGAAATGTCGGCCACGGCGGCGTTTGCCTATGCCATCGGCCGCGGCATAAAAATGGGACTTCTGGAGAACCGATATCAGGAAAACTGCGATATTGCCACGGAGGCTCTCCGGGGGGATATTGACGATAGCGGAAATGTGCTGCACGGCTCTCTGGGAACCTGTGTGATGGATTCCTACAGGGACTATGACGCCATTGGAATGGGATTTTCTTATTTTACCCAGGGGCTGGCAATGATGGCGCTTTCCGGGTACTGAACTGTTTGTGTATGGCAAATTAGAGGCGGCCATGTAACTGTAAAATATGGGCTATAACGTATGTGGAGCAGGACTGTAAAAGGTCCTGCTTTTGCGTATCCATTCGGATTTGTATAAACCTGATAAAAAAGCCCCCTGTTTCTTGTGGAATATAGACAAAAAGAGGTGTATATTTGTCTGGTTTTCATGCAAAAGTATTGTGTTAGAGTTTTGAAATGATAAAATAACAGTAAATTTGAGAACACAAAAATTGTGAATTTCATTGTTTCTTTGTTGTAGGATTCTTTTGTACACACTTCTTTCCTCTATGAATATTTGAATGCAATTATGGTGGCAATCCAATTTACAATGAATCTCAATGCTTTCCCTGATATCCTGATCTGTATAGAACTCTGACAGCTCATTCAATATGTCATTTTATGAGAAAGATGTTCTGGTCGTAGTCTGTTAAAAAGCATATGTTAAAAAGGCGTATAAAGAGCTTAAATAGAACTAAAAGGAAAAGAACCTGATAAAACACATTCAAAGATATTTTTTAAAAAAGGGAAGACATAGCTGTACAAAAGTCATTTTCACATTGGTATTGTGTATTGGGTAAGAAAAAACTGTAAACAAATAAATACAGACGCGGAGGAGGTTAAAATGGCACAGATAAAAAGTTTGGTAAGCAAAGTAAGTAAAGAAAAGCTGCATCTTTCAGACAAAGCCTATTGGAAAAAGATGAGGCGATTGATATGGAAGCACAGAGTCCTTTACTTGCTGCTTCTGCCGGCAGTAGTCAATATCTTCATTTTCAAGTATATTCCAATGCCGGGAATCCAGATTGCCTGGAAGGATTACAGCTACAAGAAAGGTATCTGGGGAAGCGACTGGGTGGGATGGAAATATTTCAGACAATTTCTTGCTTCCTCCGAGTTCTGGAATGCGACGAGAAATACATTGGTCATTTCCCTGTTGAAACTGGCTTTCTGTTTCCCGGTACCAATTATCTTCGCGTTGCTGCTGAATGAGCTGAGATCGGAGAAATTCAAAAAAGTTGTCCAGTTTTTCACGTACCTGCCCCATTTCATTTCCTGGGTAGTGGTTGTGTACATTATGCGGGCTCTTTTTTCACCTTATGGCGGGCTGATCAATGATATCCGGAATGCATTCGGACAGGAGAGTATCTTTTTCATGGGGTTGAAGTCAACATTCTACCCGCTCCTGCTTCTCAGCTCCATCTGGAAAAATGTGGGTTGGAGTTCCATTATTTATATCGCCGCACTGGCAGGCGCGGATCAGGAGCTGTATGAAGCGGCCAGAGTGGACGGAGCCTCCCGCTTCCAGAGAGCCTGGCACATATCGCTTCCCGCGATTATTCCTACCATAGTACTATTATTCATCATGGAGATGGGCGATCTGCTTTCCGTAGGTCTCGATCAGGTTCTCCTGCTGCAGCAGCCCGCCAACTATTCGATTTCTTCCGTATTGAATACCTATACACTGCGGACCGGTATTGAGCTCGGCAAATTCGAGTACGCCACGGCAATCGGCCTTACCACATCATTTATAGGCTTTGTCATGACATATACAACGAATAAGATTTCAAAAAAAGTCAGTGATATCAGCTTATGGTAAAGGAGGCGGGAAAGCATGAATAGTAAGAAAAATCAGAAGACACAGAAGATACAGGGATCCAGGATTAAGAGATCCACAGGAGAGAAGATCTTCGATGGCGTGAATGTGATATTTCTGGCGATATTTTCTTTCACCACATTTTATCCCTTCTGGTATGTGTTGATCAGATCTCTGAATACCGGACGGGATGCTCTGAAAGGCGGGATCTGGTTTCTGCCCAGGGAGTTTACATGGGAGAATTATACATTTGCCTTCAACGATGCCAGGATTTTCCGTTCGTTGGGTGTATCCGTATTTATCACCGTTGCATTGATCGTTTTAAGCCTGTTTTTTACCTGTATGGTGGCCTATGCCATGTCGATAAAGTATTTCCCGGGCAGAAGTTTATTCGCCTTTTACTGGTACTTTACCACCATGTTTGGGGGAGGTATGATTCCCTACTTCCTTTTGCTCAGGACACTGGGACTTAACAAGAGTATTTGGTTGTATATCATACCGGAGATTTATTCTTTCAGTAAGTTTATCATGATCAGAACCTATTTCCAGAACATTCCCTATGAACTGAGGGAGTCGGCGGAGATGGATGGCGCAGGACATTTGAAGACCATGATGAAGATTTACATGCCTCTGGCTAAGCCCATGCTGGCTACGCAGGGATTGATGATCGGCGTGTCCCAATGGAATTCCTGGTATACAGGTGTGTACTACCAGGCCAAAGCGGAACTGCAGCCGGCGGCTTCCGTTTTGAAGATGATGATGACAGAGGCCACCGCCAGTCTGGCAGAGGCGGAGGCGAAAGGCGATGTGATTCGACTGGGGAAGATGGTGACTTACACCTCGGAATCCATACAGTATGCATTTGTTATGATACTGACCATACCCATCATCATAGCATATCCCTTTGTGCAGAAGTATTTTGTCAAAGGCATGCTGGTGGGATCTGTCAAAGGATAGGCACCCTGAAAGGAAGCGGTTTATCGTGGGGTTACATGCTATAAAGGAGGAACATATGAAAAGGAAAGGAGGAGAAGAAAGGGGAAGGCAAAACGTGAGACCGTGAACTGAAAGGATTTTCATTTTATAGAGCTGAAGAAGTAGAAGCAGATGACTCAGATAGCTTTTAAGAAAAGGAGAGTAAGTATGAAGAAAAAAGTATTGGCATTGTTACTGTCCGTCGCCATGGTTGCCAGTGTGCTGGCCGGGTGCGGAAATGACAGCTCTGAAAGCGGCAGTGGCTCAGACAAAGTCGAAAGCCAGGAGAGCAGCAGTGATACTTCTGATTCCGCTTCCTCGGGAACAGAAGGAACCATAGAAGTGACCAACGCAGTGGAGGCAAAAGAGGCCGCCGCAAAAGGAGAGGGTTCCTTTGCCACCGATGAAAACGGCAACAATATTTATACCGCAGCCAACGGTATGGAATTCTATGTTGACAAAGACGGCGATATGTATAAGAGGTTTGACGACGTAAAGCTGACATACCTGTACAACTGGGAAACCAGTGACAATCTCACAGGTATAGATCAGTATAACACCGAAGTTGCGGAGAAGATCAGACAGAAAATCGGCGTTACTGTGGAGATGCAGACCATTTATCAGGATACCGCGGAGAATCTGAACAAGACATTTGCCAGCGGCGACTATCCGGATATGATCAATGCGGCTTACTGGGGGAATACTTCCGCCACCACCGCCGCGATCCAGAAGGCTGCAAAGGATGAGATTCTGCTGGACATCAGTGGGGAGATTGACAAATATAACTGGATCAGCGAAGGTTATGAGATCGGGAACATCACAAAGGGCTTCTATACTGGTTACATTGATATTTACGGAGGTCCCATCTATGTGCTTCCCTGCGATATGGATGCGGAGCCGGAGCCTGATGAGAAGCATGTCATGATTCGCCACGATGTGGCGGAGCAGGTGGCAGCGCAGAGAGGCGTGGAAGTATCGCAGATGCTGTCAGGGATCAAAAACGCAGATCAGTTGTATGATCTGATTGTAGAGGCGACCGCACTGCAGCCTAAGGACATCAACGGAAACGACTGTATTCCGGTAGGAACCAGACATAATGGGAATTATTATAACCAGATTCTGCGTCCCTTTACCCAGAAGCACTGGACACAGTATTGCCTGGACGGAGACGGCAGCATCATTCCCCTGTATGCCAGCGAAAGTTACATAGAAGGCCTGATGTTCATCTGGAAACTGACCCATGAGGGCTACATGGATGTGGAATGCTTTACCCAGAGTAAGGATGTAGCCGGTACGAAGATCGGAAACGGACAGTATATTTTCGTGGCGGCCAGCTTAGGCTCTGTTTTGGGAGCTCAGACAGATACCGGTCTGTATTATTCCAATCCGGAAATGAAGTACGAAATCGTGGGACCTTTGGACTGGGCAGGCGGAGAGCCCCACAGCTATGCGGAAGAGGCAGGTGAGACAGGTACCCATGTCTACATGTTCCCTGAGACCTGCTCCAATCTTGACGCCGCCATGACTATTATCGACTATATCTGCAGTCAGGAAGGTATGCTGTTATATAATTTTGGAGAAGAGGGAAAAGATTACTACTTTGATGAGGAAGGAAATCTTCGCTGGTCAGATTATGATATTGAACTTCAGGAGAATAATCCGGATCAGCGCGCCGAGGAGCGTCGTGCCAGAGGTCTTGGTCTGACTCGTTTGAATCAGGTAGTAATCAAGGATACCATGTGGTTTGGTCCGTATATTAATCTGAGTGATCTTCCGGAGGTAATAGAATGGTATAAAGTGGCAAAGGTTGAGACACCTTCTCTGGATGCGGTTTCTATTATCCAGATCGGTTCGGAAGGATTTGAAGGATATGACGAAATCTTTGCAGAGGCAATGGGCGGAGATATCTATAAGGAGAAGACGGAAGCCGCCTTCTTTGCGAAGACCGAGGAAGAGGCCAGAGCGATTCTGGAGGAATATCGAGATTATGTATTGAATGTAAACGGAATGAAAGAGATGCTGGAGTACCTGACAGAGCAGTATAATGCAGATCCGGAACATATCTACTATTAAGGGTTTCTGAAATTAATCAGACGCTGCCTGCCTGCTGGGCGGGCAGCATTTTTAAGGAGAAGGTTATGGCATATATTCGTCAGAAAGAGGAAGTATTGACAGGATGTCAGACAGGTATGCCCTGGTGTAAATCCCAGGATCTGGAATGCGATTTTATCATGGTATACCGTCTGGACGAGTCCACATTGGAGCGTATCAGGCAGTACCGGAAAAAAGGCTATGTGGTCCATCTGATGACAGGTATTTCCTGGGGACATTATCAGGATTACCTGAACGGAGGCTGGGACGGAAGAGAACACTGGGATGAGGGGCAGATGGAGCGGAGCGGGAAGCCTGTGATACACAGTCCAACAGTTCCTTATGTGGTGCCAGCCGTTTCTTTTTCCAACTATCTGGTTGAGTTGCTGAAACCGGTGATAGATGCGGGAGTGGATGCAATCCATATGGAAGAGCCGGAATTCTGGGACAGGTGCGGTTATTCGGAAAGCTTCAAACGGGAATATGAGATCTACTATAAGGAGCCGTGGAGACCGCAGCATGAAGACCTGGACGCACATTATAAGGCGGCCAGACTGAAGGTATATCTGTTCAGCCGTACGCTTGACAGAGTAAGCGCCGGGCTGAAGGAATATGCAAAGGTCCTTTATCACAGAGATCTGGAATTTTATGTTCCCACGCACAGCCTGCTTAATTACATGCAATGGAAGATTATGAGTCCGGAATCCGCCCTGATTGACATTCCAACGGTGGACGGTTATATCGCGCAGGTGTGGACGGGAACCAGCCGGACCCCTAATGTGTACAACGGTATCTGTAAAGAGAGGACGTTTGAGACAGCCTATCTGGAATACGGCGCCATGCAGGAGCTGGTCAGAGGAACCGGGCGAAGGATGTGGTTTCTGCATGACCCCATCGAGGATAATCTGATTTTTACATGGGAGGATTACCGCCGCAATTATATTAAGACGGTTACGGCATCTCTTCTGCATCCCTGTGTATGGCATTATGAAATCTGTCCCTGGCCGGATCGGGTATTTGAGGGAGTGTATCCCAGATATCAGCCCTACATAGCCCAGAAAGACGAAACCAGCTTCCCGGCGGAGGGTGCAAAGCCCATTCCCCAGAGTTATTCCACACTGCTTTCCAGCATGTTTCAGATGCTGGGTGACATGGAACAGCAGGATATCCGGTTTGAGGGAGTGAACGAAGGCGTGGGTATCCTGATCTCTGACAGCGGATTGTATCAGCGTTCCTATCCGGACGGATTTACCGCGGGAGAAAATTTTGATATCATGCGTATCAAGGATGAGGCAGATGAAACACTCTGCAGGAATATGATTAAGAAAGTAAAAGAAGATCCTTCCCTGATGCCTGATTTTCTCCAGAGCAAGGCCTTTCCCGGGTTTTACGGTCAGGCGATGCCGTTGTTAAAGTACGGTCTGCCCGTCAGACCGGTACAGCTGGACAATGTGCGGAGATTTGCAGGATATCTGGACGATATTCGCTTCCTGGTGCTGAGCTATGAATATATCAAGCCGGAGGCGGCGGATATGAATATGGCACTGATTGCATGGGTCAACAGGGGCGGTACTCTGTTCTATATGGGGAATGGCAGAGATCCGTACCATGGCATTTCTTCCTGGTGGAGAAGCGCTGGATATGAGAATCCGGCCATGCATTTGTTTGAAATGGCGGGCCTGCCGCGGAACCCGGCAAATGGAACCTACAGAGCAGGAAAGGGACGAATTATAGTCTGGAACGTATTCCCGGCCGAAATCTGTCTGGAACCGGAGCTGGCGGAGCAGTATCGCACTCTTGTGCGGGAGGCGCTGGCCGAAGCCGGCATACAGTGGGAGTACCGCAATGACCTGACGCTTCAAAGAGGGCCCTATTTGATTTCCTCTGTCATGGAGGAGAGCGTGAACCGTCAGAACAAAGTGTTGCGGGGATTGTATGCGGATATGCTGGAGAATGATTACCGCATTATCAGAGAAAAGGTAATTGCCCCGGATGAATCTGCCATTCTGTTTGACTTCTCCAAAATCGAGGGTGAGACCTTCCGTATCATCGGCACGTCTGCCCGGATTTATTCGGCTGACATGGGGGAGAGGCAGGTGACTCTGCGGTTGAAAGCGGCCGACAGAATCAAAGTCTTTACCAGAATCAGACTGCCGGGCAAAGTGACGGAGGTGAAGGCTGTGAGCGTGCAGGAGACTGTAGACGGGACTGCCTCAGGAAATGTCGCTGCAGAGACCGGTGTAGCCGGGACTGCCATCACAGGGAACACCGACACCGGGAGCGCCCCAGGAGCTGCTGCAGGGATCACAGCGGAATTCGTCATGGAGAAGGCCATAAGCTGGCAGTGGGATGAGACCACACGGACTGCACTTCTGTCTTATGACAGTACGGACGAGATGATTGTGGTGACAATGAAGTATGAGGGTGTTTGATAAAGAAGTTCAGTCAGACCAGGGAGGAATCTATGTTTTCAAAGAATGAGTATTTATCGGTAAAGCACACATTGCGTTTTCGGCAGGACGGCACCTTTCGCATCCTTTTTCTGACGGATATCCACGCCGGTGTGGGCATGAGCGTACAGACCAAACCGGGGGTGGATGCCATTATCCGGTATGCAAGGCCGGACATGGTGCTGATAGGAGGGGACACCTTCGGCTGCCGCATCGGCGTCACGCAGCCGGAGCAGGTCAGTGAATACCTGAATCTGCTGACGGAGGTGCTGGAGGAAAACCAGATTCCCTGGGCTCATGTGTACGGGAATCACGATGACAATCTGGGAGTTTCCAAAGAAATACAGCAGGAAATCTATGAAAGCTATCCTTATTGTGTCTCAAAGCGGGGAGAAAAGGAGATCTCAGGTGTGGGCAATTATGTGCTTCCCGTTCTTCGTTCGGACAGCGATGATGTCGCCCTGAATATTTGGGCGCTGGATTCCCATGACAGTATGCCTGGGATTGACCAGGTCAACTGGTATTACCAGACCTCCAGAGCAATCGAGGATTGCTTCGGAAGGAAAATTCCTTCCATCCTGTACCTTCATATTCCACTGCCGGAGTATTGCTATGTGATAGAGCATCCGGAGGAATGCGGCACAAAGGGAACCGTCACCGGAGGCTTTGACAGAGAGTGGGAGAATTCCGGGCTGTTTCAGGCCTGTGTGGAGAGAGGGGATGTCAAAGGGATTTTCTGTGGCCACGAGCATTTTCATGACATGAGCGGAACCTATAAGGGAATCCGCCTTTCCTTTGACGCCTCCTGTGGCTATGATGCGGGAAGCGACAATAAGCTCAGAGGCGGTCGGATTATCGAATTCTCCGAAGAAAATCCCGGAGAAATGAAGACTTGGATGATTCATCTTCGGGATATTTGCGGGGTGAAGGCCATTGCCTGGCCTTCGCGTCTGCTGAACGGGCCGGAGGAGGCGGACCGGAAGGATTACGCCATTTATGCGGATGTCTTCTATGGGAATGAGAAGAGACTTCTTCCGAAGCCGGAGGGGATTGCCGGAAAGTGGAAGCCGGCGGATGTAAGCACGGGCGCCACCACCCCGGTGGTGACATTGCCCTTCGGGGGACTTTCGGTGGAACGTTTTGGCCAGGATTCCGGGAAGAATCAGAACAACGCCGATTTTAAGAATCTGGGAGAGGGCGTGGAGTGTATGGGCTTTTCCTATATGCAGGCCAAAGCGAACGAAGAAGGCAGCAGCTTTTTCCACTGTCCTATGGTGACACCCTGTTACGATGAGATCGGGGAAAGTACCATAGGCTGCGGCATGAAATGGGAATCCGGTGCTCCGGGATTCTATAAGACGGACCTGAAGAAACCTAATAATGTTCTGTGTGAAGTTGTCATTGCACCTGATGTGATGTGCCATAGTTACACTTATCGCAGAGAAAACGGACTTCTTGTGGTGGATTTTTCCGATGGGAGAAGAACAGGAAATGCGGAGGGCTTTCCACCGGAGAGAAAGGAGACCAGACTCAGACTTTGTGGGGAAACTGCCTTTGAGGCGGAACTTGTGATGGAAGGCAGAAGGTTATGCTTCTATGGGTATTGCGGGAATGCGCAGAAGGCGGCGCTCTGGCGGGATGACACGGAGCTGGAGGGAGAGACGGAGTATATGACCGGCCGGACAGAGAGGCGCTTTGGGGTCTGCTTTTCTGCCTTCAATGACAGAGAGGTGGAGCTTCGCCTTTCCGTTTCGGCGGACAGTGTGGAAGCGGCCTGGGAAGCTGTCCTCTCCGAGACTAGAAGCATGAGGGAAATCGCCCTGGCGGCATACCGGACCTGGGACAGAGCCCTTGGCAGGATAGAGGTGGAAGCTTCTGCGGAATGGGAGAAACGGCTGTTTTATACCAATTTATATCACTCTCTTATATATCCTTCCGACTGGAGCAGGGAGCGATGTGTCTATGAGAAAAAGAGTGATTTTATAGCGGAGCTGATGCTTCGGGGAGCCGGAAAAGCTCAGCTGCCCTTACTTTATACCCTGTATCCGGAGATTTCGGAGAAGCTGGTACCGCTTTTGATTGAGTATTACCGGGAAGAGGAGGAGGCAGACCGGCGGCAAAGCAGCGACAGCGCGTGTGGAAAACGGGAGTGGGCGGAGAAGCAGAAGGTATTTACGGCCGTGAAAGCCAGCATTTATGACGCTTATGTCCACGGGGTGAAGGCGGAATATCCGGCAGAACTGTGTGAGGCGCCGGATGCCATCTGCTCCGGGATATTGCCGCGGAATATGGACATTCTGGATCAGTATTTTGGCTATGCGGACAAGGAGGAGACAGCTTCTCAGGAGGCCGGGAACCATATTGGCAGATTCAGTGGTTTCAGTGATATCAGGGATATGGAGGCTCCTGTGGCGTATTATTACGTGGGAAGGCATGACAGAATGTGTGAGATGATAGATGCGGGTATGCGCTGTATGTTCACAGAGGGACGTAACGGACTGCCGGGCGATAACCATCTTGGAGCGTTATCTTCACTCTATGTATGGTATGCAATGGGATTGCTTCCGGTACCGGGGCAGGATAAGCTGGTTCTGGGCACACCTCATGTCTGCACGGTTACTCTGTACCTTGCAAACGGCAGAGAATTTACGGTCAGCCGGGAAGGGGAAGGTATTTATGTGGCAGAGGCCTTCTTAAATGGCAGAGTCCTTTCAGAATTTTCCATAAAGGCAAGCGATATGATGCGGGGAGGTACCCTGCGGCTTGTGATGAAGGAGACCGGGCTGTAAGAAGGAAGCAGAGAGAATGATAGCAGGTAAAGAGGAGGGACAGAAAATGGCATATCAGAAAAACAGGGAAGCAGAAAGCTATGATATCTTTCCCAGAGTTGTTGCGGCAGGTGCGGATGTCTGCATTCATATTCGTCCTCTGGGTGTGCGCAGAGAATTTGAGCCCGGAGAGGAGTATACGCTGACCATTGCGGCACTGACTACTGGTCGTCCCAGATATTTTCCCCTGTCTGCGGATTACAGGGTAATCATTGTCCGCTGTGACGAGGAAGGATGCTTTACTTTTCATCATGTCTTCGAGAAGGAGCAGGAGTATTACCTGCGTCTTTCTTATATTCATCCTGATACTGGAAAAACTGTGATCAGGCAGGGATCCATTTACTGTGTGGCGGATGATTTGATTGGCCGCTATCCTTTTATGGGGGATCTGCATGTTCATACCTGCTGTTCGGACGGCAACGAGCAGCCGGAGACAGTATGTGCGGCTTACCGAAAGCATGGATATGATTTTATGACCATCAGTG
>CAQUWW010000034.1:21362-25980 GCA_948896875.1 uncultured Acetatifactor sp. | reverse complement strand
TCTGGAATGCAGGCCAGCATTTTCCGGCAATTGCCACATACTTGCGGTATCCCTTATGAGCCTCAATCCAGTCCAGAAGAGTCAGCTCATACTGAGCCAGCTTAGGCAGTACCTCGGGCTTCTTGTTGCCAACGCCCAGCTCCTCTTCCATCTCTTTTACCTTTGCAGGAATTCTCTCGTCTCCATCATGCTTCTTGAAGGCCTCAAACAAATCAAGCTCGGAGTTCTCTTCGATCTCCACACCCAGATTGTAGAGCTGCTTGATGGGTGCGTTGCAGGCCAGGAAGTTCAAAGGTCTGGGGCCGAAGGAAATGATCTTTAAGTCGCTCAGACCAACGATTGCTCTGGCAATGGGAACGAACTCGTGAATCATGTCCGCACACTCTGCGGCGGTACCCACGGGATTCTCGGGGATATAAGCTTTCACATTGCGCAGCTTCAGATTATAGCTTGCATTCAGCATACCGCAGTAAGCGTCTCCGCGTCCGCCCACCAGGTCATTCTGGGTCTCCTCGGCAGCCGCGATGAACATCGCCGGGCCGTCGAAATGCTTTGCCAGAAGTGTCTCGGAAATCTCCGGACCAAAGTTTCCAAGGTATACACAAAGTGCGTTACAGCCGTTTGCTCTGATATCTTCCAGGGCCTGTACCATATGAATTTCGCTCTCTACGATACAAACGGGGCACTCATAAATGGCTTCCGTGCCGTATTTTGCTGTGTAAGCCTCCACAAGAGCTTTCCTTCTGTTCACGGACAGACTCTCGGGGAAGCAGTCACGGCTTACCGCCACGATGCCGATTTTTACCTGTGGTAAATTGTTCATGTCTTAACCCTCCTAAAATATGATATGTATAGTTAGATTATAACTGTTTTGTACCTAAATTTCCATAGTTTTATAAAAATACTTTGATAAATTCAGCCTAAATTATAATTGTATCTCAAAAGTAGAGTTTACCCTTGACAAATACCATACAATACGGCTATACTGATAAAGCCGTACATTTTCAGACTTCAATACAGTGATGAAATTCGGTCTTGCGCAATGGGAATCTGCGAACCGTGTCAGGTTGGGAACAAAGCAGCACTAAGCGGAACCTCTCATGTGCCGTAAGGCAGCCGGGTGGAGCCGTATCTGAATTCTGGGGTGTACGGCCTTTGTCTGTCAATATTGACTTTTTGAGGAAAATTCATGAAAATGACTCCCGAACAAACAGAAGAATTGATGCGTGATTGTGTTCTCTGTCCCCGCAGATGTCATGTAAACCGCCAGGCCGGCGGCAGAGGCTTCTGTGGTCAGAGTGCGGAAATTACAGCTGCCAGAGCCGCCCTGCATTTCTGGGAAGAGCCCTGCATATCCGGCAGCCGCGGTTCCGGTGCTGTGTTCTTTTCCGGCTGTTCTCTGCAATGTGTCTTCTGTCAAAACCGGGAAATCGCCCTGGGACAGTCCGGACGCCCTCT
Source organism: uncultured Acetatifactor sp. (assembly GCA_948896875.1). Classification (GTDB taxonomy): domain Bacteria; phylum Bacillota; class Clostridia; order Lachnospirales; family Lachnospiraceae; genus Acetatifactor. Next base: position 24,522 of record CAQUWW010000034.1, on the reverse strand, counting down.
GTCCGTAAAGCGACTGAGCCGGATTTTTCTGGAATTACAGGAAAAGGGCGCGGCAAATATCAACCTTGTCACCGCCGGACATTTTCTTCCACAGGTTTGTATGGCGCTCGAAGCCGCCAGACAACAGGGCCTCGGCATCCCCGTTGTCTACAACAGTTCAGGCTACGAAGAGGTTTCCTCTTTACAATTTCTGGATGGTCTTGTGGATATTTATCTTCCCGACCTGAAATACCACTCTCCCAACCTGTCCGCCCAGTTTTCCCATGCGCCTGATTACTTCCGGAAAGCCTCCGCCGCCATTGCGGAAATGTTCCGTCAGACAGGTCCTCCGGTTTTTGACGCCGATGGAGAACTGATGAAGAAAGGCACCATCGTCCGCCATCTCCTTCTTCCCGGCCAGAGCGGAGATTCCAAAAGAATACTCCGCACTCTGCACGATACCTACGGAAATGACATTTATGTCAGTATTATGAACCAATACACGCCACTTCTGCGGAATCCTGAGCTTCCCGAAGTACTTCGGCGCCGGGTCACAGCAGACGAATATGAAAAGGTCCTGACCTTTGCAGATCAAATCGGCATCGAGCAGGGATATATTCAGGAGGGCGAAACCGCGGTCGAAAGCTTTATTCCTGTCTTTGACGGAGAAGGCCTATAGCTGGGTCCTCATCATATAATAGCCGAAATCTCCTGCCTGCGCAGGTTCCTCCGCGCATTCAAAGCTTTCAAACCCGAACATAATCGCCACCTGTTTTTCCTTTTCGTAGAAGTTACCCGGCACCCCAATGTAATAGAGGATCTCACCACGCTTCTCCACTCTGCTCAAAAGCAGATGATGATAATTATAATACCCATGCAGCAGGAAACTGTTATTCACCATTTTATAGGAGGCCTCAGGAAACAAAACAAAGTCTGAGGGTCTGATAGACAGGTATTCCCGCTGGTCTCGAAAAGGATGAATATGGGGATAAATATCCCATAGCTGAGACCATTTATCCTCCTTCTGCGGCACAGGTTTTTCACCTGTTTCCCTGTTTCCTCCGTCTCTGCCTTTTCCCTCTCTCACCGCCTTCCTTTGCCCGGCTTCCTTCCCTCTCTCAGTCTCTCTGTCTTCCCCCCGCCCTCTCATACCGCTGTCTTCCTGCCATCCGGCACTTCCCCTGATCTCTAATTCCTGTCTGCCTGTGTCTTCAACTCGTCCGCTTTCTCCTGCAGCCTCCTTACGGACGTTTCCCCCCATCTTCCCCATCCATCCTTTCTCTTCCACACTTTCCCTAGGGACAGCTCCCCTCTCTTCCACACTTTCTCTCCGGTCGAATCCTCTCGCCTCCTCCGTCCACCCTTTCTCTTCCGTGTCTTTCCTCCGGCCGAATCCTCCTGCCTCCTCCGTCCATCCCTTCTCTTCCGTACGTTCCTTCCGGCCGAATCCCCCCGCCTCTTTCGTCCATCCCTTTTCTTCCGCACTTTCCTTCCGGTCGAATCCCCTCGCTTCTTTCGTCCATCCGCTTTCTTCCACACTTTCCTTCCGGCCGAATCCCCCCGCTTCTTTCGTCCATCCGCTTTCTTCCACCTCTCTCCTCAGGCTGCCTCTCCCTGTCTCCTCTATCCTCCCGTGCATGTTCTCTCCCGTCGCCCGGCCGGCTTCTATCCCGCTCTCCCGACTGACAGCCCTCAAGGCGTCGCTCTGCCCGCTTCTCTTCTGCTCAGCCGTCCATTGTGGCATTTCCTTTTCGGTTCTACGCGCTTCATCCATCCTGCCGGCCATGCGCAATGCCTGCAGGGCACAGGAAATCTCCCTGTTTGCCCCCAGCGGAATCCGAATTCCACGCAATTCTTCATAAGGAATACCAGTACCTCCAATATCATGAAGATCGCGACAGATCTGCAGATACTGTCCCTTTCCTCCGGCAATCGCCATACTCCCCAGTGCTTTCTCCTGCTTCTCGCCCTGAAGCAGGATCTCTCTGTCAAAAGAATCCGTAGGGTGCAAACCTGTTACCTTCAGTTCTATCCGCAGGCTTCCGTCCCTTACCTCCAGCTTTGCAAAACCGCCGCCTCTGATTCGTTCCCCGTTTTCATAGTAATCCAGATATTTTATTTTTCTGTCATATAGCATAAAAATACCCCCAAATATATTTAACTGCTTTTTCAATATATTTGAGGGTTGTCTTATTTATGACTGTTTCCGTTCTTAATAGTCAAGGTTATCCTGATATCTCATGTAGTTGACTACCATCAATGCAATCTTAAACGTAAGAGCATCATCAAAATTCCTCAGATCAAGTCCTGTACTTTTTTGTAACTTCTCGATACGATACACCAATGTATTCCTGTGCACGAACAGCTGTCTGGAAGTCTCCGAGACATTGAGATTGTTCTCAAAAAACTTATTGATGGTGGTCAGAGTCTCATCATCCAGGTCATAGGGCACATTATCGCCGAAAATCTCTTCGATGAACATCTTACACAGGCTCATGGGAAGCTGGTAGATCAACCGGCCGATTCCCAGCGCGCTATAGGCGATAGTCCTCTTCTCCGCATAGAAAATCTTTCCAACATCCAGCGCCATCTTTGCTTCCTTGTACGATTTCGACACATCCTTCAGCTCCTGCGCTACCGTGCCGAAAGATACCTTCACATTCAGCATGGCTTCCGTATTCATCATCGTCACAATGACCTCGGCCACTTCCATCAGAGTCTCTTCCGTATAATCCGGTTCCAGCGCCTTAATTAAAATGACACTGCTCTCATCCACAGCAGTGATATAATCTCCGGCATGGCTGGAAAAAATTCCACGCAAAAGCTCCGTCGCAATGTTATCCTTCTCAAAATGGGTTTCTATCAAGAAAACCGCCCTGGGCACGGCAACCTCGATGTGAAGCTTTTTCGCTCTATTATAAATATCCACCAACAGCAAGTTGTCAAGCAGCAGATTCTGGAAAAAATTATTCCTGTCAAATCTCTCCTTATAGGCAATGATAAGGTTCTGCAGCTGGCTCACCGCAATCTTCCCCACCATATACACATCTTCACTGATGCCTTTTGCCACCAGAACATACAAAAGGTCCCCTTCATCCATGATTTTTAGCAGATGATGAACGCCGATTACCTGGCTGTCTGCAGGCGACTCTGCAAATGTCAGGACTGCACTCTGGTTGTC